>JBILUV010000274.1:0-4626 GCA_044370825.1 Burkholderiales bacterium | reverse complement strand
AAGGCATGGGCCGGGAAGCCTGCCTTCTCCAGCAGACGGGCGGCAGCCGAGGCTACCGTCCGCGAATGCGACTGGGACAGCGTCCGGCGCTGCCGGGCCAGCAGGAACTCGCGGAACAGCCCGTGCAGCTGAAATGTCGCCTCGCGGCCCTCGAGACGCTGGACGAACAGGTTGCGCTGGTGCAGGCGCTCGACGAGATCGGCAGCGGCGGGATCCTCGGCAAGCGCGTTGGCCAGCGTCGGCGTCAGAACCGGCAGCGTGGCAAGCCGCATGAGGGTGGTCTGCTCACCTGCCGGGAGACCCGCGAGCACCTCGGTCGCAAAGTAGTCGAACAGGGCCTGGGGGGTGTCCCCGGTGGCCGATGCCTCGGGACGCCGACCCTGCCGGGCCTGCTCAAGCAGCAACGTGATGCCAGCCGCCCACCCGTCAGAGAGGCGGTGCACGTGCTCGGCCAGATCCGCCGACAGACGATCACCGACCACCCCCCGGGTCTCACCGAGTGTGAAACGTAAGTCGTCCCAGCCAAGAACGACCAGATCGCGCCGGGCACGGGCCGCCGCCAGAAGCGCCGGGGGCTCGCGGCGGCTGATGATCACCACATTCGCTGCGCCCGGCACCTCATGGCTCATCACCTCGAGCACAGAGTGCAGAACCCCCTCCTCCTGGTCCTGGAAGTTGTCCAGGACCAACACCGCGCCCGGCTCCAGGCGCTCGAAGAATCCCCGGACAAACCGTCGTGTGAAAGCACTGAGGTCGCCGAGGTACTCGGGCGTCAGACGAGGCAGGGGTGGCGCCCCGGGATGGCGCAGGGCCACCGCCAGTCGCAGGTGGAGGAAAAACGTCGCGACGTCGCTGTCGTCGGGGTCGATGTGGTACCAGACATCCGCGCCGGAACCCGTGACCCTGGACTGCAACCAGCTCCCGACCAGCGTGCTCTTTCCGGAACCTGGGGGTCCTTGCACCCAGATCAGCGGATGCTCGCGCAGGCTGTCCAGCCTCTGGAACAGCCGCTCCCGCGGGAAGAGGTCGTACAACCGGGGCCGCGACAGCTTCGCGGGGGCAGAGAAGAAGGACAGCTGGTGGGTGTCGTCCACGAGACTCCTGAGAGGCGGTGTGGCACGCAACGAGCGTCAGGCCTTCGCACCGGCCCCGGCGGCCCCCCCTCACGCTGGGCGGGCGGCGATGAGTGTAGCTTCTGATGCATCCATCGGAAAGCGGACCACCATGACACGCGCTCCGGTTGGCCCCGCCGGCCTTCCGCAACCCGATCATCGCCTCCCATGAGTCAGGCGGCACAAGGAGGGACACGCGGAGCCACCACCATGCTCGACTCCACGCTGACCACCCCGGCGTAGCATCATGGCTGAAGCAGAGCTCGCTGCGGCCGATACGGACATCTGCGGGGACCCCACCCCGACGTCTGAGAAGCCGTCAAGATTGACTGCCCGACGTCGACAACAGGTCCGCGAGGGGTCGACCCCTACGACCGTGAGGATACGCAGATGTTGAAGTTGTTCCCGTGGAAGAGCGCGAAGCGCGAAGCCAGGAGCCTCGTGGGCGCCGGCTTCGCGGCCCAGGCTGCAGGGGATCTTGACAGTGCGCGCCGCGACTACGAGGCGGCCCTCGGAACCGACCCGACGAACGCCGACGCCAGTTTCCTGCTGGGAGTGCTCGAAGCAGAGGCCGGCCGGCTCGATCGCGCCCTTCCCCTGGTTGAACAGGCTCTCCGCGCCGAACCGGGCAATGCGTCATTCCATCTTTCGCGCGGGAGGATACTGGCCGCGCTGGACAGATTGGAGGAGGCGTCGGTCGCCTTTGGAACGGCAGCGAGTTGCGATCCGGGCATGGGTGAGGCTCTCCTGGGGCTGGGCCTTGCGAATCTGAAACTCGGAAACGCAGAGGCGGCGGAGGCTGCATTGCGCCGCGCGGTGGAGGTGGAGCCATCGCTCGCCGAGGCATATGCCAATCTGTCCGCCTTCGATCTGACGCGGCATCGACCCGGTGCTGCCGAGGACGCCTGCCGCAGCTGCCTGGCACTCAACCCCGAGCATCAGGGCGCGCTGCTGAATCTCGGCACGGCCCTGCAGTTGCAGGGACGCCTCGAGGAGGCGCGCGACACCCAGCGCCGGATCCTGGCGATGAACCCCGGCGCCCTTGCCGCCTGGAGCAGTATGCTGCTGATGGGCAACTACACGGACATGCCCGCGCAGGCGCTGTTCCAAGAGCATCAGGAGGCCGGGCGCCAACTGCCGCCGTCGCGCGACGCGGCTTCGCTGAACCGACGCGGGCGTCCGGACCGGAAGCGGCTGCGGATCGGGTACGTATCGCCGGATCTGCGCAATCACGTGGTCTCGTTCTTCTTCGAACCCGTGCTGGATCACCACGACCGCAGCCGCTTCGAGATCGTCTGCTACAGCAACGCGAGGGATGCCGATGAGGTCACCAGACGGCTGCGCGCCAAGGCCGACCTGTGGCGCGACATCGCCGCCATGGACGACGACGCGGTCGAGCGCCTGATGCTCGACGACGAACTCGACGTCGTGGTCGACCTCGCCGGCCACACCGCTAACAACCGCCTCGCCGTGCTGGCGCGCCGCGTCGCCCCCGTGCAGGTCAACTGGCTGGGCTACCCCAACACCACCGGCCTGCCCGCCATGGACTGGCGCATCACCGACGCCCGCGCCGACCCCGCCCCCGAGGCCGACGCGCTGCATACCGAGCGCCTCTACCGCATGCCCGAGGTGTTCCTCAACTGGCGCCCCCACCCCGACTCGCCCGAGGTGGCCCCGGCCCCCTGCCTGAGCGCCGGCCAGGTCACCTTCTGTTCGTTCAACAACTTCGCCAAGGTCAGCGACCACATCCTCGGGTTGTGGGGGCGCATCCTGGCCCAGCTGGCTGACGCACGGCTGATGATGAAGACCCTGTCCTTGACCGACCCCTCGGTGCAGGAGGCGGCGCGGCGGCGTCTGGAGCAGGCCGGCTGCGACCTGTCACGGGTGGTGTTCAGCGGTTCCGTGCCCTCGATGGCTGGGCACCTGGGCACCTACGCCCGGGCCGACATCGCGCTCGACACCTATCCGTACCACGGCACCACCACCACCTGCGAGGCCTTGTGGATGGGGGTTCCGGTGATCACCCTGGCCGGCGACCGGCACGCCTCGCGGGTCGGTGTGAGCCTGCTGGAATCGGTCGGCGCCGGAACACTGGTGGCGCGCTCGGACCAGGAATATGTGGACAAGGCGGTGGCGCTGGCCCTCGATCCGCAGCGTATCGTCGCATGGCGCAACTCGCTGCGCAGCCGAATCCTCGCCTCACCTCTCGCCGACAGCGCCCGCTTCGCGCGCGACCTGGAGGATGCATACCGGTCCCTGCACTCCGCTTCCCTGATGTGAAACCCGGCATGGACTCGTATGCCATGTGAGCCGCCTGATCGTCGCAGCGACTGCTGCGCGAGGCCACGAGGAGGCTTGGCACAGCCCGCCACACTGCAACGCAACACACAGTCCTCGGCCCGGCATTTTCGCGCGGCGTTCAGGACAAAACATCCTCGACGCAAGACCCGCCAGGAAACCCTCCCTCGGGTCTCTTACGCACCATGGTTGCATCGTGTGACAAGTTGTCCTGGACAACGTAAGTTGGTCTGGCCCAGGCATGAATAACGATTCGCCACGAAACGGCGGACACTGTATGGACACGCATTAAGATTCGCGTTTTGTCCATGCCAGACAGGCGAAATCCTGCGGTAGACTGCGTGCCGTCGAGCGACTTCGAGCGCACGACAACGGGAGGTATGACAGTCATAACCCAGGAGGACAGGTCCATGCAGACCAGATACTTCAAAAGAGTGATGGGAGGAGCGGCAACACTGGCCGGTGCTCTGGCCGCCGCCACCGCCCTTGCAGGCGACGTAACGTGGGACCGTCTCGTGAACAGCGAGAAGGAGCCCGGCAACTGGCTCAACCACCACGGCAACCTTGAAGCGCACCGCTTCGCGGGGCTGGACCAGATCAACACGAAGAACGTCAAGAAGCTCAAGGTCGCGTTCACCTGGGCGATGGGTGGCACCCAGGGCGGCGGAAAGGACATCATCAAGTGGCCCTTCGCCGGTCTCGAGGGTACGCCCGTCGCAGAGGATGGTTTTCTCTACATCACCACCGGCTGGGGCGTGGTCACCAAACTCGACACCCGCGGCGGCGTGCCCAAGATGGTGTGGCAGTACAACCCGGCGCCTGACCCCGACTACGCCACCACCGTGGCCTGCTGCGGCATCAACAACCGAGGCGCCGTGCTGTCGGGCAACATGGTCATCTCCCCGGTGATCGATGGCCGCATCATCGCCCTGAACAAGACCGACGGCACCAAGCTCTGGGAAGCGCAGGTCGCCGATCCGGGCAAGAGCGAGACCATCACCGGCGCCCCGCTGATCGTCAAGGACATGGTCGTCACCGGCATGGCGGGTGCGGAGTACGGCGTGCGCGGCTGGATCGAGGCCCTGGACATCAAGACCGGCAAGCGTCGCTGGCGGACCTACACCGTCCCCGGCCCCGGCGAGCCCGGCCACGAGACCTGGAAGGACAAGCATGGCGCCTGGAAGACCGGCGGCGGCACCACCTGGGTCACCGGCTC
>JBILUV010000272.1:0-4631 GCA_044370825.1 Burkholderiales bacterium | reverse complement strand
CGCAACCGCCGCATCGACGCCACGTAGTGCTCCGGGTTCGAATGGTAGGCGTCATCGACCAGCGGCCCGTCGTATACGGCGTCGCCCGAAAACAGCACCCCGGTGTCCTGCTCCCACAGGGCGATCGAACCCGGGGAGTGGCCGGGAACGTGCAGCACCTCGAACACCCGGTTGCCCAGATCGATGACGTCACCGGCCTCCACCAGCCGGGTCGCCGGTGCCGGACGCACACGGTAGGCTGTCTGATCGTAGCCCCCGGGCGGCAGGCGTTCGAACATCTCGACCACCGCGAAACGGTCCGCGAGGTTCCAGTCGTCCCGGGGGTCGGCAAGGATGTGGGCCTCCGCCGGGTGGCAGGCGCGCTCCCGGAACTCGTGGTGGTTGCCGACGTGGTCGAAGTGCGCGTGACTGGCGACGGCCAGCACCGGGCGATCGGCGAGCCAGGGCACCTGTCCCACGAGACTCACCACCCCCATGCCGCTGTCCACCAGGAGGTCACGGTCGCGCCCGCGCACGTGCCATACGTTGCAGCGGTAGAACGGGTCGATGAAGTGCTCGTCGACATGGGTCACCCCATGGTCCAACTGGCGCACCCGGTACCACTCGGCAGCAGTGGCGGTGGGTAGCAGGGTCACGTCGGTCATGTCAGTCCTCCAGAAGCACCAGGCCGCCCGGACGTGCCCAGGCGGGGACGCGCGTCACACCGGGCGCGAGCAGATCCGGAGCGATCTTCGCCAGCAGCCGCTCGCCGCAGGCGAGCGTGCCGTGAACGCGGGCAAGGCTGCCCTGGAACACCGTCTCCGCGACCAGGAACTCACCCAGCGGCTGGTCGCCGGGAGATGAGCTGCCGAGGCGCACGCCCTCGGGCCGCAGCGCCAGGGTCACACGGCTCCCGGCGGGGCGGCTGCCCGCCACCTCCAGCCGTCCAGCCCCGGTATCGACGGCGCAGCGTCCGTCCCCGCAGGAGGCGACTGTCCCCGCGATGAGCGAACTCTCTCCCAGGAACTGCGCGGAGAAACGGGTGCGCGGCTGCTGATACAGCCGCGCAGGTGGCCCCAGATCCTCGATGCGGCCGCCGTTCATGATCACGATCAGATCGGCGATGGCCATGGCCTCCTCCTGATCGTGGGTCACGTGGACGAAGGTCCGCTGCTCGGCTCGCTGAATGCGGCGCAATTCGTCCTGCATCTGCCGCCGCAGACCGAGGTCCAGCGCCCCCAGGGGCTCGTCGAGCAGCAGAATCGCCGGGTCGGTGACCAACGCCCGCGCGAGAGCTATGCGCTGGCGCTGCCCTCCGGATGCTTCGCCGATGCCACGGGGACCGAACGCCCCAAGGCCTACGAGCTCCAGCGCGGCCGTGACCCGCCTCGCGATCTCGACCCGTGGCATGCCGCGCACCGACAATCCGAAGCCGACGTTGCCGGCCACGCTCAGATGGGGAAAGAGGGCGTAGTCCTGGAACACCGTCGCGGTCGGCCGCTTCGCCGGCGGCACCAGGGTGACGTCCCGCCCTTCGATAAGGATGCGTCCTTCGCTGGGCGGGGTGAAACCGCCCAGCATGTTGAGCACGGTGGTCTTGCCAGAGCCGGAGGGGCCGAGCAGCACCACGTAGCTGCCCTGAGGGACCGTAAGCGACACCGTGTCCACGGCCACCGCGGCCTCGTACCGCTTGCTCACGCGATCCAGCATCAGGCTCACCCTGCCCTCCTCCGCACCAGAAACCATTCGAATGCGATGCCGGCCGCAAGCGACGCCAGGAACACCAGGGTACCGGCAGCATTGGTGGCCGGATTCAGTCCCGTGCGCAGCATGCCCCAGATCACGACCGGCAGGGTCGGATCGAATCCGGACAGCAGGAAGGCGACGATGAACTCGTCCCAGGAGAATGTCAGCGACAGCAGGAAGGCGCCGAGGATCGCCGGTCGCAGCAACGGTACCGTCACCCGGATGAAGACCTGTACCTCGTTCGCGCCGAGATCGCGGGCCGCCTGCTCGAGCTTCGCTTGGTCGCGGTCGAACTGCCCGTACACGACCACGAAGGCGAGCGGGAGGTTCAGCACGACATGGCCGATGCCGACCGACCAGAGCGACTTGTCGATTCCGGCAGCGGAGAACGCGGCCAGCAGACCCACGCCGATCACGAGGTACGACACCGCCAGCGGTAGCTGGAGCAATGCCTCGAGCGCACGCGCCCCGGGTACGTGGTGGCGTGCCAAGCCCCACGCTGCCAGCGTCGCCAGCAACGTCGCCAGGGCGGAGGACAGGACCCCGACGAGGACGGAGTTCCAGGCCGCGCCCGTGACGCGCTCGTTGTCGAGAACCGCTCGGTACCACGACAGGGACGGCCCGTCGAACGGTGGTACTGGCACGGCGCCGGCGTGCAGCGAGAACAACACCAGAACCGCGACCGGCAGGTAGATGAACGTGAACAGCGGTGCCATGACGAGCGTGGAGAGCGCCCGTCGGGCGATGGCGTCGCTCACGATCGCCTCGCCGTGAGCCAGCGCGCCAGGGCGAGATAAGCGGCGGTGACCAGCACCAGCAACACCACCGACAGCGCTGCAGCCATGGGAAGGTCGGCGCGGCGGTTGATCTGCAGCAGGATCACCTGGGGCAGCAGCAGCCGCGTGTTCCCTCCGAGGATCTGCGGCGTGACGTAATCCCCGATGCAGATCACGAAAGTGAGGAAGGCCCCGGCCGCCACGCCCGGCATCGACAGGGGCAGGGTCACGCGCAGGAAGGTCTGCACGGCGCTCGCGCCCAGATCGGCGGCCGCGAGGCGCAACCGCGGATCGATGCGCACCAGGCTCGCGTAGATCGTGAGCGTGCACAGCATGAGGAAGAAATGCACGAAGCCGGTGACCGTGGCGCCGAGGCTGAAGGACAGCGCGAGGGGCTCCTCGATAATCCCGAGTGCGAGCAGGGCGCGGTTCACCACGCCCTCGGGAGCCAGCACCAGCAGCCAGGCGTACGAGCGCACCACGTAGGAGGTCCAGAACGGCAGCACCGCCAGCATCAGCCACAGCCGCTGGCGCGCCGGCGTGATCCGGTTGGCGATGACCCACGCGAGCGGATAGGCCAGCAGCACCGACAGCGCGGTCACGAGCAGCGTGATCTCGAGCGAGTGCCACACCGACAGTCGGAAGCTGTCGGTGTCAAGAAAGCGGCGGTAGTTGTCCAGGGATGGCTCGGTGAGCAGATCCGGTCCCTCGCGACGGAACAGGCTCCACAGGACGATCGTCCCCGACGGCAACAGGAAGAAGGCGATGGTCCACAGGACCGCGGGCGCGGCGAGCGCGAGCCCGCGGCCGGCGTCCCGCTGCGCGCTGCGCTGCTCTGCCGACCAGACGGCGATGCCGTCCGCTTCCGCGACCCGGCCCGCGCTCACCACCGAGTCCTGCACGGGCGAGGCTTCATTTCTGCAACACGTCTGCCCACATGTCCTGCATCGCCTTGTCCAGGGCCTCGGAGGGCGAGGGATAGGGGTGGGACTTCGCCAGGAACTTCGGCTGTTCGTCCCAGCGCAGGGTCTTCTTCTGCCTGTCGGTGAGGGTCGCCCTGGCATTGGCCGGCATGCCCCAGTAGCACGACGAGGTGGCGAGCTTCGCCTGCCCCTCGGGCGACAGGACGTACTGGAGGAACGCCGTGGCGGCCTTCCTTTTCTTCGAGGCGGCAAACACACCGATGGCCTGTTGCCAGCGGATCCCGCCGACGTCGGGCAGCACCCAGTCCAGGTTGGGCTTTTCCGCCTGCAGACCCGCCACCGAATACTCGCCGCCGCCCGCCACCACGGCGACCTGACCTGTGGCCAGTGCGGTCTGCGAGGTGGTGACGTCTCCCACCAGTGCGGCGTTTGCGCGCATGGCCACGAGCTTTTCCCTGATCGCCGGCAGGTCGGCGGCGGTGAGCGACTGAGGCTTTCGGCCGAGCGCGACGGCGATCTGCCCGATCACCGGCAGGTAGTAATCGTAGATCGCGACCTTGCCTTTCCAGGCGGGATTCCACAGCGTGGTGATGTCCCGGGCCTTGTCCGCCGGCAGTTTCGACTTGTCGAACGCGATGGCGTTGTAGCCGAACTTCTCGGGCACGGCGTACATCCGTCCGCCCACCACGTGATAGTCGGGCAGACGCACCGCCTCCGGGATGTCCGCCATGGGAAAGTCCTTCGGGTCGAGTTCCGCGAGCAGCTTGCGCTCGACCACCCGGCGCACGTCCGTCGAGTCGACCACGAACACGTCCCAGTCCCCCGGACGGGATTGCTCCAGCAGTGCGAGCGCGGTCCCGGTGCCTTCGTAGTCCTTGACGTTGACCTTGATCTTCGTGCGCGCGGTGAATTCCTTCAGGAAGGCGGCGTCCGTGTGGTCGCACCACACCAGTGCGTTGATGGTTTCCGCGCCCACAGGCAGTGCGGTGGTGAGCAGCGTGGCGCACAGGCCGGCGAGCAGTGCGTGGCGGGACATGGGGCGATTCTCCAGTGGCAGTCGAGGGATCGAACCGGAAAGACTGCCGCCGGCACCGCAGGAATCAGGCCGACCATCCGCCACCGTGTGCGCGAGCAGGGATGCCGGTCGGGTGCCGTGGCAGTCTTCGGCTTCCGTCGCGGTGATCATCCCGTCGAACTGGCACGCGTC
>JBILUV010000271.1:0-4648 GCA_044370825.1 Burkholderiales bacterium | reverse complement strand
CCCATGAAGACCCTCGACCTGCCCTTCGTGGGCCGCCGCCAGCGTCTGTCCGACCGCGTGGCTGACGAACTGCGCGACGCCATCACGGCCCAGCGGCTCACCGCCGGCAGCCGACTGCCGACCGAGGCGGCCCTGGCGGAACGTTTCGGCGTCAGCCGCTCCGTGGTGCGCGAGGCCGTCTCCCGTCTGGCCTCCGAGGGGCTGGTGGAGTCTCATCAGGGCTCCGGGCTGTTCGTGCCGCAGCACCGTCCGCTCACCCCGCTGCGGCTGGACCCGAATCTGCACGAGTCTTCCTCCACACTGGAGGAACTCTACGAGTTGCGGCGCGCGGTCGAGACCGAGATCGCGGCGCTTGCCGCGATGCGCCACGATGACGCTGCAGCCGCCGCAATCCGCGCCGCGCTCTCCCGGCTGGCCGATGCAACGTCCCGCGGATCGGACGGTGTGGAGGAGGACCTCGCTTTCCATCAGGCCATCGCCGACGCCTGTGGCAACGCACTGCTGCGCGCCACCTGGGCCTTTCTCGGCCAGTACCTGCGCGGCGCCATCCGCATCACCCACTCGAACGAAGCGCGCTCACCGGCGCTGGAAGCTGCCGTTCATGGTGAGCACACCGCCATCGCCGACGCCATCCTCCAGCGCCGCCCCGACCATGCCCGCTCAGCCGTGCTGGCGCATCTCGCAGGTGCGTCGACGCGGCTGGCGGACGCCACCCACCCCCACTGACCCGACCCAGACGGAGTGCACCATGCCAGGATCCATCCTCACCCCCGAGCTACGCGCCGACTATGAGCGCGACGGCTACGTGACCGTGCGCCAGCTCTTCGACGCGGAAGAGATCGCCATCCTCCGTGCCGCCATCGAACAGGATCCGGCGCTAAGCAGCCGCCTCTACAACCGCAACGACGCCTCCGGAAAGGCCACGCGCATGGCCACCTGGAACCACCCTGGCGACAGCGTGTACGGGCTGGCGGCGCGATCGCACCGCGTGGTCGACACCATGGAGGACCTGCTTGGCGGCGAGGTCTACCACTATCACTCCAAGCTCACCGCCAAGGAGCCGCTCGAGGGCGGCGCCTGGGAGTGGCACCAGGACTACGGCTACTGGTACCACAACGGCTGCATCTTTCCCTACATGGCGAGCGTCATGGTGGCCTTGGACCGCAGCACCCGCGAGAACGGTTGCCTGCAGGTGGTCAAGGGTTCGCACCACTGCGGCCGCATCGAGCACGGTGTGCTCCCTGGTGAGCAGGTCGGTGCCGACCCGAAGCGGGTCGAGGAGATCCTCAAGCGCATGCCCGTCGAGTACGCCGAGCTCGAGCCCGGTGACGGCATCTTCTTCCACAGCAACGTGCTGCACCGCTCGGACCAGAACCGTTCGCCGAACCGTCGGTGGACCGTGATCCACTGCTACAACGCGGCACGCAACAACCCCTACCTCGAGCACCACCACCCCTTCTACACGCCGCTGGACAAGGTGGACGATGGCGCGATCAAGCGTGCGGGGATCACCTTCGCAGCGTCGACCGAGGAGTTCCGCGAGAAGTCCGCGAACCCGCCGGAGCTCAACCGGCGCATCGCCTGACCCAATCACGGCGGGAAGCTGCCGCCCCGCCGTTCACCCCCTCCAACCCCGTAGCGGAAGCCCTGCCATGAGCCACCCCATCGACCCGACGGCGCCCCTATCCTCACCGCATATGGACACCCTCGCCGAACTCGGCGTGGGCGAGGCCGCCACCAGCATCAGGAGCGGCGAGATCGGCAGCGAGCAGCTCACGCGGCACCTGCTCGAGCGGGCGCAGGCGCACCGTCACCTCAACGCCTTCATCACCCTGGATGCGGATGGGGCGCTGGCAGCCGCCCGGGCCGCCGATGCGGCGCGGTCGGAGGGCAAGCCACTCGGCCCCCTGCATGGTGTGCCCCTGGTGGTGAAGGACAACATCCAGGTGGCCGGCCTGCCCTGCACCGCGGGTACCCCGGCACTGCGCGGCTTCATCCCGTCCCGCAACGCGCCGGTCGCCCAGGCGCTGCTGGACGCAGGCGCGGTGATCCTCGGCAAGACCAACATGCACGAGCTGGCCTTCGGCATCGCCGGCTACAACGAGGCCTTCTGGCAACAGGCGCCCATCGGCGTGCGCAACCCCTACGACCCGACCCGGATCGCGGGCGGTAGCAGCAGCGGCACCGGCGCCGCCATCGGCGCGCGGCTGGCGCCCGGCGGCCTGGGCTCGGACACCGGCGCCTCCTCGCGCCTGCCCGCCACGCTCACCGGCGGCACGGGCTACCGTCCTACCGTCGGGCGCTACAGCGGCCAAGGCATCGCCCCGATCTCCCACACCCGCGACACCGCCGGCCCGATGGCGCGGACCGTGGCGGACGTGGCACTTCTGGACGCGGTGCTGAGCGGAGAGACACCGGTGGCCGCTGCGACGCTCGCCGGCGTGCGGCTGGGCGTGTTCCGCGATTTCTTCTTCGCCGGCATGGACGTCGATACCAGGGCCGTGATGGACACGGCTCTCACAGCATTGGCTGCAGCGGGCGTGGAGTTTGTGGAAGTGGACATGCCCCGGCTCGCGGCTCTTGAGGAGGCCACCAGCATGCCAGTGGCCGTCTACGAGGCGTATGACGACATGGCTGCGTATCTGCGCGAGCATGGCATCGGGCTCACCGTGGAACAGCTGGCTGCACAGGTCGCCAGCCAGGACGTCAAGGGCGTCTACGACATGCTGGTGCTGCCGCGCAAGCTGCCGGCACCAGACGGTCTGGTCGATGCCCGACCGCTCTACGAGCGTGCGATGCGCGAGACCCGGCCCGAGCTCCAGGCCCACTACGCCGAGACCTTCGCCAACCACCGCATCGACGCACTGGTCTACCCGACCTGCCCCGAGGTCGCCTGCCCGCAGGGGCCCGAGGCCGCCGCACAGCCAGTGTTCATGAACTACATCCGCAATCTGTCGCCCAGCAGCAACGCCGGCATCCCCAGTCTCGCCCTGCCCGCCGGCCTCGGTCCCGCCACCGGCCTGCCAGTGGGTCTCAGCCTGGATGGTCCGGCGGGCAGCGACCGGCGCGTCCTCGCCCTCGGCATGGCCATCGAACAGGTGCTGGGGCGGCTGCCGCCGCCGGGCTGACGAGCGAGCCGCAGTCGCCCCGCAGCAGGCAGCGCCGGCTCCCTACCTGTCGGCCGCCCGATCGGTATCGACGCCAAGGATCATGGCGACGGCGCAGGCGCTCGGCACCAGCGCCGTACAGGCAATCCCCTGCCTCGCACCCCCGTCAACGGTGTACTGGGTCTGATCGGCACAGCGCATCGGGCTGCACAGGCGAAACCCGAGGCGTATATCCATCGATTCGAAAATCTTTACACTGGACTCTTGCGCGCCCACCAGCAGACGCCAGCGTAAGCGCATGGATTACATAAAAAACACGCGCGATCATGGCCTTAAGAAAACCATCAACCACATCCTGAGAAATGGCCGGGCATTTGCTTGCTCGCATATTCAAACGGACCAAAAAAATTTGGTCCCAGAAAATCCTCAGGAGCAAGGATATGCGCCGGTTGGGTACGTCTCGGATTTGTTCCGTTATGGCGGTCGCAGTGTCGATATTCCTGCCGCTGCCCTCCGCTCAAGCGGCACCCATTACGTTCACCTTCGGATGTTCGCTCGACTACAGCACATCGCCGGACAGTTGCAGCCCCAGCGGCAGTTTCGGGACCTTGACCATCGCGGACAGCGCGTCAAATCCCGGCTTTGCCGTCGACTTGTCGTGGAATCTCACGCCGGGCGACCCGAACACGACCATGATCGGGTCCTTTTTCCTCAACTTCGCGCCGGCAACGCCACCCCAGGTATTGTCTTTTAGCCTTCCCGGCCCGCTGAACTTCAACGTCAATGGTTGGCCGTACGGTGGTCCCCCACAAGGCATTGAGTACGGCTTCGACATGCGGGTCGGTCTGCCCACTGGCAACCAGCCACTCTCGGGGACGGGCACCCTCAGCGCGACGAATGGCATCAGTGCGATGGATTTCATAGCCCTGACGCCGGGAGGGGCGCCCGCCCTGTACGCCTCGTATCAGGTGGCCAACGGCAACGGCTTCTACGGCGCCTCGTCCTATTCGGTACCAGAGCCTGGCGCCCTTTCTCTGGCTGCTCTGAGCCTCCTCGTCCTAGCATTCGGACGCCGCCGCGCCCGCGTCACCGCTCGTTAGACACACCACCTGTTGCAACACGCCCGCGCCGGCCAGAGCTCGCCGGCGCGGGCGTGTCATTTGCGGCCGTCGGGGCCGCAAGCCAGCCGTTCGGTCACGCGCCCGCTCCCGGACCCGGCCCGCCGCAGCACGCGCGCGACTCCGGATCTCTTGCCAGCTCCGCCCCGAGACTGAGCCGCGCTCCACTGCCCATCGGATTTCGCCAGGGCATTCGCTCGACGACCACGCTACCGGTGCGCCCGTTGGGGTAGAGCGACGCGAGCGGAACCGGCAGCGTGAGGCGTTCGGGGCACCCTCCGACTCGTACCGTCAAGCCACACGTTTGAAATACTGACCGCCGCCTCCCCCGAGCAAGCGTAAGCCACATCGACCCTTCGGCAATGCCCGCGGTAGACGGGACGGATGCGCGAACTACGCGTCGACCCGCTGCAACCGGTGCCT
>JBILUV010000270.1:0-4720 GCA_044370825.1 Burkholderiales bacterium | reverse complement strand
CTGGCCTTCGACACCCTGTACGCGGAGGGCCAGCGGCGATACGTCGAATCCCTGTCGGCCTACGCCCGGCAGTTCCTGCACCTGATGGAGAAACCCGACGTCGACATGATCGAAGGGCTCTCCCCGGCCATCGCCATCGAGCAGAAGACCGCCGGCCACAACCCCCGCTCCACGGTCGGCACCATCACCGAAGTTCACGACTACCTGCGGCTGCTGTTCGCCCGGGTCGGCGAACCGCGCTGCCCGACCCACGGTAGCGCACTGGCCGCCCAGACGGTATCCCAGGTGGTGGACACCGTTCTGGCCATGACGCGGGACACGCGGATCATGCTGCTGGCGCCGCTGCCAGCGCACCGGACCGGGGATGTGGAGGCCATGCTGGAAGACCTGCGTGCCCAGGGCTTCGTGCGCGTCCGCCTCGACGGTGAGGTCCGCGAACTCGACGCGCCTGCTGTGGCTCCGCTGGGCGGGCAACCCGCCATCGACGTGGTGGTGGACCGTCTGCGCGTGCGCGAGGAGGCAAGGCAGCGACTTGCCGAGTCGGTAGAGACCTGCATGCGCCTTGGAGCAGGCCGGGTGCTGGTGGCCGACATGGACCACGGCGGGGAACACGCCTTCTCCGCACGAATGGCCTGTCCGCAGTGCGACTTCGCTCTCGCGGAACTCGAACCACGCCTGTTTTCGTTCAACAACCCGGCGGGCGCCTGTCCCGCCTGTGGCGGACTGGGGGTGGCCGCCTTCTTCGACCCCAGGCGCATCGTTGCCTTTCCCCAGCAATCCCTTGCAGCCGGGGCCATCAAGGGTTGGGACCGGCGCAACCAATTCTATTTCCAGATGCTCGAGAGCCTCGCGCGCCATGCAGACTTCGATGTGGAGGCTGCCTTCGAGACCCTGCCGGAGGCGGTGCAGGACCTCGTGCTGCATGGCTCCGGGCGGGAGAAGATCCGTTTCACCTACACCGACCCCAAGGGCTCCATGCACGTCCGCGAGTACGAGTTCGAGGGCATTCTCCCCAACATCGAGCGGCGCTATCGCGAAACCGACTCCCCGGTGGTTCGGGAGGAACTCGCGCGCTACCAGACCGTCTCCACGTGTCCGGACTGTCTGGGCACTCGCCTGCGTGCCGAGGCCCGCAACGTCTTCGTCGGCGAGTGCTCGCTGCCCCAGGTGGAGGCACTCGATCTGGAGGCATGCGCGAATTTCTTTCGCGAACTGCGGCTCGAGGGTGCGAAGGAGGCGATCGGACAACGTATCGTCCAGGAGATCGCCTCCCGACTGCATTTCCTGCTGAGCGTGGGTCTGGGCTACCTGTCCCTGGACCGCGCCGCAGACACCCTCTCGGGCGGAGAGGCACAGCGCATCCGGCTTGCCAGTCAGATCGGCACAGGCCTCACCGGCGTCATGTACGTTCTCGATGAGCCCTCGATCGGACTGCACCAGCGGGACAACGAACGTCTGCTGCTGACGCTGGAGAGGCTGCGCGACATGGGCAATTCGGTCATCGTCGTGGAGCATGATCTGGACGCCATCCGGCGGGCAGACCACGTCGTGGACATGGGCCCGGGCGCCGGCGTGCACGGTGGCCGGGTGGTAGCCAGCGGAACCCCTGCCGAACTCGCCGCCGCTCCGGCGTCCCTGACCGGTCAATATCTGTCGGGCGCCCGGGTCATCCCGGTTCCGGAGCGGACGCGCCTGCCGGATCCGGCGCGCCAGCTGATCATCCGCGGCGCCCGCGGCAATAACCTCAGACACGTGGACGTCTCCATTCCTCTGGGCCTGTTCGTGTGCGTCACCGGCGTATCGGGCTCCGGCAAGTCGACGCTGGTGAACGACACACTCCACCGCGGCGCCACCCGCCACCTGCACGGCAGCCATGAGGAGCCTGCCAGTCACGACGAGATCACCGGGCTCGAGCACATCGACAAGGTGGTCAACGTGGACCAGAGCCCGATCGGCCGCACACCCCGCTCCAATCCGGCCACCTACACCGGCCTGTTCGCCCCCATCCGCGAACTGTTCGCCGCCGTCCCGCTTGCGCGAGAGCGCGGTTATGGACCGGGGCGTTTCTCCTTCAACGTGAAGGGCGGACGTTGCGAGGCCTGCCAAGGGGATGGCATGGTGCGGGTGGAGATGCACTTCCTGCCGGACATCCACGTGCCCTGCGACATCTGCAATGGGCGCCGTTATGGCCGGGAGACTCTCGAAGTGCGCTACAAAGGGCTCAACATCCACGGGGTCCTGGCCCTCACCGTAGACGAGGCCAGGGACTTCTTCCAGCCTGTGCCAGCCATCTCAGCGCGGCTGGACACCCTGCAGGCGGTCGGGCTGGGCTACATCACCCTCGGCCAGAGCGCCACCACGCTCTCGGGTGGCGAGGCGCAACGGGTCAAGCTGGCCCTCGAGCTGTCGAAGCGGGATACCGGCCGCACTCTCTACATCCTGGATGAACCCACCACCGGACTGCATTTCGGGGATGTTGAATTGCTGCTGGAGGTGTTGCACCGGCTGCGCGACCGGGGCAACACCATCGTGGTCATAGAGCACAACCTCGACGTGATCAAGACAGCCGACTGGATCATCGACATGGGTCCGGAGGGCGGCCAGGGAGGCGGATCGGTGGTGGGCTGCGGCACGCCGGAGCACATCGCGCGGCTCGGTCTGGGCCACACCGGCCGGTATCTGGCAGGTTCCCTCCCATCCATTGAAGGCGCAAGCGGGTGCACGTGACGCAAGCCGGATCAGCGTCAGTGCCGCCCAGCGCTGCATTCGAGTAAAGATAACCCTGGGCTAGCCGTAACCGATGCAGGGCAGCACCCGAAGCCGTCCGCTCGCCGAGTCACCCTGGATCTCATGGTCGAATCAACTACCAAGCCGGCCCATGTCGCTCTGATCGTCGATGACGACCCGACGATCCGTCTGATCGCGCGCCGCACCCTGGAGAGCGCCGGATTCGAGGCGCTCGTCGCGATGGATGGAGAGAGCGGCCTGGAGGTGTTCCACAGCCGGCGCCCGGACATCGTCCTGATGGACGTCATGCTTCCCGGAATGGACGGCTATGAGGCTGTCGCCGCGTTGCGCAGGGACCCGCATGGCACGCATGTGCCCGTGCTGATGCTCACCGGTCTGGACGACCTGGAATCCATCAACCGTGCCTACGAGGCCGGTGCTACGGACTTCATCAGCAAACCGATCAACTGGGGCATTCTCGGCCACCGTGTCCGCTACATTCTGCGGGCGGCGGAGGCCTTCGAGTCCGTGGTGGAAAACCAGGCTCTGCTGGCGAGTGCCCAGCGGGTCGCGCGCCTCGGGTCCTGGCGCTGGGATCTGGTCAGTGCCCAGACCCGGTGGTCCGAGGAAACCTTCCGCATCCTGGGGTATGAGCCTGGAGAGATCGAACCGAGCCGCGCGGCCATGCTCCAGAGGGTTCACCCGGACGAGGTCGCAGAGGTGAGGGCCGTGCTCACATCTCTTGAGGAGGCGCGCCCGGTGCGGGAGCTGATTCATCGCGTCGTGCGTCCCGACGGTACCCTTCGGTACGTGCGTATCCATGCCGACGTGGTCCCAGGCCCGGACGGCAGCCCTCAGCAGGTGTACGGCGCCATCCAGGATGTGACCGAGACGAAGGAGGCCGAGGCCCGCATCCACCAACTTGCCTATTTCGACCGTCTCACCCAGTTGCCGAACCGACTCCGCTTCCTGGAGCATCTCGAATCGGCATTACGGAACGCTGCGGCGACCGATCACAGCTTTGCTGTGCTGTCCCTCGACCTCGACCAGTTCAAACGCATCAACGACACCTTCAGTCTTGGAGTTGGCGACGCCTTGCTGAGCGCGGTCGCCGAGCGCCTTCGCAGCATCTGTCGTTCACCTGGGAAACCAGCGCGCGCCCTGGATCCCGAGGACCTGCCGCTGGCGCGTCTGGGCGGCGACGAGTTTTGCCTGCTGGTGCCCGACGCCTCGCACTTCGAGGACGCCGCGAAGTGGGCGCGCCGGCTGCTCGAGGTCCTGCAGCGCCCCTTCGAGGTCGACGGCCAGGAGATGTTCATCACCGCATCCATCGGCATCTCGCTGTTTCCCATGGATGGTCGGGACGCGGACGCGCTGATGAAGAACGCGGACGCCGCGATGTACTTCGCGAAGAGCCAGGGTCGTAACAACTACCGCTTCTACGACAGGGAGATGAACTCACGCGCGCAGGAGCGTCTTGCCCTCGAGTCGCGTTTGCGTCGCGCCGTCGAGCGGGGGGACTTCGAGCTGCGCTACCAGCCGAAACTCGACCTCCGATCGGGCCGACTGGTGGGCGCCGAGGCCCTCATCCGTTGGCCACATCCTGAACTCGGACTGGTCTCCCCGGAGGAGTTCATTCCGGTGGCCGAAGACGCCGGACTGATAGTCGCGATCGGGGAGTGGGCTCTCTCCGAAGCAGCAGCCCAACTGCGCAGCTGGAAGGACGCGGGAATGCCGTCGGTGCATGTCTCAGTGAACATTGCCAGCCCGCACTTCCAGCAACCCGGTTTCACCGCCCAGGTCGCAGGAATCCTCCAACGCACCGGAGTCGACCCGCACCTGCTGGAGCTGGAGGTAACGGAGAGCATGCTCGTCGATGACCGTGCCCAGAACCTCGCGACCCTGCATGCCCTCAAGGCGCTGGGCTTGCGACTATCGATCGACGACTTCGGAACAGGTTACTCCTCGCTGTCCTACCTTAAGCGATTCCCGG
>JBILUV010000266.1:0-4817 GCA_044370825.1 Burkholderiales bacterium | reverse complement strand
TAGGCCGCCAGCGAACCGATGCAGCCGCGCAGTCTTCCGCCGGCCTTCAGGGTGACGAAGCTGGCGCGCTGTTCGGCCAGGAAGGGGGCCTCCTCACGCGCGCTGAGCGGCACACCCAGCTGGCGGCCGATGGTGGCCCGGGCGATGCGCAGCAGCACCTCGCCGCGGCCCGCGCCGGGTGCCCCGGCCTCGCCCGGATGAGGTTCGTGGAAGGCGATGGACGCGTAACCCACCACGCGCGACTTGTCGCCGGCGGTGTCGCCGGAGTTGCGCAGGTCCAGCAGCCGCGGCCTCAGGCCCTTGCGGCGGGCCACCAGCAGCAGCCCGTTGACGGGCGTGGCACCGCAGGCGTGCTCGTGGTCGATGTCGGTGCGCAAGGCCAGCATGTCCTGCACCGTGCCGCGGTCCTCGTGGCGCGCCATGGGATAGGGGTGGTAGTGCGACAGGTCGGAGCTGATCAGCACCAGCGTCTCCGGTCCCCCCCAGACGCGCTCCAGCACCTCCGCCACCGCCTTGGGCGGGACGCGGCCGACCGCAAGGGGCAGGAGGGCGAAATCACCCAGCACCTCCTGCAGGAAGGGCAGATGCACCTCCAGGGAGTGCTCGCGCGCGTGGGCCTCCTGGCTCACCAGCACTTGGGGCAGGTCGGCGATCGCGGCCACGGCGGCGACATCCATCGGCACCTGTCCAAGCGGCGTCGCGAATGCGTCCACGCCGGGGAGGGCAAGCCCGCGCACGGCGACGCGGTGCGTGGGCCCGAGCAGAACCACGCGTCGCACGATGCCGCGCAAGGGCACCAGACGGGCGTAGGCGCTGGCCGCCACCGGGCCCGAGTAGACGTAGCCGGCGTGGGGAACGATCAGGGCTTTCGGCACTGGCCCGCTCGCGTGGGGACGGGCTTCTTCGAGGTAATGGCGCACGCCCGCGCGCAGCGGCTCCGGCGCGGCCGGATAGAAGGCGCCGGCGACGGCGGCGGGGCGGATGACGGCGGTTGCCTGCATGTTGATGTCCTGTTCGCGACTTCCCGACAGATGGGGTGCGGGCGGGGTCGCGCAAGTCTGAGGGCGCATGCGTCTTGACCGCGGACGGCCGCCGACCTACATTGCCGACTCGCCGGTCATTTACCATTTCCCAAGTGCCCTCACTCAAGAGCGAGGCCCGCTGGAACCGCCGCAAGGAGGCGCGCCCCGCGGAGCTGCTGTCGGCTGCCCTGGACCAGTTCGTCGAACGGGGCTATGCCGCCACGCGCCTGGACGACGTGGCCCGGCTGGCAGGGGTGAGCAAAGGCACGCTGTACCTGTATTACGACTCCAAGGAAGCCCTCTTTAAGGCGGTCATCCGCGGCGGCCTGATCCCGCTGATCCAGCGTGGCGAGAAGACCTTCGAGGAGCACCAGGGCAGCATGGCCGACCTGCTCGAGCGCATCGTGCTGGGCTGGTGGGCCGAGGTCGGGGAATCGCGGCTGGGCGGTATCCCCAAGCTGATGTTCGCCGAAGCCAAGAACTTCCCCGAGCTTGCGGCGTTCTACTACGAGGAGGTCATCAGCCGCGGCTATGGGCTGGTGCAGCGGGTGCTCGAGGTCGGCGTCGCGCGGGGCGAGTTTCGGGCCCTGGAGCCGGTCTACGTCACGCGGCTGATGCTGGCACCCCTGGTATTTCTGCTCCTGTGGCGGCACTCGTTCAGTGCCTGCGACCCCCAGCACATCGATCCCGTCCGTTATCTGAGGACCCACCTGGCCATGACCATCGAAGGCATAGGCGCCGCCACGTGCATGGCGCGACCCGAAACCGCAAACCGGGCAAGCGCACGCCCATGAGAACTCCGTCGATGTCGAGCCGGGCCCTGCGCCGCGGCTTCACCCTTCTGGTGATTGTTGCCGTGGCGGCTGCGGTGCTCTGGACGGTCAAGGCCCGTCGGGCCGCTCCTCCGCCTGCCGCGCCGGCCGCGGCCGAGCGGATCATGGAACTGGCTGCCGGGGACGTCACCGTGGTTGCGAAGGCGCCCCTGCAGCCGTCCATCCCGCTGTCCGGGACGCTGCAGCCGCATGACCAGACCGTGGTCAAGACCAAGGTCGCCGGCGAACTGGTGAGGGTGCTGGTGCGCGAGGGCGAGCGTGTCGGCGCGGGCCAGTTGCTGGCACAGGTCGATGACACCGAGCTTCGCGCCCGGCTGGCCGAGCGGCGCGCTGCTCTCACCGGTTCCCAGGCCCAGCGTGATCTGGCCCGCAAGAACTGGGCGACCACCGAGCAGTTGCTTTCGCAGAACTTCATCTCCCGCAATGCCGCCGACAGTGCGGCGAGCGCACTCGCGGTGGCCGAGGCCAACGTCGCCGCCGCCGAGGCGCAGCTGGAGCTTGCCGGCAAGGCCCTCGCAGACGCCCGCATCGCCTCGCCGATGGCAGGCATCGTGGCGGAGCGTTTCGCCCAGCCCGGCGAGAAGCTCCCCGTCGATGCACGGGTGCTGTCCCTGGTGGACCTGTCGCGTCTGGAGCTGGCCGCGGAGGTGCCCGCTTCGGACATCGCCGCCGCGCGGGTTGGCGGGCAGGTCGAGTTCCGCGTCGATGGCATGGGTGCCCAGCTGTACCGGGGGACGGTGGAGCGCATCAATCCGACCGCCGATCCGCGCTCGCGCATGGTGCGGGTCTACGTCCGGCTGGACAACGCCGGGGGTGAGCTGAAGGGCGGCATGTTCGCCAAGGGCAGGCTGGCCTCCAGCACCATGCGCGAGGCCCTGATGATCCCCGCGGGTACCGTGCGCGACGAGGGCGGGGAGTCGGTGGTGATGGTGCTCGAGGGTGAGGTGGTGCGTCGCCGGCCGGTCACCCTTGGTCTGCGCGACGAGGCCGGCGATGCGGTCGAGGTCGTTTCCGGGCTGGAGGTCGGGGAGAAGGTGCTGAACGCCAGGCTGGGCAACCTGCGCACCGGCGACCGCGTCCGGGTCGGGCCCCGGCCGCGCAACTGAAGCCGGGACGAGCCGAGACCATGTGGTTCACCCGCGTCAGCATCTCGAATCCGGTGTTCGCCACCATGCTCATGGTGGGGCTGCTGGTGCTCGGACTGTTCTCCTACGGTCGGTTGGCGGTCGAGCAGTTCCCGAACGTCGAGTTCCCGGTGGTGGTGGTCAGCACCAAGTACACCGGTGCCTCGCCCGAGGTGGTGGAGAGCGACATCACCCGGCGCATCGAGGAGGCGGTCAACACCATCAGCGGCCTGAAGACGCTCACCTCGCGCTCTTACGAGGGGCAGTCGCTGGTGATCGCCGAGTTCGATCTCAAGTCCGACGCGGCCCAGGCCGCCCAGGATGTGCGCGAGAAGGTCGCGGCGGTGCGGGCGGTGTTCCGCAAGGAAGTCGACGAGCCGGTCATCACCCGGTTCAACCCCGAGGAGTTCCCCATCATTTCACTCGCCATCCGCTCGCCGAAGCGCAGCGTGCGCGAGCTGACCACGCTGGCGGACCAGGTGGTGTCCAAGCGCGTGGAGACAGCGCGCGGCGTGGGCCGGGTCACGCGGGTCGGCGGGGCCAAGCGCGAGATCGGCATCGCCCTGCGGCCCGCCGAGATGGAGGCCATGGGGGTGGGGGTGGAGCAGGTGATCCGCGCCATCCGCGAGGAAAACCAGGAGCTGCCGGCGGGCGCGCTCGCCACCGCGCAGGCCGAGAAGCTGGTCAAGGTGCAGGGCCGCATCCGCTCGGTCGAGCAGTTCCGCGACATCATCGTCGCGCGGCGTGCCGGCAGCCCGGTGCATCTGTGGCAGGTGGCGCGCGTGGTCGACGGCCAGGAGGAGGAGGAGAGTCTCGCCCTGGTCGACGGATCGCCGGCAGTGGCCCTCGACGTGGTCAAGGCGCAGAGCGCCAACACCCTGGACGTGGTGGCAGCGGTGCGCGAGCGCGTCGTCGAGCTGAAGGGCACGCTTCCCGACGACGTCGAGGTGTCGTTCGTGCGCGACACCTCCCAGGGCATCCGCAACTCCGTGGCCAACGTGCGCAACACCATCATCGAGGGCGGGCTGCTCACGGTGCTGATCGTGTTCCTGTTCCTGCGCTCCTGGCGCAGCACGGTGATCACCGGGCTCACCCTGCCGATCGCGCTCATCGGCACCTTCACCGCCATGCTGGCGCTGGGCTACACGCTCAACGTCATGACCCTCATGGCCATGTCGCTGTGCGTCGGCCTGCTGATCGACGACGCGATCGTGGTGCGCGAGAACATCGTGCGCCACGCCGCCATGGGCAAGAGCCACCGCGAGGCTGCCCTGGAGGGCACGCGCGAGATCGGGCTCGCGGTGCTCGCCACCACCTTCACCATCTGCGCCGTGTTCGTGCCCGTGGCCTTCATGGGCGGCATCATCGGGCGCTTCTTCTATCCCTTCGGAATGACGGTGGCGGCGGCGGTCCTGCTGTCGATGCTTGTGAGCTTCACGCTCGACCCGATGCTGTCCAGCGTATGGATCGATCCGGACGCCGAGGGCATGCGCGGCCGCGGCCCGGTGGTGTGGCTGCTCGACCTGTTCGAGGCTGGCTTCCAGCGCGTGAGCCGGTTCTACCAGCGGATGGTGGTGTGGTCGCTCGCGTGGCGCAAGACCGTGGTGTCGATCGCTGTCGGCTCTTTCGCCCTGAGCCTCGCGCTTGTGCCGACCATCGGCAGCGAGTTCGTGCCGGAGGCTGACCTGTCGGAAGTGCTGGTGCAGCTCAACACCACGCCGGGTTCGTCGCTGGATTTCACCCGCACCAAGGTGCTGCAGGCGGAGTCGGCGCTGCGCGAGTTCCCAGAGGTCGCCCACACCTACGCCACCATCAACACCGGCGTGGTGCTCGGCAAG
>JBILUV010000265.1:0-4820 GCA_044370825.1 Burkholderiales bacterium | reverse complement strand
GGTGTCGGTGGTCATGTCCGGGTTCTGGAACACGGTGACGCGGATGACGTCGCCAGGCCCTAGCAGATAGGCGCGCACGGTCTGGGCGGAGGCGACGCCGATGGTGGCTGCGACCAGCAGAAGCACTTGGGTGAGGAAGCGGGTCATGGTTCGCATGGGTGCTCTCTTTGTGTTGGCTTTTCGTGTCGGGTTCAGGGGCTGCGCGGGCATCAGTAGGCGTTCTTGTCGCGGAACAGCACCAGGACGGTCTTGAAGCAGATCCACAGGTCCAGGGACAGCGACCAGTTGCGCAGGTAGTAGAGGTCGTGCTCGACGCGCGCGCGCATCTTTTCCAGGGTGGCGGTCTCGCCGCGGTAGCCGTTCACCTGCGCCCAGCCGGTGATGCCCGGCTGCACTTTATGGCGCAGCATATAGCCCTTGATCATTTTGCGATATTGCTCGTTGTGTGCCACGGCGTGGGGGCGCGGGCCCACCAGGCTCATGCTGCCGGCCAGCACATTGAACAACTGGGGCAGCTCATCGATGGAGGTCTTGCGCATGAAGCGGCCGAAGCGGGTGATGCGGGGGTCCTCGCGGGTGGCCTGCCGGACCACCAGGCCGTCGTCCTGCACCCGCATGGAGCGGAATTTGAACACCCGGATTTCCCGCCCGTCGAGCCCGTAACGGCGTTGTTTGAAGATTATGGGTCCGGGAGATGACAGTTTTACGCCGACGGCGGCGGCGAGCAGGATGGGCCAGAGCACCATGAGTGCAAGGCTGGTCACCACGACGTCGAACCAGCGCTTGAGCAGGGCGTTGACCCCGGAGTACGGGGTCTCGCACACCGCCACCACGGGCATGCCGTCCATCTCGTCGAAGCGCGCCTGGATGAGGTCGAAGGCGTAGAGGTCGGGCAGGAAGTAGATGGATGCGGTGCTGTCGCGCAGGGTGTCGAGCAGCTTGACGATGCGCGGCTGCGAGGCCAGGGGCAGCGAGATGAAGATGAGGTTCACCCGGTTGTCGCGGATGAATTCCTCGAGGTTGCGGGTGTCGCCCAGCAGCTGGTAGCGCCCGAGGTTGGGCAGGCGCTGTGCCTTGCGATCGTCAAAAAAGCCCAAAACCGTCACACCCAGCAGCGGGTCGGTCGACAGGGTGTTGGCCAGCCGCACGCTCAGCGCGCTGGCGCCGATGATGATGACGCGGCGCTGGGCGGTCTCGTTGCGGGCCAGCCCGCGCAGCACCCAATGGGCGGTGAGGTGGGCCAGCACCAGGGGCGCGGGGGTGACGATGAACCAGGTCACCAGGGCGCGGGTGTCGTAGATGCGGTCGTAGTGGGTGGCCCAGATCAGGAAGGCCAGGATGCCCACGGTCACCGGCCAGGCCAGGATGATGTCGCGGAAGGCGCGCGCCAGGAGCTTGCTGGGCTCGAGCTGGAACAGGTCGACCCGCTCGAACAGCTGGGACGACACGAAGAACGTGAGCACGCCCAGCATGAGGTAGTGCCCGTCGATGCGTACCCCGTACCACGACAGACTGGCCACCAGGCTGGCGAGGATGACGGTCGGGTTGAGCAGGCTGCGCAGGAAGGCCACCAGCGGCAGGTCGCCGCTGAACATGCTGCGGTCGCCCAGACTGCGCGTGAAGGGCGCGCGCGTCGTGTCGGGCAGCGCGGAAGTCGGCGGCGCCTGCGGGGGTTCCGCGGGGGGCGCGATTTCGCCGGCTTCGCTGAGGGGCTGCAGCATCATTCCTTCCAGTCAGGGCCCGCGGGCGGGCATGGGCAAGCGCCGTTGGGCGCGGGCGCCTGCCGGACTTTGATCGTTGTCATTTAGCAAGACGGGGGCCAGTGCCGGCTGCGCCTGCCCATGACGGAAAAAAACACCGCCTGGGCGGTGTTTTTTTCCTGGTGAGTGCGAGCTTACTTCTTGAGACCGCTCAGCCCTTTCTGCAGGGCGTCGTCGTCCGCGCCACCGCCGGTGGCGGGCACCGGCTGCTGGCCGGCCTGCTGCTCGAGCGAGGAGCCCATGCCGCCGTTGGCCTCGGGTGCGGGGGCGGCAGCCTCTTCGGCCGGCTTCGCGAAATCACCCACGTATTCGAGCTTGGCCGCGGCGCGGAGCGACTTCAGCTCGGCCTGGGCCAGCTCCATGCGCGACTTGTTCTGAATGAACTGTTCGATGAAGGGCTTGGCCTTGGCTTCGTCGAGCGGCTGTTGCTGGGAGGCGACGATCTGGATGACGGCCACGCCGTTGGGCCCGGGCACGGCCACCACCTCGCCGTCCTTCAGGCCGGCGATGCGCTTGGCAAACTCCATGGGCAGCTGCTCGGCGGCACGCACCGAGGCGTTGGTGGTGGCGCGCAGGTTGTTGGCCTTGGCGTAGGCAATGACCTCCTGCAGGGACTTCATGGGGGGCAGCGCCTGCTTGAGCTTGTCGAGCTCCTCGCCACGCACCTGGAGGGCGACTTCCTGCAGGCGGTAGACCTTGCGCTGCGCGAACAGCTCGGGGTGCTTGTCGTAGAAGTCCTTGATCGCGGCCGGGTCGCTGGCGGCGGCGTTGGCCATCACGCGCTCGACGTAGGCCCGGGCGAGGATCTCGCGGCGGGAGTTCTCGATGGCGGTCATGACCTGCGGGTCGCGGTCGAGCTTGCCTTCGATGGCCTTCTGGATGAACAGTTGCTGGTCGATCAGACGCTCGAGGGCCTGCCTGGTGGCGGCCTTGACCTGGGCTTCCGAGGGGTTGTTCATCCTCGGCAGGGCGGAGTTGATCTGGTGGACGGTGATCTCGTCGGCGTTGACCTTGGCGGCGACCTGGGTGGCTTTCTTCTCCTCCCCGTCCTTGCTGTCACCGCCACAGGCGGACAGGAGGCCGACGAGGGCGAGGCTGAGGGTCAGGGACGCGGTGCGTGCGAAGTGCATGGAATCCTCGAGGTTTTTTGTGCGTGACGTGAACGTATGGTCCCAACAGCTTATGCGGGGATGGTTGCGGGTCCGTGTCGGTGCCCCGCCGGGACCTGGGAAGGCAGGCGATGAGGCCTGCGTTCACCGGGCGCCAGACCGGCGGACCTGCCGCCAGATGGCCACGCCGACATTGAGCAGGCCGAAGCCAAGCAAGAACCATGTATGCGGCTCGGGCACATGGGGTGTCGGATCGGGCGGCGGCAGCAGGCCGCGCTCTGCGGGCGCGATTGTGCTCCGGATCCAGTCGCCGTTTTCCCCCGAGACCAGCACCCCGCCGCCGGCTGTGCCGAAGACGCTGGTGCGGCCCTTCGCGCCGTCCCGGGTGACGAAGGTGTTGATGCCGGCGATGCGCCACTGGCCCTGGACGTAGACGAAGCTCGGGCTGCCGGAGTCGCCGCCGGCCAGCGTGGCCTCGCCGAAGGGCAGGCGGCCGTTGGGCCTGGCGCCGGGCAGGAGCGGTGCGTCGAAATCGAACAGGAACAATGCCCGCGGGCCGTTGCCGGCGAGGTCGATCATGTCGCAGTTGTCGCGGTCGACGGTGAAGGCGAAGCACTCGACCATGTTGGAGCCGCTGCGCTTGACGTTGGGCCTGGCCGCCTCGGTCGGGCCGAGCACCCCCAGCCCCCCTGCCCCGTAGCCGACGAAGGTGATGATCGCCCCCTGGGGAAGGTCGTTGTCGTGGAGACTGTAGAACGGCACGCCGGCAGGGGCCGGTTCGGCCAGACGGATGACGGCGAGGTCGAATTGCCCGCCCGGCTTGAAGCCGACCGCGCCGACGTAGCCGGGCCGGACGTAGATCGCCTCGGCCCGAAGCCGGTGGGTCAGGTTACCCCCGGCGTTGAGGTTGAAGACGACCTCCTCGGGGAAGCGGTTGGCCACGACGTGGGCGGCGGTGAGCACGTGGTGCGGGCCGATGAGCACGCCGCTGTACACCCCACCCCCCACCGTGACGCTGCCGACGCCCGCCCACGCGGACTCTAAAGTGTTGGGGTCGACCTCGCCGTCCACCACGGCACGGGCGGGCGTCGACAAGAGGAGCAGCAGGGCGAGGAGCAATCGGATCGGCATGGTGGCGGTGGTGGCGGGTTCACCCCTCTAACGGCAGCAGCGAGCGGATCAGCATGGCGGCCCCGGCGGCGCCGTCCTCGGGCGGGGGCGGCGGGGCGGGCTTCCCGACCAGCCGATCGAGTTCGGCAACAAAGCGGCCGGATGCCAGGGTCGATGCCGGCATCCTGGAGCATCGACCGTGCTCGGACAGCCATTGTTCCAGGTGGGGCTCCTCCGGCCAGCCGTCGCGCGGGACGTACAGCACCGGGATGCAGTTGAGGCCGGCCTCGGCGACGGTGCCGTAGCCGAGCTTGGTGATGACGGCGTCGGCCGCGGCGAACACCTCGATGTAGGGCAGGCCGAGCGCTTCAAGTGGGACGACGTCGGGGTGGCTGCCGCGTACGGGCATGCCGGCGACGACGGTCCAGCCCGCCAGCCGCGGCCAGGCGCCCACGTCCAGGGGGAAGCCGATGCCCCCGAGCGAGAGCAGCGCGACACGCTCGGCCGTCCGGGCGCCGAGGGCGGCCCGCAGGGCGGCCGGGTCGCGCAAGCCACGCCGGCCGAGGGGGCCCACACCCCTCGCGTTGGGGAGCCGGGTCATCGGCATGCTGGGCGCCGGCTGGATGAAATGCCGGGCCGAGGCATAGGCCTGGTGGATCTGGTCAAGGATGCCGGCCGCGCCCGGATGAGATCCGCAGTAGTGCGCCAGGATGTCCCCCCAGTTCAGGCAGCACAGGGCGGCGGCCGGGACCCCGGCGCGTGCCGCCGCCGCCAGACTGAGGTAGGGCACGTTGGCGAGCACGGCGTCGGGGGCGAGATCGGCCAGGGCGGCGGCCTCGCG
>JBILUV010000057.1:0-16496 GCA_044370825.1 Burkholderiales bacterium | reverse complement strand
GGCGCAATCGCCGTCACGACTTTTCCAGGCGCCTCGTGCGCGAGAACACGCTCACCGCCAACGATCTCATCTACCCGGTGTTCGTGGTCGAAGGCGCCGATAGCGCGCAGCCGGTGGCCTCGATGCCGGGCGTGGAACGGATGAGCATCGACCGACTGATGCGCGTGGCAGAGACTTGCTGCGAGTTGCGGATCCCCGCAGTCGCGCTGTTTCCCGTCGTCGACCAGTCGCTAAAATCGCCCGACGCCGCCGAGGCCGCCAACCCTGACGGGCTTGCGCCGAGGACGGTGGCGGCCCTCAAGGCCAGGTTTCCTGAACTGGGCGTCATCACCGACGTCGCTCTGGATCCCTACACGAGCCACGGTCAGGATGGCGTGCTGGACGCGGCCGGCAACGTGATGAACGACGAGACGATCGCGATTCTGGTCCGCCAGGCCGCTTGCCACGCCGCGGCGGGAGCGGATGTGGTCGCGCCGTCCGACATGATGGATGGCCGCATCGGCGCCATTCGCGGACACCTCGATGCATCCGGTTTCGAGCAGGTCCGGATCATGGCCTACTCCGCGAAGTATGCCTCGAGCTTCTACGGCCCCTTCCGCGATGCGGTCGGCTCCGCGGGCAACCTCGGCGGCGGCGGCAAGCATACCTACCAGATGGACCCGGCCAACAGCGACGAGGCCTTGTGGGAAGTGGGGCTGGATCTACAGGAGGGGGCGGACATGGTCATGATCAAGCCCGGCATGCCCTATCTGGACATCGTCAGACGCGTCAAGGATGAGTTCGGAGCGCCCACCATGGTCTACCAGGTGAGCGGGGAGTATGCGATGCTCAAGGCGGCTGCCGCAAACGGCTGGTTAGATGGGGAGAAGTGCGCCATGGAAAGCCTCGTCGCCTTCAAACGCGCCGGCGCGGACGCCATCCTGACCTATTTCGCCATCGACGCGGCCCGGTGGCTGCGCGATCGTGGCACCTGACGCGCGGGACGCTCAGGTCAGCCGAGACGGCTGCGACGATCCCGCTCCAGGCGGGTGACGTATCTCTGGATCATGGTCTCACCTGCGGGCGTGAGACCGACGAAAGCGCAGCCGACTCGGCGGCTCGTCCGGTTGTCGGGCGCGGTCGAGTCAATGATGTTGCGCACCTGAAGGGTCACCGCCAACACCCCCATTTCCGGCAGCGTGATAGTGCAGCCGGGGAACTCCCGTCCCGCCTCGACCGGGAACTCGCTCGGGAAGCCGATGAGTCCTATGCCGCCCAGGCCGATGTCGAACAGCGGCACCGTGAGCGGCTTTCCGCCATCGACCGGAATGTTGCATTTGACCGAGCGCAGGATCGGAGTCTCGGCACGGAAATACTCCCGTCGCTGATATTTGTACAACACTTCGGGCAACGGGATGTAGATCGAGGGGTGACCTTCGAAGTCCGCGAGCTGTGAGCGTTCGACCTGCCAGCGGATCTTGATCCGGTCGTGCCTGCTTTCGAACAGCAGGCTTCCAGCCGAGGCGATGGCGCGGTTGACGGCGGGGTCCTTGGCCGCATCGACCACGCAAAGGCCATTCTGGGGATCCACGGCGAGCAGCGTGGTGACGAAGGCATCCCGGCTTCGCGCGATCTGGGCAGTGACGATTTCACCGTCGGTCATGGACCGGCGCAGGATGAAGCCTATCTCCACCCGTGACCGGATGGCGAATCTTGCTGAGTCGTCGTTGCCGTCAGTGGACAAGGTGTTGGGCTCGATCTGCATGGCGTCGGTTTCTGGCGTTGCCTCTGGAGCACTCGCCTGACCAGCGGGTTTTCGGCGCAAGACAGGCAAAATTGAGGGTCATGGGAGCTCTGGCCCTGCTGGCTGGCATCGGCACCGATCCCGTGTCTGCGGGTTCCGGGCGTATCGGTCAGGGTCCTGCGCAGTCATGCGGGCGCGGATGCCGCGAGCATTCGTTCGACGGCATCGGCCCGCATCCCTTCCTGTGGCCGCCCCTCGGACGCGAGACGGACGCCCAGCCGCAGGTCTCGTCTGCAGAACACCAGGACCTTGAAACCCGCGCCGCTCCAGTCGAATTCGAACCCTGGTGCCATGCGCGTCTCGCCACCGACCTGGATCCGCGCCTCGCGCGGCCGGAAGTCGATGCGGCGGTTGATTAGAAACATCTCGAGTTCCTTCGATTCATCCGTGAAGAGGTGCAGGTCGATCCGGGCGTACCGGCCTGCAGTACCGGTCAGCACCGGTCCCACGAGATGCGGGTCATGGGCCGCCAGAAGTTGCATGACATTGAGTGCCGTCCGACGCAGCGCGGTCAGACGTTCCGCGTGCTCGCCGGCCTGATAGAGGTCGCGGTACTCGCGCAGAGCCTGCTCCACTTCGACGTTGTCCGGCATGTTGCGGGTGTCCGGGGCCCCGGCCTGACGGGCGGCCTTGCGCTTCGCCAGAGCGAAATCGTCTATTCCGTCCTCGGCCATGATGCGCGCTGCAATCTGGGCGATACGCATCCGCATCTGTCGCTGCCCGGGCGAATCATGACCCACGGATGTTCTCCTGATCGACGGCGAGGACGAGTTCAGTACAGTTGATCATCGTGTTCGTCGGGCTTGGCACGCCGGCGATCGCTTGGAGCTGCACCCACGTCGTCTTCCGCAGGCAGATTTTCCTGCAGGAAGAACTCAGCCGGCCCCTCGCCTGGTTGCGTGTCACGCAACCCTGTCGACGGATTCACCCGTGCCGCCACCACGCCCTCCGGTGCAATCATCGGTTCGTCGGGCATTCCGCGCAATGCCGATTCCATGTATGCCATCCAGATGGGCAGGGCCGCCGCGGCGCCCGTCTCGCTCGCGCCCAGGGACTTCGGGGTGTCATGACCCATCCAGGCGACAGCCACCAGTCGGGGGTTGTAACCGGCAAACCAGGCATCGCGCTGGTCGTTGGTGGTCCCGGTCTTGCCTGCCAGATCCGAGCGTCCAAGGCGGGCCGCTCGGGCCGCAGTCCCGCCTCGGACGACGTCCTGCATCATGCTGGTCATGATGAAGGCATTCCTCGCGTCGATGATGCGCGGCGCCGAGATTCCTGCCTGCGGCGGACGCGCCCGATCCAGTACCTTGCCTTTGGCGTCGGTGATCCGATCGAGGAAGTGGGGCGTGACGAGATAGCCGCCATTGGCGAAGGCGGAATACCCCGCCACCATCTGCAGTGGAGTCACGGACCCGGCGCCAAGCGCCATGGTCAGGTACGGTGGTATGAGGCGCCTGTCGAACCCGAACCGGACGACGTAATCCTGCGCATACTGCGGGCCGATCGCCTGCAGTATGCGGATGGAGACCATGTTCTTCGACTTGGTGAGCGCCGTGCGCATGCTGATCGGGCCGTCGAATTCGCCGTCGAAGTTCTTGGGTTCCCATACTGCCGACCCAGTTTCGGTGGCATCGAAGCTCAGGGGGGCGTCGTTGATGATGGTCGCAGGCGTGAAGCCCCTTTCCAGCGCCGCTGAGTAGACGAAGGGTTTGAAGCTGGATCCCGGCTGCCGATAGGCCTGGGTGACATGGTTGAACTGGTTGCGGGCAAAGTCGAAGCCCCCGACCAGAGCGCGTATGGCGCCGCTGCCGCTATCCACGGACACCAACGCGGCTTCAGGCTGGGGCAACTGGGTGATCTGCCAGGTACCAGAGGGGTCCCGCGACACGCGGGTCCGGGCTCCACGCCTGAGGCGACGCTCGGCTGGCGCCTTGTCTCCGAGCATCCGGGCGGCGAACCGGAGTCCCTCCGGACCGATGCGTACCCGACCCACGCCCTTTGCGAAGGCGATGACACCCTCCTGGTTCACCTGCAGCACGACGGCCGGAACTATCCCGTCAGACTCCGTCTCCTCTCCCAGCAATTCCTCGATCGCGTCGTCAGGCGCATCGGCTGGCAGTTCGATGAAACCCTCTGCGCCGCGGTGTCCGCGACGGCGGTCGTACTCCAGAAGTCCCTGGCGCACCGCCTGGTAGGCCGCGTCCTGGTGAAGCCGCGAGATGGATGTGTATGCCCTAAGGCCGGAGGTGTAGGCGTCATCCCTGAAGCGGTCGAAAAGCGTCTGCCGCACCATCTCGGTGAGGAAATCGGCCCGCGTCGCGTAGCGCTGCTGTTCCCGTCTGGTGTGGACGGGGGCACTGACGGCGCTCTGGTAATCCTCGTCCGATATGAATCCCAGGGAGCGCATTCGGCGCAGCACGTACTCCTGCCGCGTTTTTGCCCGGGTGGGATTGGCCACCGGGTTATAGGACGAGGGCGCTTTGGGCAGCCCCGCGAGCATTGCCTGCTCGGAAAGGTTAAGTCCGGGCAGAGACTTGCCGAAATAGGTCTGGGCAGCGGCGGCGAAGCCGTAGGCGCGCTGCCCGAGATAGATCTGGTTGACGTAGAGCTGAAGTATCTGGTCCTTGGAGAGGTTGTGCTCGATCTTGAACGCCAGCAGGGCTTCGTTGAACTTCCTGGAGAAGGTTTTTTCTTTTGTCAGGAAGAAGTTGCGCGCCACCTGCATCGTAATTGTGCTGGCACCCTGACGGGCTCCGCCACGGATGAAATTGGACAGCGCCGCCCGAACGACACCGATGTAGTCGACGCCGCCGTGCTCGTAGAAGCGCTCATCCTCGGCGGCGATGATGGCCTGGATGAGGGGTTTGGGAACTTCGGTGATGGCCACCACCGCGCGCCTTTCCTCGCCGAATTCTCCGATGAGGTCCCCCTCCGTGCTGAACACCTGCATCGGCACCTTCGGGCGGTAGTCGGTCAGCACTTCCAGGGATGGCAGTCCCGGGTAGGCGACAACGGCCGCGTAGCCGAGCAGCAGAGCTCCTGCCACGAGCAGGGCCATGAGCAGGAAGAAGGGCAGAAACCACCAGCGGAGGAGCATGTAAGGGAAGCGGCTCGGGAAGCCCCGGGTAGGGCGGCCCGAATTATAAGGGTGGCAGGGCCCGGTTCCCCGGGGAACGCGCCGGGTATCTTCACAAGCGCTTGCCTTGCCGCGCTGCACGCCTCGACCTGGCGCCAGCGCCAAGGGAGAAAAAATGCTTAAGGGCAGAGTCGACTTATCGCGGATCTCGGAGATCCTGACCGAACTGCTGAAGCCGAAGGTGCCGCCACTGATCGGTGTGGACATCAGCTCCTCATCGATCAAGCTGGTGGAACTGGCCCCGGCCGGCAAGAGCCGGTACCGCCTCGAGCGTTACGCCATCGAGCCGTTGCCTCGGGATGCGGTGGTCGACGGCAACATCATGAACCTCGAAGAGGTTGGGGCCACTCTCAAGAGAGGGTGGAAAAGACTCAATTCCCGGCTCAGGAACGTGGCGCTCGCGCTCCCGTCAGCGGCCGTGATCACGAAGAAGATCGTGGTCCCCGCGGGGCAGACGGAGGACGAACTCGAGTTGCAAGTCGAGACCGAGGCAAATCAGTACATCCCCTTCGCGCTGGACGAGGTGAACCTTGATTTCCAGATCCTCGGCCCCTCGGCCAACGGTCCGGAGGAGATCGAGGTCCTGATCGCCGCCTCGCGCAAGGAGAAGGTCGAGGACCGTGTCGCGGTCGCCGAGTCGCAGGGGCTGAAGGCGGTCATCGTCGACATCGACGCATTCGCGGCGCAGACGGCTTTCGAGCTCATTCAGTCCCAACTGCCAGATGGCGGGCTGGACCGCACGGTGGCGCTGGTCGACGTCGGGGCGACGATGATGAACATCAACGTCCTGCGTAACGGGCAGTCGGTGTATTTCCGCGAGCAACCCTTTGGCGGTGCGCAGCTGACGCAGGAGATTCAGCGGGTTTTCGGCCTGTCTGCCGAGGAGGCCGAGGGCGCCAAGCGCAATGGCGGACTCCCTGACAACTACGACAGCGACGTCCGTCGTCCCTTCATCGATACCCTGGCACTTGAACTGACGCGTGCCCTGCAATTCTTCTTCACGTCGACCCAGTACAACCAGGTGCACCACATCGTTCTGGCCGGAGGCTGCGCAACCTTGCAGGGTCTCGACGAGGTCGTTGCGCGCCGAACCGGCGTCGATACCGTCGTGGCAAACCCCTTCTCCGTCATGGAAAGGTCCCCGCGCGTCAAGGACAGCCAGCTCGCGGCCGATGCGCCGGCCCTGATGGTGGCGTGCGGCCTGGCCTTGCGGAGGTTCGATCAGTGATCCCGATCAACCTGTTGCCTCACCGCGAGGCGCGCCGCAAGGAACAGCGCAAGCGCTTCGCCACCATGGCCGCGCTCACGGTCGTGCTGGGCGGCCTGATCGTCTTCGCCGGGCATACCCACTACGCCGGCCGCATCGAGGAGCAGATGGGGCGCAACCAGTTCCTGGAAGGAGAGATCGCCTCCCTGGACAGGCAGATCGCCGAGATCAGCAAGCTCAAGGAACAGACTCAGGCCCTGCTGGGAAGGAAGAAGGTGGTCGAGTCGCTCCAGTCGAACCGCTCCGAGACCGTACGCCTTCTGGACCAGCTCATCCGGCAGATCCCTGACGGCGTGTATCTCAAGGCCGTCAAGCAGCAGGGGCCGAACGTCAACGTGGCCGGGTATGCGAGCTCCAGCGCTCGCGTGTCCACCCTCATGCGCAATCTCGAGGCTTCGCCGTGGCTGGAGGATCCGGCCCTGGTGGAGATCAAGTCGGTGCAGCTGAACAATCAGCCGCAGAACGAGTTCAACCTCAACGTCCGGCTCTCGCGCGAAGCGCCCGTCCAGTCGAAGTCGGCCGCCACTGCCGCTGTGCCGAGCAAGGGATGAAGGCCATGAACCTGGAGGAGCTGCGTCGCCTGGATTTCAAGGATATGGGCAACTGGCCGGTGCTGCCGAAGCTGGGTGCACTGGCCGCGCTTCTGTTGGTGATTCTTGCAGCTGGCTACCTGCTCGACTGGCAGGGCCAGGCGGAAACTTTCGAGACCGAGGCTCTCAAGGAGCAGGAGCTGAGGCAGAGCTTCCTGGATCGCAAGACCCAGGCCGTGAACCTCGACGTCCACCGCAAGCAGTTGCAGGACATCGAGCAGTCCTTCGGCGCGATGCTCAAGCAACTGCCGAACAAGGCGGAGATGGAGGCCCTGCTCACCGACATCAATCAGGCCGGCCTTGGCCGTGGACTGCAGTTCGACCTGTTCCGTCCGGCGCCGCAGGAGACGCTGTCCGAGTTCTATGCAGAGCTGCCGATCACGATCCGCGTCACCGGCTCTTATCACGACATCGGCTCGTTCGCGAGCGACGTGTCGCAGTTGTCGCGCATCGTAACGCTCAACGACATCGCGCTGTCGACGGAAAAGGACGGCTCGATAGCGCTCGATGCCACGGCGAAGACCTATCGCTACCTGGACGAGGCGGAACTCAGCGCGCAGAGGCGCAAGGATGGCAGGAAGACCTCCGGGGAACGCTCATGAGGGCGCGTCTGCTCATGGTGCTGATCGCGCTGTCCATGGCGGGATGCGGTACCGGGGACTACCAGGACCTGCGCCAGTTCGTCGGCGAGTCCGGTGCCAACCTGCGCGGCAAGGTGGAGCCTGTTCCCGAGATGGCGCCCTACGAGGCTTTCACTTACGAAGCGTTCGACTTGTCGGATCCGTTCAAGCCGAGAAAGCCGGAGTCGAAGGATAAGTCGGGGGCCGAGCCGCCACTGCAGGCCAGCGAACTGCGGCGCAAGGAGGCTCTGGAGAACTATCCCCTCGAGAGCCTGAAGATGGTCGGCACGCTGCAGGACAAGCACGGCAAGATGTTCGCACTGCTGAAGACGCCCGAAAACAACCTTTACCAGGTCAGGCCCGGGAACTACGCCGGTCAGAACTTCGGCATCGTCACCACTATCACCGAGACCTCCGTCGCATTGAAGGAGGTTTTCCAGGACACCACCGGCGTGTGGTCGGAACGCACGAGCAGCCTGCGGCTGCTCGATGAAGAGGAGTCGAGCAGATGAGGAGCCGGTCGTTGGCATGGTTGCGCGCGCTGGCGGCGGTCGCCGCGCTGGCACTTTCCTCGGGTCAGGGGTTCGCCGCCCGGGAGGAGGTTCCCGAGCCGGCGGCCAACGCGATCGAGGCGGTCGAGGCCTTGTCGGCGCAGGGCGGTCGCGTCGTGGTCAAGATCCGAACGCGTGAGCCACTCGCCAACGCCCCCGCGGCGTTCGCCATCAACAACCCGCCGCGGATCGCCTTCGACTTCCCCGGCACCGTCAACGGCATGGGCAAGAGCACGCAGGAGATCGGCAACAACGAACTGCGGTCGGTGCGCCTGGGGCAGTCGGCCGGGCGCACGCGCGTAGTGCTGAACCTCGCGCGACCGGTGAAGTACGAGACCCTGATGGATGGCCGTCAGTTCGTAATTTCGCTGCAGGGTGGTGGCGGAGTCGCCATGGGCTTGGCGAACGACACGCAGCAATTTGCTAAAGGGAAGGGCAACGCCCCGCACTCCCTGCTCAACATCGACTTCCGGCGCGGCAAGAGCGGCGAGGGGCAGCTCGTGGTGGACATGTCCGACAACGCCACCGGCATCGACATCCGGCGGCAGGGCAAGTCCGTGGTAGTCGACTTCGTCCAGACCGAGATCCCCGCCAATCTGCAAAGAAGACTGGACGTCACGGATTTCGCGACGCCCGTGGATTTCGTCGAGGCTTCGCGCCAGGGCGGCAACGCACGGCTTGTGATCACGCCGCGCGGCAACTGGGAGCACTCGGCCTATCAGGCGGACAATCGCCTGATCGTCGAGGTCAAGCCGGTGGTCGAGGACTCCACCAAGATTGGTGCCGCCTCCGGGCGCGGCTATGTCGGTGACAAGCTGTCGCTCAATTTCCAGAACATCGAGGTCCGGGCGGTGTTGCAGGTCGTCGCCGATTTCACCGGGCTGAACATCATCACCAGCGATACTGTTGGCGGCAATCTCACGCTGCGCCTCAAGGATGTTCCCTGGGATCAGGCGCTGGAGATCATCCTCCAGGCCAAGGGCCTGGACATGCGCAAGAACGGCAACGTTGTCTGGATCGCGCCACGGGACGAGCTTGCGACGAAGGAGAAGCTGGCACTGGAGGCGCAGCAGCAGATACAGGAACTCGAGCCGACGCGCACCGAGAGCTTCCAGCTCAACTACATGAAGGCCGAGGCCTTCCAGACGATCATCGCGGATCCCAACCAGCGGCTGCTTTCCAAGCGTGGCAGTGCCGTGATCGACCCGCGGACCAACACGCTGTTCGTGCAGGACACGCCGAGCAAGCTCGAGGAAATTGCAACGCTCATCAAGAAGATCGACGTTTCGGTCCGTCAGGTGATGATCGAGGCCAGGATCGTCGAGGCGTCCGACACGTTTGGCAGGTCGCTGGGCGCTCGGCTCGGGGTCGTCTCCCTCGGCAGAGGGCTGAACAGTGCCAACCCGTCGCGGCTCTTCGTCGGTGGCCAGTCCCGGAGCCTCATGGTCCAGACCGGGCAGATGGAGACCTACGCCAGTTCAGGGTTTCCGGATTCCTACTCCGTGAACCTGCCGGCTCCGGACCTCGGTGCCGGCAGTGGCTCCAGCGGAGCGTTCTCGTTCACTCTGTTCAATCCCGGCCAGACGCGATTCCTGAACCTGGAACTGTCGGCGCTGCAGCTCGATGCCCGGGGAAAGCTCATCTCGAGCCCACGCGTGATCACCGCCGACAACGTCGAGGCCAACATCGAGCAGGGCACCGAGATCCCCTACCAGACCGCGACGGCTTCGGGGGCCACCAGCATCATGTTCCGCAAGGCGACCCTATCGCTCAAGGTCAAGCCACAGATCACCCCGGACGACAACGTCGTCATGCGGCTCAACGTGCACAAGGACAGCGTGGGCGTCACCACCAACGCGGGGCCGGCCATCGACACCAAGCAGGTTTCGACCGAAGTCCTGGTGGAAAACGGCGGCACCGTGGGCATCGGTGGCATCTACACCCAGGACGAGACCTCGCAGATGAGCAAGATTCCGCTCCTGGGAGACATTCCGTACCTTGGGTTCTTCTTCCGCAACGAGCGTCGCCTGAACCAGCGCCGCGAACTGCTGGTCTTCGTCACGCCGCGCATCCTCAAGGAGGCTGCGGCCTCGCGGTGATCCGCCCTGCCCGGGGCGGTCGTCGGGCCGGCGGTGCGGCTGGGTCCTGGCGGGCTCATCCGCCCAGCCGACGCGCCGGCGGTAGCGGAATCGCAGGCCCCTTCTGGCGCGAAGGAGTCCTTGCCATCATCCCGGGGCGGTGTCTGATATCCGGGCTAAAATTGCCCGATGGACAACCCCGCGCACTGTCGGCCTTCCGTCGTGGCACATCTGCCGGGCAGTATCTTTCTGGTCGGGCTCATGGGCGCCGGCAAGACCTCCGTCGGGCGCCTGCTCGCCAAACGCCTGGGCAAACGTTTCGTGGATTCGGACCACGAGATCGAGGCACGCACGGGTGTTCGCATCCCCGTGATCTTCGAGATCGAAGGCGAGGCCGGGTTCCGGCAGCGCGAGACTGCCATGATCGACGAACTCACCCGACACGACGACGTTGTTCTGGCCACTGGCGGCGGCGCCGTCATGGACCCCCGTAACCGCGATGCGCTCCACACCCGTGGCACAGTGGTTTACCTTCGTGCCAACGTCGACGATCTCTGGAGTCGTACCCGCAGGGACCGCAATCGCCCGCTGCTTCAGACTGCCGATCCGCGCGCGCGACTGGCGGAACTGATGGCGACGCGTGACCCGCTATACCAGTCGGTCGCCCATCTGGTGGTCGACACCGGTGCCCAGAGCCTGCGGACCCTGGTGGCGAGACTGGAGGGGCTGCTCCTCCAGCGCCTTGCCCCGAACGAGGAACATCAAGCATGCTGACCACCGTCGTGGGGCTGGGAGATCGGGCCTACCCCATCCACATCGGGACCGGTCTGCTCGATCAGGCTGAACTGGTGACCCAGCACCTGCCCCAGAAGCGGGTGGCGATCGTCACCAACGAGACTGTCGCCCCCCTGTACCTGGGACGGCTGAGCGCCACGCTGGAGGGGGCGGGCATCGAGGTGCTGGCCATCGTCGTGCGTGATGGCGAGTCCTTCAAGACCTGGGAGACCCTGAACGGCATCTTCGATGCCCTGCTCTCGGCCCGCTGTGAACGCAAGACCACCCTGGTCGCGCTGGGTGGCGGCGTGATCGGTGATCTGACCGGATTCGCCGCTGCCACCTTCCTGCGCGGCGTGCCCTTCATCCAGGTGCCGACCACGCTGCTGTCCCAGGTCGACTCCTCGGTGGGGGGCAAGACCGGCATCAATCACCCGCTGGGAAAGAACATGATCGGCGCGTTCCACCAGCCGCGCCTCGTGCTGGCTGACCTGGCGAGCCTCGACACCCTGCCCGACCGTGAGCTGTCCGCTGGGCTGGCCGAAGTGATCAAGTATGGCATCCTCGGTGACGCCCCCTTTTTCGAATGGCTGGAGGCCAGCATGCCCGCCTTGCTGGCGCGGGACCGCGATGCTCTGGCCCACGCCGTCCATCGGTGCTGCCGCAACAAGGCCGAGATCGTCGCCGAGGATGAACGGGAATCCGGTCGGCGTGCGTTGTTGAACCTGGGTCACACCTTCGGCCATGCCATCGAGGCGGCCCTGGGTTTCGGCGTCTGGCTGCACGGTGAGGCGGTCGCGGCCGGCATGGTGCTGGCGGCGCGCGCCTCCTTGCTGCTCGGCCACATCGGCGAGACGGACCTGCAACGGATCGAGCGCATTCTCGCGGCAGCCCGCCTACCGGTGGCCCCGCCCGAACTGCCTGTAGGAAGGTGGCTGGAGCTCATGGGGCATGACAAGAAGGTCGAGGCCGGGCGCCTGCGCTTCGTTCTGCTGCGTGCGCTTGGCGATGCCTATCTGGACGATTCCGTGCCGTTGCCGGTGCTCGACGAGGTGCTCGGTGGCGGCGGGGCGCATGGCTGAGCTCGCACCCTACGCCGCACAGCCGGCGAGTTCTCGGGGTCGGCGGACACCGGAGTCGCTCCCCGAGGGCCGCTCCGAGTACCAGCGCGACCGCGACCGCATCGTGCACTCAGCGGCCTTCCGGCGGCTCGAGTACAAGACGCAGGTGTTCGTCAATCACGAGGGCGACCTGTTCCGCACCCGCCTCACCCACTCGATCGAGGTGGCCCAGATCGCGCGGTCGGTGGCCCGCAACCTCGGCCTGAATGAGGATCTCGTCGAGGCGGTCTCCCTTGCGCACGACCTCGGGCACACGCCCTTCGGCCATGCTGGGCAGGACGCTCTCAACGAGTGCATGCGCGAGCACGGCGGTTTCGAGCACAACCTGCAGTCGTTGCGGGTGGTCGACTACCTCGAGAGCCGCTATGGCGACTTCCCCGGACTGAACCTGACCTTCGAGACCCGGGAGGGCATCCTCAAGCACTGCTCCGCGCGCAATGCAGCGCAACTGGGGGACGTCGGGGAGCGCTTCGTCCTGCGCAGGCAGCCGGGTCTGGAGGCACAACTGGCGAACATTGCCGATGAGCTCGCCTACAACAATCACGATGTCGATGACGGACTCCGATCGGGCCTGATCGACATCGAGGAGCTGTCCGGGGTGTCGATCTTCCGCCGCCACCTCGAGGAGGTGCAGGCCCGCCATCCCGGCATTCAGGATCGCCGCCAGGTGCACGAGACCATTCGTCGCATGATCAACACCCTGGTCACGGATCTGACCCGGCAGAGCCTGGCCGACATCCGCGCTGCCGCCCCCGCCTCGATCGACGAGGTGCGGCTCGCACCCCCGCTCATCGGCTTCAGCCCCCCGGTGCGGGAGGAGCAGCACGAGCTCAAGCGCTTCCTGCGCACCCGGCTCTACCAGCACTACCGGGTGGCGCGCATGGCAGCCAAGTCGAGGCGGATCGTGCGGGAGCTGTTCGACGCGTTCGCGGCGGACCTGCGACTGCTGCCGCCCGAGTTTCAGGGAAGGGCCGACGCCGACGGTGTCAGGGCGATCGCCGATTACATCGCGGGCATGACCGATCGCTACGCCATTCTTGAGCATCGTCGGCTGTTCGCGGTCGAGCAGGCCTGACCCGGATGCACTGCGATGGTGCCGTGTTGGCCGCTGGTCCTGTACCCTGAAGGCGGAAACAGGCTTCAATATTGAAGCGGTTGCTCGCTTGAGGTTACCATTTCGCCCCTTGCCCTTAGCAAACGCAAGCCTGCAAAGGCCGTAGGGCATCCGGGCATCGCCGCATGCCCGGACGCGCGACAGCCCTACCCACCCAGAAGACCGAGAGGTACAACGTGGTTGAGTCCTTCCCGCCGAGCCCGCAGGGGTTGTATCACCCCGACAACGAGCATGATGCGTGTGGCGTCGGTTTCGTCGCCCACATCAAGGGCCGAAAGAGCCACGCCATCGTCGAGCAGGGTCTGCAGATCCTGCGCAATCTGACCCACCGGGGCGCCACCGGTGCAGACCCGCTGGCCGGGGACGGCGCCGGCATCCTGCTCCAGCTTCCCGACGGATTCCTGCGCGACGAGATGAAGGCACTCGGTGTCGGGTTGCCGCCCGCGGGCGAGTACGGGGTCGGCATGGTGTTCCTGCCCCAGGAGCCCGCCAGCCGGCTGGCGTGCGAACAGGAGATCGAGCGTGCCATCCGGGCGGAGGGGCAGGTGTTCCTCGGATGGCGCGACGTGCCGCGCGACCAGGCGGTGCTGGGCGAGTCGGTCAAGCGCATCGAGCCCGTCATTCGCCAGGTGTTCATCGGCGCCGGCGCAAACGTCACCGTTACCGACGCCCTGGAGCGCAAGCTCTACGTCATCCGCAAGCGTGCCGGGCATGCCATACAGGCCCTGCGCCTGGCGCACGGCAAGGAGTTCTACGTCCCGTCGATGTCGGCGCGGACCGTGGTCTACAAGGGTATGCTCCTCGCGGATCAGCTCGGCAACTACTACCTCGACTTGCGCAATCCGGCGGTGGTGTCCGCACTGGCGCTGGTGCATCAACGGTTCTCCACCAACACCTTCCCGACCTGGGATCTGTCTCACCCTTTCCGTCTGATCGCGCACAACGGCGAGATCAACACCCTGCGGGGCAACGTCAACTGGCTGCGCGCCCGCGAAGGCGCCATCTCCTCGCCCGTCCTCGGCAAGGACCTGGACAAGCTCTGGCCGCTGGTCTACCCCGGGCAGTCCGACTCGGCATCATTCGACAACGCTCTCGAACTGCTCGTCATGGCGGGCTATTCGCTGTCCCACGCCATGATGATGATGATCCCCGAGGCCTGGGAGAAGCACGCCCTGATGGACCCCAGCCGCCGTGCGTTCTATGAGTACCACGCAGCCATGATGGAACCCTGGGATGGTCCGGCCGCGGTGGCGTTTACCGATGGGCGACAGATCGGCGCGACCCTGGACCGGAACGGGCTGCGGCCGGCGCGCTACTTCGTGACCGACGACGATCACGTGGTGATGGCCTCCGAGACAGGTGTTCTGCCCTTCCCGGAGGACCGCATCGTCAAGAAATGGCGTCTGCAACCGGGCAAGATGTTCCTGGTCGACCTGGAGCTCGGCCGGATCATCGACGACCGCGAGATCAAGGACCAGCTCGCGGCCGCCAAGCCGTATCGTCAGTGGATCGACAGCATCCGCGTCAGGCTCGACGACCTCCCCGATCCTGCGGACGACGGTCCCGGCTCGGCATCCGGGTTGCTCGATCGCCAGCAGGCCTTTGGATACACGCAGGAGGATCTCAAGTTCCAGCTGCTGCCGATGGGGCGGGATGGCGAGGAGGCCATCGGCTCGATGGGCAACGACAGCCCGCTCGCGGTCCTGTCCGACAAGAACAAGACCCTCTACCACTATTTCAAACAGCTGTTCGCGCAGGTCACCAACCCGCCGATCGATCCGATCCGCGAGGAGCTGGTGATGTCCCTGGTCTCCTTCATCGGCCCCAAGCCCAACCTGCTCGGCGTCGACGAGACCAACCCGCCGATCCGGCTCGAGGTGCCGCAGCCGGTGCTCGATCTCGACGAGATGGCGCGCATCCGCGACATCGAGCGGCTGACCGACAACAAATTCCGCTCCTATGAGCTCGACATCTGTTATCCGGTCGCCTGGGGTCGCGAGGCGATCGAGGCGCGGCTGGCGAGCCTCTGCGCCGAGGCCGTCGACGCCGTGCGCTCCGGCTACAACATCCTGATCCTCTCTGATCGCAGGGTCAGCCCGGAGCGGGTGGCGATCCCTGCGTTGCTGGCCACATCGGCCCTCCACCTCGACTTGGTGAACCGCGGCCTGCGCACCTCGGCTGGTCTGGTGGTGGAGACCGGCTCCGCTCGCGAAGTGCACCACTTTGCGCTGCTCGGCGGCTACGGTGCCGAGGCCGTGCATCCCTATCTCGCGATGGAGGCCCTGCAGCAGGAGCAGGAAGGCCTGCCAGCCGGGGTGGCCGGACCGAAGGCGATCAAGAACTACGTGAAGGCCATCGGCAAGGGCCTCATGAAGGTCATGTCCAAGATGGGCATCTCGACCTACATGTCCTACACCGGCGCGCAGATCTTCGAGGCGGTCGGCCTGTCTGGTGCTCTCGTGGACAAGTACTTCACTGGCACAACCTCCTCGGTGGAGGGCATCGGTCTGTTCGAAGTTGCGGAAGAGGCCATCCGCCTGCACAAGCGGGCCTTCGGCGCCGATCCGGTGCTGGCAGAGGCGCTGGACGCGGGGGGCGAGTACGCCTTCCGCATCCGCGGCGAGGAACACATGTGGACGCCGGACGCCATTGCCAAGCTCCAGCACTCCACGCGTGCCAACTCCTATGCCACCTATGAGGAGTACGCGGACATCATCAATGACCAGTCCCGGCGGCACATGACCTTCCGCGGCCTGTTCGAATTCCGTACAGACCCCTCGCATGCCATCCCGATCGAGGAAGTGGAGCCCGCCAGCGAGATCGTGAAGCGCTTTGCCACCGGTGCCATGTCGCTCGGCTCCATCTCGACCGAGGCCCACACCACCCTGGCGATCGCCATGAACCGGATCGGCGGCAAGTCCAACACCGGTGAAGGCGGCGAAGACCCGCGGCGCTATGCTCCGATCGGCGAGGGGGAGACCCTGGCCTCCCGCATCGGAGCCGACCGCGTCGAGCGCGACATCGCGCTGAAGCCGGGCGATTCGTTGCGCTCCAAGATCAAGCAGGTGGCATCGGGCCGGTTCGGCGTCACCGCCGAGTATCTTGGTTCGGCCGACCAGATCCAGATCAAGATGGCCCAGGGTGCGAAGCCCGGCGAGGGCGGGCAGCTGCCAGGGCACAAGGTTTCCGACTACATCGCAGAGCTGCGCTTCTCGGTGCCTGGCGTCGGCCTGATCTCCCCCCCGCCGCACCACGACATCTACTCCATCGAGGATCTGGCCCAGCTGATACACGACCTCAAAAACGCCAATCCGCGCGCTTCCATCAGCGTCAAGCTGGTGTCCGAAGTCGGTGTGGGGACCGTGGCGGCGGGCGTCGCGAAGGCCAAGGCGGATCACGTCACCATCGCGGGGCACGACGGCGGGACCGGAGCCTCGCCGTGGTCGTCGATCAAGCATGCCG
>JBILUV010000056.1:0-16545 GCA_044370825.1 Burkholderiales bacterium | reverse complement strand
GGGCTCCCCCGAAGCGCCAGGCCTGCCGCGCAAGGTCCGGACTGCGATCAGCGCTCCCCCACCACCATCTTCGCGTTCGGCAACTCGCCGAACATCTCCGGCGCGTAGAGCGCCTCGACCCGCGTGGCCGGCAGCTGGAAGCTGCCGGCGTTGTTCAGGCGCACCGTGTACTCCACGACGAAGCGGCCCTTGGGCACCCACCGGTAGTAGGCACGGAAGGCCTCGAAGCTGCGCTCCTCGTGGGCCGGCCAGACCACGCCCTCGCGCTTCTCGCCGGCGGCGAGCAGTTCCGAGTCCCCGCCCAGCCCGGTGCCGAGGATGGTCGCGCCGGCCGGGATCGGATCGTCCACCACCACCCATGTCATGTCGGACTGGGCCTCCACCTCGATGCGTATCCGCGCCACATCGCCACGCTTCCAGCCTCCGGACCCGCCGGCCACCGGAGTGACGCTGCGGATGATGCGGTAGCCGCTCGACAGGGGCGCCTGCAGCGGCACCGCGGCGCGACTGGTGATGGTGACCCATGGCCGGCCGGCACCCTCGTGGCGCAGCTTCAGCTCCGCGGGGCTCGCGGGCCAACCGAAGGCGAGCGCGCCGCCGCCGGGCCGAGCGCCCCAGTCCAGCGTCGAACGCGTGCTGCCCAGGGCCGCCACGGTGGTGCCACCCACCGGGTCAGCCTCGAACTTCCGGCCGAAACGCTCCAGCGCCAGGCTGCCCCAGGCATTGGCAACGGTGGTGTTCCAGCGCCCCTCCTGCTGCCGGCCGAGCGTCCCGCGCACCAGACGCGGCACATCCTCGCGCCAGCCGGGCTCGTCCATCACGGCGAGCAGCGCGCGGTTGGCGTTGACGTCACCCGAGACCATCAGCCACCAAAGGCCGTCGCTGCGCTCCGTGGAGAAGGCCATGGTGGTGCCCTGCAGGTTGAGGCGGGAGCGCAGGATGGTCTCGGCGCGGGCAGCCTCGGCCTCGCGCCCGGGCAGCTCCTGCCAGCGCCGGGCCACACCCAGCCAGTCGATCACGGCCGAGGTGGGCCAGAGGTCGGGCTCGACGGTGAAGCTCGAGACCAGCGCCGGATCCAGGGCCGTGCCGTGACGGGTCAGCGCGTCCAGGGCGGCCACCTTGCGGATCGCGAGATCGGCGGCCGGCAGGTCTCCCGGGACCACGGTGGTACCGGCCACGAAGCCGGCCAGCCCCTGCTGCAGCCGGGACAGCGCGTTCTCCGGAATCGCCCAGCCGGCCTCGTGGGCCACCGCCAGCACGTAGGTCGTGAGCACATCGCTGCCGTCGCGCATCGACGGGAAGTATTTGAGCAGGCCCCGACCGTCGACATACGACGGCAGCGCTCCCATGAGCCCGCGCCAGGCCACCTCGTCACGCAGGGCGACGGCCCTGGAGATGCGCTGCTCCAGGCAGGTATAGGGATAGCGCTCCATGTAGTCGCGCACCCCGGCCAGCTCACCCGCCAGAGCGGAGATGGCGGCATCACCCGTGAGTTGGGACAGGGTCGATTGCACCACCCGCACCGGCACCGCGGCCACCACCTTCTGCTGCACCTTGACGCTGTCGGTGGCCCCGGCTCCGCCCGACCGTGGCCGTGCGCTGACCACCCATTGCAGCGCGGTCGCACCGCCCGGGACCGTGACCGGCCACTGCAGGTCGGAGGACTCGCCCGGCTGCAGGCTCAGGGACCGCACCGCGCCGCCCGTGGCCACGGGCCGGCGCGCCGGCAGTGCCGACACCTCGGCCTCGACCTCGAGGTCCAGCGCCTGCTCCGAGGCATTGCGTACCGTGAATGCGGCCGACAACCGGTCCTGCTCGCGCACCACCGGCGGCAGGCCGGACAGCAGCATCACATCCTGGGCGGTGCGAAGCGTCGCCGCCCCGGTGCCGAACAGACCGGTGCCGGCGGACGCCACGGCCACCACGCGGAAGGCGCTCAGGGAATCGTTCAGCGGCACCTCCAGTTCGGCGCCGCCGCCGGCGTCGAGCTTCACCCGGGCCTTCCACAGCAAAAGGGTGTCGAACAACTCCCGCGAGCCCTGACGGCCGCCGCCGCCGCCCGAGGGCACGGCCTTCTTGCCGTAATGTCGCCGGCCCACCACCTGCATGACGCTGGTGGAGGCGTTCACCTCGATGCCGCGCGGCTGCATCATGGTCTCGAGCAACTGCCAGGAAGGGTTGGGCAGCAGTTCGAGCAGGGCCTCGTCCACCGCCGCCACTGCCACTTCCGCGCCGGCCGGCAGGGGCTTGCCATCGGGGCGCGACACCTGCACCCGCACCTTCGCCCGCTCCCGCACGCGGTAGACGTCGCGGCCGGGCTGCACCTTCACCGCCAGCTCGTGGGCACGCCAGCCCACCTTGAGCTCGGTCACGCCCATGCGGAAGGCCGGCTTGCCGAGATCGACCAGCGCCGTGGGCGCCACGTCGGCCACCCGCCCGCGCACCGCCAGGACGGACACGAACACGTTCGGCGCATGCCCCCCCTTGAGCGGAAGCTTCACCACCGGCGCCTTGCCGTCCAGCCGGGTGACGAAGGCCTCCAGCACGCCCTCGCGTTCCACCGTGACGAGGGCCGAGGCCTGGCGGAACGGCGAGCGCACCTGCAGCACCGCGGTCTCGCCAGGCTCGTAGCGGCGCCGCTCTGGAACCACGTCCATGCGGTCACCGTCGCTGACGTCGAACCACCAGTCGCGGTCTCCGGCCACCCATACGTCGCTGCGCGCCACGGAGACATTGCCGGCCGCGTCGCGCGCCCGGGCGCGCAGGATCAGGCTGCCGGCACGGCTGACGGGCGCCTCGCAGATCAGAACACCGGCGCTGTCGCTCACCCCGGAGCAGAACTCGGCCAGTCGCAGCGTCTCCTCCCCGTACTCGTAGGCGTAGAAGCCACCGATCAGGCGCTTGCGGTGGGCGTAGGACTGGCGCTCGAAGACATCGACCGCGACCGCGACACCGGCCAGCGGCCGGCCCGCCGTGTCGAGGGCGAAGACCTTGAGGCTGACCTTGTCACGCGACATGGCCCACCCCTCCGGCTGCACGCCCAGCACCACGGCCGAGGGCCACAGCACGGCGCGCGCCGAGCGCGTCAGAATCTGGCCGTTGGGGTCGGCGTACTCCATCTCCGCCACCAGCTGGCGCGGCACCTCGGCGCGTGGCAGCCCGGTCAGCTCGACCCGGGCGCCGCCGCCTGCGTCCAGACCTAGCACGCGGGTCTCCAGCGGCTTCACGCCGTCCGACGCCTCGGCCCGCGTCGGCGCTTCGACGGCATCGTCACCCTCGTCGCCGGATGCGGCATCGGTGCCGCCCCCGCCGCCGGAACTGTCCATCCGGCCCTCGCGCACGTCGCCGTTGGCGAAATTCACCCCCTCGTAGCCGTCGAAGGAAACACCATGCGGCTGGGTCAGGGCACGGACCTTGACCCGCTGCCCGCCAGCCCCGCCGCCGGACAGATAGGACAGCTGCAGGCCGACGGACGCGGCGGATGCCGCCACCAGCGGTCCGGCCGGCAACTGCACTGCCGCCTTGAGCACCGGGACCCGGAACTCCTCCACCCGGAAGGTGCCCGACTCGGCCCCGGACACGAGGCCCGGCGGCTCGCCCTTCTTCGGGAGACCGGCCAGGGTGACCGAGTACTCCCCGAGCTTCGCGTCGGCCGGGATCGCCCAGGTGGATTCCGCGATGCCCGCGGCGTCCGGGGCGAGGGGCTGCTCCCAGGTCTGCCCCGTCCCCTGGTGACGGATCACCATCCGCACCGGCCGGCTGCCGGCAGGCACCGCGGCGAAACCGGTCCCGGTGCGCCGCCGCAGGAAGTGCTTCATGCCGACGGTCTCGCCGGCCCGCAGCAAGGTGCGGTCGAACACCGTCACCGCCATGTCGGGCGGCGAGTACATGCCCTGACGCAGGTTGAAGCGCCAGTTGGAGATGCCCTCGTCCCAGCCCGAGAGCACGAAGGCGGCGTCGGCGCCCTTCCGGGCGGTGACGAACAGCTGCTTGTCCCACTGCGACATGCAGCCCGGCACGGCATCCTGGGACGGAAGCGTCTTGCGCACCCGCAGCACGCCCTGGGCATCGGTGACTCCACCGGCCAGCACACGTCCGGCACAATCCATCACCGCCACCTCCGCGGCCGGCACGGGCAGGCCCCGGTCCAGGCTGGTGACCCACACCAGGGAACTCTCCCGGCCCCACTTGAAGTGCACCGCCAGATTGGTGACCAGGGCGCCGGCCGAGACGTGGTAGGGCTTGCGATCGGCCAGCAGCGCCTGCCCGAGCCGCGGGCTCACCACCTCGACCACGTAGAAACCGGGGCCGCGCAGCGGAATGCCGATGACCTCGAATTCCTTCTCGCCACCGGGGCGGGGCACGGTCAGCGCGGTCGTGGCCTCGGCCGGTCCGAAGATGCTGTTCGAGACGTAGCCCTTGGCGCTCCAGCGCGCCTCTCCGCCCTCGAGTCGCTTGAGCCAGCGGATCACGTCGCGCGGCGACTGGACCTTCAGCAGACGCGCCGGCAGACCCTTGACCGCTGCTTCGCCCGTCAGACCGGTCTGCCGGCCGGCCAGCGTCTTTTCCACGTTGCGCACGGTGATGGGCAGCGCCGGATCGGCATGGAGTTCGATCACGCCGAAGCGTGCGGCGAACTTCGCGATCGGCGGTGCCGGGTCGGTCCGGACCGTGAGGGGAAAGCGCGCCGCATTCGCGAGCGGCCGGCCGCCGTCGTCCACCAGGCCGGGCGGCAGCGTGATCTGCAGGGCCGCATCCTCGGGGAACGGCCCGGGCGCCACCAGGGAGGTCACCTGTCCGGAACGCCGCTCGTCGTCGGAGATCTTCAAGGGGAGGAGTTCCCCCGACGGCCCCCTGAGGGTGATCTTCTCGGCCGCCGACACCGCCACCGGCGCGGTGAAGTCGAGGCTCATGCCCAGCACGGGGATGCAGTTGCCGCGGGCATTGGTGCGGCGGCAGGACAGCTTCGCCGTGAACGCCGGACGCACCTTGAAGCCCAGCGTCTGGTCGGCGCTCGTGGCCACCCCGTCCGGCGTCTCGATGCCGCGACCCCAAACGAGCTGCACCTCGGCGTCCTGCGGCAGGCGCCCCCGGCAGGCCACCAGTTGCACCGGCAGGTCGCGGTAATCGCGGGCACGGATGGCCTTCTGCAGGCTGACGCGGTCCGCCGTCTCCTCCACGAGGCGCAACAGGAAGTCACGCTGGCGGTCCAGGATGGCCTTGCGCTCGCGCCCCTCCACCACGCGCACGGGCACGCGCTCGGCGCGGCCGCCGATGCTGCACCAGGCATTGCGTGCCACCGACGCATCGGTGGCAGGCGCGTCCAGGCCCAGGATGAACACCTGGTTCTCGTCGATGCCCGTGTAGCCGTCCCAGGGGTTGGCATCGTGCACCGACGGACCGCCGGTGGAGAACTCGAAGCGACCCGGGGCGACCGCCGCACCGGCCAGGTCGACGACACCCTCGCGCAGCGTGAACACGCAGCGCACCCCGCCGGGCAGGTCGTGCTCGAAATCGAACACCCACTGGCGCGAATCCACCCACCGGCCGCTGCCCTTGCGCGGACAGGCCAGTTCGAAGGGCGGGGCTACGGCGGGATCGCCGAAGGACACCATGGGGGTGGAGAAGCGCGCAGTCACCTGCCGCACACCCTTGACCTCACCACTTGGCGAAAAGGACTCCACCCGGACGACGGGCTCGGCGGACAGGCACGGGGAAACGAGCAGCGCGGCGAAAAACAGGCGGGCGATCCGGCGGATCATGGCGTGGGCTCCGGCAAGCCAGGACGAAGCGGAGTGTACGCGAAGCAACTGCGGTCTCACCGTCGCAGCGGGAGGGGCTATATTGGGGTCCGACAGCCCGACCCCGGCCTGCGAGGGCCGGCCCCACGACAGCGCTCATGCCCATGCCATTCATGTACGGCACCGAATCGACGAGACTGCCCCGCAGGGCCGCACGATGACGGAGGTTGCCCACACCGGCCCCGCCGCGTCCGCACAGCCGCAGGCCAGCGTCGTGCTGCCCGTGGCGGGCATGACCTGCGCGTCCTGCGTCTCCCGGGTGGAGAAGGCGTTGATGGCCGTGCCCGGTGTGCGGGCGGCAACCGCCAACCTCGCGACCGAGAAGGTGACCCTGTCGACCGATCCGGGCGTCGATCCAGCCGCCCTGGTGGCGGCGGTGCGCCGCGCCGGCTACGACGTGCCGGTCGCGACCAGCACTCTCGACATCGAGGGCATGACCTGCGCCTCCTGTGTCGCACGGGTCGAGAAGAGCCTCAGGCGTGTGCCCGGCGTGCTGGAGGCCTCGGTGAACCTCGCCACCGAGCGCGCCTCGGTGCAGGCGCTGGCCTCGGTGGACGTGGCCGCCCTCGCCGAGGCCGTCCGCAGAACGGGCTTCGGCGTGCGCCTCGCGGGCACGCCACCGCCCCGGCCCGCCACCGGTCCGGGCGAAGGTGGCCGCGTGTTGCTCGCCGCCATCCTCACCCTGCCGCTGGTGCTGCCCATGCTCCTGCATCCCCTGGGCATCCACTGGATGCCGGGCGCGATGTGGCAGCTCGCCCTGGCGACGCCGGTGCAGCTGTGGCTGGGAGCGCGCTTCTACCGCGCCGCCTGGCACGCCCTGCGCGGCGGGACCGGCAACATGGATCTGCTGGTCGCGCTCGGCACCTCGGCCGCCTACGGGCTGTCGCTGTTCGAGCTGCTCCGCGCGCCGGAAGCGCCCGGTCACCTCTACTTCGAAGCCTCGGCCAGCGTGCTGACGCTGGTGCTGCTGGGCAAGTGGCTGGAGGGCAGGGCGAAGCGCCAGACCACGGCCGCCATCCGCGCGCTGCAGGCCCTGCGTCCCGCGACGGCACGGGTGCGCCGCGACGGGCGGGACGTCGAGGTTCCGGTGGAACAGGTGGTGCCGGGCGATCAGGTGGCCGTGCGGCCGGGCGACCGCGTGCCCGTGGATGGCGAGATCCTCGAAGGCCGCAGCCACCTCGACGAGGCCCTCATCACGGGGGAGAGCCTGCCGGTGGCGCGCGGGCCCGGCGAGCGGGTCACGGCCGGCTCGGTGAATGTCGACGGCGTGCTGCTGCTGCGGACGGTGGCGGTGGGCGGCGAGACCACGCTGGCCCGCATCGTCCGTCTGGTGGAATCCGCCCAGGCGGCCAAGGCCCCGGTGCAGCGCCTCGTCGACCGGGTCAGCGCCGTGTTCGTGCCCGCCGTCATGGGGGTCGCCCTGCTCACCTTCGCCGGCTGGTGGTGGGCCGCCGGGGACTGGCAGCAGGCGCTGGTGACCGCCGTGTCGGTGCTGGTGATCGCCTGCCCCTGTGCCCTCGGACTGGCGACACCGACAGCCATCATGGTGGGCACGGGCGTGGCGGCGCGGCACGGCATCCTGGTGCGCGATGCCGAGGCGCTGGAACTGGCCCACGGCGCCAGCATCGTGGCCTTCGACAAGACCGGTACCCTGACCATGGGGCAACCCGAGCTGGTCGCCCTGCACGCCACCGCAGACTGCACCGAGGACCAACTGCTGCGGTTGGCGGCGGCACTGCAGGCCGACAGCGCCCATCCCCTGGCGCGCGCCACCCTGGCCCTGGCCGCGCGCCGCGGCCTCAACCCGGGCCGGGCCGCGGAAGCGCGCGCCCTGCCCGGCGTGGGCGTGGAGGGTCGGGTCGACGGGCGTCCGCTCACGCTGGGCAGCAGCCGGCTGCTGGAGCAGCATGGCGTCGATCCCGGGCCGCTCGGACCGGTGGCCGAAGCGCTCGAAACGGCCGGCCACACCCTGTCCTGGCTGCTGGAGCAGCCTCCCGAGGAAGGACCGCGGGCGCTGGGCCTGCTGGCCTTCGGCGATACCGTCAAACCCGGCGCTGCAGCCGCGGTGGCCGGACTGCATGCCCTCGGGGTGCGGACGGTCATGCTTACCGGCGACAACCCCGGCAGCGCCCGCGCGGTGGCCGGACGACTGGGCATCGACGAGGTGCACGCCCGGGTCCTGCCGGCCGACAAAGCCGCAGCCGTGCAGGCCTTGCGAAAAGGCGGCATCACGGTGGCCATGGTGGGCGACGGCATCAACGACGCCCCCGCCCTGGCGGCTGCCGACGGCGGCATCGCCATGGCCACGGGCACCGACGTGGCCATGGAGACCGCCGGCATCACACTGATGCGCGGCGATCCGCGGCTGGTGCCCGCAGCCATCGAGCTGTCGCGCCGCACCCTGTCCACCATCCGCCGGGGGCTGTTCTGGGCGTTCGCCTATAACGTGGTCGGCATCCCGCTGGCCGCTCTGGGCATGCTCGACCCGGTGGTCGCCGGAGCCGCCATGGCCATGAGCAGCTTCAGCGTGGTGCTCAACGCCCTCACCCTCAGTCGCTGGCGACCCGCCTGAGGCGCCGGTGCGGGGGACGTGCCCGCGCGGGTACGCCGACGAACCCGCAGGGCCCTCCGACGCCGGATCCTCCACACCGCCGGCGTATGTCGAGACTGCAATCGGCCCACGCGCCGATGGCGCGATGCATCTGTCCTGACCACGGATCGCCACCCCGGGGCTGCCTTGCAACCGGGCACAGCGATCGGGCCCTCCAGTTTTCTGGACGGTCGGTCTGGCCCCTGATCGACGAGCCGCCTCGCAATACGCCTCGCGATCATCCCGTGGCCTGATGAAATATCCGGGCTAAAGCCCGATGACGACGTGCCGATAGCCCCTCTGCGTCTCCATTCCATTCGTCGCCATGTTTCCTGCCCCTCCCGCCACCCGCCCCGCCGGGCCAACGGCTCCCCTCCCCTCGACCGCGCCGGTGGAGCGGCCGCAGAGGCGCGCCGGCCGCAGCCGCTTCATCGAGGTCGGCGAGCCTGCGCCCTGGTTCCGCTGCGACACCACCGAGCGGCGGGGCTACGCCTTCGATTCCGTCGGGGGGGTGCACGTGGTGTTGTCCTTCTTCGGCACGGCGGCGGAGCCCGGTTCCGCGGCTTTCCTGTCCGCCATCGTCGCGGGCCGGGACCGGTTCGACGACGCGAACGCGTGTTTCTTCGGCGTTTCGGTCGATCCGCAGGACGCCGGCGAGCGCCGGGTGGCCGAATACGTCCCGGGACTGCGCTTCTTCATGGACCTCGACAGGCGCATCAGTGCGCGCTATGGCGCCGCCCTGCCGGACGACCGCTACCGCCGGGTCACCTACATCCTCGACCCGGCGCTGCGCGTGCTGCACGTGGTGGGCTGGAACGCTTCCGGCGAGGACCACGCCCGCGCCGTGCTGGCGATCGTAGAGAGTCTGCCGAAAATGCCGCCACCGCAGCCGGCCGCAGCCCAGGCCCCGGTGCTGGTGGTGCCGCGGGTGTTCGAGCCGGAACTGTGCCGGACCCTGATCGCGCACTACCACGCCGTCGGCGGCCACGACTCCGGCTTCATGGTGGAAGAAGGCGGCATGACCCGCGGGATGATCGACTACGGACACAAGCGACGGCGCGACGTCCTGATCGAGGACGAGGCGCTGCGCACCGCCTGCATGGTGCGCGTCCACGACCGCCTGCTGCCCGAACTGCGGCGCGCCTATCAGTTCAACGTGACGAGGATGGAGCGCTATCTGGTCGCCTGCTACGACGGTACCGAGCGCGGACATTTCCGGCGGCATCGCGACAACACCACCCGCGGCACGGCGCACCGGCGCTTCGCGGTGTCGCTGTTCCTCAACACCGGGGAGTACGAAGGTGGCTTCCTGCGCTTCCCGGAGTTCGGCAATGCCCTGTTCAGCGCACCGGTGGGCGGTGCGGTGGTGTTCTCCTGCTCCATGCTGCACGAGGCGATGCCGGTCACGCACGGCCAGCGTTTCATGTTCCTGCCCTTCCTGTACGACGAGGCGGGCCGCACCATTCGCGACCGCAATCTGCAGTACCTGGACCTCGGCGATAACCCGGACGATACCGCCGAGGGGACTCAGGCTGCCTGAGCAGCCGTCAGGCAGCCCCGGGCTCGGGCCGCGCACCGGCCTGTTGCTGCTGCTGGGCCTGGGGAACCGCTGGTGCAAGCACATGGCCGGTGATGCCGTGGTCGGGCCGTCGCCTCAGATCCAGCGTCAGCGGAAAGCTCGGGCTGGGCATTTCGGGCCGGAAGCCCATCGGGCCGGGGGTGTGACCCATGGCGCGGAAGCGGGCGACGCGGCGCGCCTCGGCCTCGTTCGCATTGACCGGAAAGCGCTCGTAGTTGCGCCCCCCCGGGTGCATGACGTAATAGGTGCAACCACCAACCGCCCGGCCCGAAACGGTGTCGTAGAGATCGAATACCAGGGGGGTGTGGACGCCGATGGTCGGATGCAGGGCCGCTGACGGCTGCCAGGCCTTGTAGCGGACGCCGGCCACGTACTCGCCGCGCGTGCCGGTCGCCGCGAGGGGCAAGGGGCGGCCGTTGCACAGCAGCGCGTGGCGGTTGCCGTGCAGATGTCGCACCCTGACCTGCACCCGCTCGACGGAGGAGTCGACATAGCGCGTGGTGCCCCCGGCCTGGGTTTCCTCGCCCAGCACGTGCCAGGGCTCGAGCGCCTGGCGGATCTCGACCTCGATGCCCTGGTGGTTGACGGTGCCAAAGCGCGGAAAGCGGAACTCGAAGAAGGGCGCGAACCACGCGGCATCGAAGGCATATCCGGCCCGGCCGAGGTCCTCGATGACCTCCTGCATGTCCTCGGCCACGAAGTGCGGCAGCAGGAAGCGGTCGTGCAGGCTGGTGCCCCAGTCGATGAGCCGGCCCTGGTAGGGCGACTTCCAGAACCGCGCCACCAGGGCGCGCAGCAGCAGCTGCTGCAGGCAGCTCATCTGCCAGTGCGGCGGCATCTCGAAGGCGCGGAACTCCAGCAGACCCAGGCGCCCGGTGGGCCCGTCCGGCGAATACAGCTTGTCGATGGAGAACTCTGCGCGGTGGGTGTTGCCGGTGACGTCGGTCAGGATGTGGCGAAGCAGCCGGTCGACCAGCCAGGGTTCGGCCACCTCCTCCCCTGCGCTCGACAGGCGTGACATCTCGTCGAAGGCGATCTGCAGTTCGTACAGGCTGTCGTCGCGGGCCTCGTCGATGCGCGGCGCCTGGCTGGTCGGCCCGATGAAGGTACCGGAGAACAGATAGGACAGCGCCGGGTGGTTCTGCCAATAGGCGATCAGGCTGCGCAGCAGGTCGGGCCGGCGCAGCAGCGGACTCTCCGCCGGCGTCGGACCCCCGATGGTGACGTGGTTGCCGCCCCCGGTACCGGAGTGTTTGCCATCGAGCATGAACTTCTCGGTGGACAGCCGCGTGAGACGTGCCTCCTCGTACAGAACGCGGGTGTTGCCCGTCAGTTCGTCCCAGGTGCGTGCCGGGTGGACGTTGACCTCGATGACGCCCGGGTCGGGGGTGACGAACAGGCGCTGCAGCCGCGTGTCGGCACCCGGCAGATAGCCCTCGATGCGCACCCGCACGCCGCAGCGTTCGCAGGCCTCCTCGAGCGAGGCCAGCAGCTCGACGAAATCCTCCACCGTCGGCAGTGGCGGCAGGAAGACGTTGACCCGACCCTCCCTGGCTTCGATGCACAAGGCGGTCCTGAAGACCGCGCCGTCGGCGACCACGCCTGCCCCGGCCCCTGGCGATGCCAGCTTCGCGGGCAGGGGATGGCGTTCGGCGAACGGATCGGGATGCACCACCGGCTCCTCATCCTCCGGGGCCTGCCAGGGCAGCGAGTCCAGCGGCAGGCGATAGCCCATGGGAGAGTCGCCCGACAGCAGGTAGAGGTGCTCGCGGCGCAGCGGCCAGCGGCAGGACTGCCAGCCGGCGTGGGCGGCTCCGGGCTTGTGCCCCTCGACCGGCGCGGGCCGCAGCGGCAGCACGTAGCCACGCACCTGCCCGAGTTCCCCCGCCAGCTGCACGGCCAGCCGCGAGCGCGCCGCCGGGTCGGTGAGATCGGACTGCAGCGGATCGACGTTGACCGGCAGGCTCGCCTCCGCACGCACCGTGTTCCAGACGTCCTCGTAGGCGGGGATCAGGCAGTCGCCGTCCAGGCCAAGCAGCGCGGCGAGGGTACGCGCCAGCAGCGAGGCCTCGGCGGCACCGTCGCTGGGGACATCGTCGGCCGCCAGCCACTTCGGATCGCGCCACAACGCCACGCCATCGTCACGCCACAGCACGCCGAGCGCCCAGCGCGGCAGGGGTTCGCCTGGATACCACTTGCCCTGGCCGTGATAGAGCACCGACCCGGGCGCGAAGCGGTCACGCAACCGCAGCAGCAACTCGCCCGCCAGTTCCCGCTTGCGCTCCCCCAGGGCGTTGAAGTTCCACTCGACGCCATCCATGTCGTCGACCGAGACGAACGTTGGCTCCCCGCCCATGGTGAGGCGCACGCCGGCCGCCTGCAGCTGCGCCTCGACGCGATGGCCGAGCGCATCGACGGCCTGCCATTGCGCCTCGGTGAGGGGACGCGTGACACGCGGATCCTCGTGGATGCGGGTCACCCGCATGGTGACCTCGAAACTCGACTCGCAGGGATCGATCAGGCCGGTGACCGGAGCGGCGCTCGAAGGCAGCGCCGTGGCAGCCAGCGGGATGTGGCCCTCGCCCGCGAGCAGGCCCGAGGTCGGGTCGAGCCCGACCCAGCCCGCGCCTGGCAGGTAGACTTCGGCCCAGGCGTGCAGATCGGTGAAGTCCTCCTCGGGGCCGGCGGGACCGTCAAGGGCCTTGATGTCCGGGCGCAGCTGGATGAGATAACCCGACACGAACCGCGCCGCCAGACCGAGGTGCCGGAGCAACTGCACCAGCAGCCAGCCGGAATCGCGGCACGAACCGCTACCCTTTTCCAGCGTCTCCTCGGGGGTCTGCACCCCGGGCTCCATGCGCACGATATAGCGCACGCTGTCGCAGAGGCGCAGGTTGAGATCAACCAGCATGTCGACAGTCACGACCTCACCGCGCAGACGTTCCGCGCGGAAGGCCGCCAGCCACGCGGCCAGGCGCGGCGCAGGTGCGTCGGCCTCGAGAAAGGGCGCCAGTTCGCGCCTCAGGTCTTGCCCGTAATCGAAGGGAAAGCGTTCGACATGCCGCTCGAGGAAGAAGTCGAACGGGTTGATGACCGTCATGTCGGCCACCAGATCGACCACGATCTTCATCTCCCGCGTCTTCTCGGGAAACACCAGCCGCGCCAGGAAATTGCCGTAGGGATCCTGCTGCCAGTTGACGAAGTGCTTCTGCGGCAGCACCCGCAGCGAATACGCCTCGATGGGTGTTCTGCAGTGCGCCGCCGGCTTCAGCCGCACCTCCTGTGGACCCAGGCCGATCGGGCGGTCGTAGCGATAGCGGGTCTCGTGGTAGAGGGCGACGCGGATGGTCATCGGCGCTTCTTCAGGGGAGACTGGGAATGGAACCGTTCGGTGCGGGCGGCGCAGCGCACACCCCCATCCGCGCGCCGACGACTCATGACAACCAGTCCGGATTGGGCAATTCGCCGAACACCCGTCGCAGGCCGGCACCCCAGCCCTGTCGCAGCATGGTGAAATACGGATCGCCCTCGACGATGCGCTTGTGCATGCCGATCCGCAGGGAGTCGCGCGGGTACCACAGCATCTCGATCGGCAGGCCGACGGAGATGTTGGACTTGATGGTCGAGTCGAAGGATACGAGGACGCACTTGGCGGCCTCGGCCATCGGCGTCGACGGCGTGACCACCCGGTCCAGCACCGGCTTGCCGTATTTGCTCTCGCCGATCTGGAAGTAGACGTTGTCCGTCGTGGCCTCGATGAAATTGCCCTGCGAATAGATCATGAACAGGCGGGGCTGCTCACCCGCGATCTGGCCGCCGAGAATCAGCGAGGCGCTGAAATCGATGTTGTTCTGAAGCAGGAACGGTCCGTCGCGCCGCTGCATCTCGCGCAATGCGTCGCCCACCATGGAGGCAACGTCATACATGCTGCAGGCGGTCCAGATGGTCTCCCTGCCAGGCTCGGCGTGGGCGTGCCGGTCGAGGATGTTGATCACGCCCTGCGTGATTGCGAGATTGCCGGAGGACAGCAGCACCATCACGCGCTCGTCGCGGCGCTCGTAGACCTTCATCTTGCTGAAGGTGGCGATGTGGTCCACGCCAGCGTTGGTGCGGGAGTCGGAAGCGAACAGCATGCCCGAATCGAGCAGGATCGATACGCAGTAAGTCAAGGTGTTGCCTCGGTCAGGAGTGGTCCGATGGTCCGGCGCGAGCGACCGCCGCCAGTCATGCGGCTACCCGCTGACCCCCTGTGTAAAAGAAGGTGCGGTTCACTTCGCGCCCGAGCAGATCGGCGCGATGCAGGAAGTCGGTGAGGTACTCGTGCAGGCCGTTGGCGAAGATGATATCCATTCTTCCGAAGTGCAGGGACGCATGCATCTCCCCCGCCCGCCGCACCGCCTCGTTGGTCTCACCGCCACTCATGCGCTGCAGGATCTCGTAGGCCTCGTTCATGCAGGCGTGCAGGCTGCGCGGCATGTCCTCCCGCAGCACCAGCAGGTCGGCCACCCTGAGCGGGGTGATGACGTCCCGGTAGACCTTGCGGTAGGACTCGAAGGCCGACACCGAACGCAGCACCGCCGCCCACTGGTAGTAGTCGACCGCCCCACCCACCTCCTGGGCGCTGGACAGCAGCACGTGGTACTTCACGTCGAGGATGCGCGCCGTGTTGTCGGCCCGCTCCAGGAAGGTGCCGAGGCGATTGAAGTAGTAGGCCTCGTCGCGCAGCATGGTGCCCACAGTCACGCCGCGGAACAGGTGGGAGCGCTCCTTCACCCATTCGAAGAACTCGCCCACCCGGTCCGAGGCGATGCGGTCCTCGCGTATGCCCTGCACCTCCAGCCAGGTGCCGTTGATGACCTCCCACATCTCCGAGGTGATGCGGCCGCGCTCTGCGCGGGCGTTCTCGCGCGCCGCCCGGGCGCAGGAGTAGATGCTCGAGGGGTTGTCCGGATCGAGCACCATGTAGCGCAGCACGCCGGTGGCGTTGACCTCGCGGTAGCTGCCACCGAACGGATACAGCGTCCCGGTGATGTTCAGCGGCGCGAGCCACTCCTGATCGGCGAGCCGCGACTCCTTGGGCACGAGGGACATGCGATGCGAGACGTCGAGCATGCGCGCCGTATTCTCGGCGCGCTCGACGTACCGGGCCATCCAGTAAAGGTTGTTGGCGGTTCGGCTCAGCATGTCAGACGCGTGGGCAATGGAAGCGTGTGGGACGGCGATGAGGAGCGGCGGCCAGCGGTGCCCATCACGCGTCCTCCAGAATCCAGGTGTCCTTTGTGCCGCCCCCCTGGGAGGAATTGACCACCAGCGAGCCCTCCTTCAGGGCGACCCGGGTCAGGCCACCCGGGCACATGACCACCTCCTTGCCGGACAGGACGAAGGGCCGCAGGTCGATGTGGCGCGGTGCGATCCCCTGGTCCACGAACACCGGGCAGGTCGATAGAGACAGCGTCGGCTGGGCGATGAAACTGGCCGGGTTGTCGAGAACCCGGCGGCGGTAGTCGTCGCGCTCGCGCTCCGTGCTCGCCGGACCGATGAGCATGCCATAGCCGCCCGAGCCGTGGACTTCCTTGACCACCAGTTCCGCAAGGTGTGCCAGGGTGTAGTCGAGGTCTTCCTGACGGCTCAGCTGGTAGGTCGGCACGTTGTTGAGCAACGGCTCCTCGCCCAGATAGAAGCGGATCATTTCTGGCACGAAGGGATAGATGGATTTGTCGTCGGCGATGCCGGTACCCACCGCGTTGGCCAGCGTCACGCGGCCCCTGCGATAGGCCGACACCAGGCCCGGCACGCCCAGCACCGAATCCGGCCGGAAGGCCAGGGGGTCGATGAAGTCGTCGTCGATGCGCCGATAGACGACATCGACGCGCTTCGGCCCGCGGGTGGTGCGCATGTAGACCGTGTCGTCATCGACGAACAGGTCCGGGCCCTCCACCAGCTCGATGCCCATCTGCTGGGCCAGGAAGGCGTGCTCGAAGTAGGCGCTGTTGAACTGTCCGGGTGTCAGCAGCACGACCACCGGATTCTCGACCTGGGGTGGGGCGACGGAACGCAGAGTGTCCAGCAGAAGGTCAGGATAGTGCTCCACCGGCGCCACGGACTGGCGCGCGAACAGCTCAGGCATGAGCCGCATCATCATCTTGCGGTTCTCGAGCATGTAGGACACGCCGGACGGGGTCCGGAGGTTGTCCTCGAGCACGTAATACTCGCCGGCCCCGGCACGCACCAGATCGATCCCGGCAATGTGCGCATAGATGCCATTGGGAACGTCCAACCCGACCATCTCGGAACGGAACAGCTTGTTGCGCAGCACCCGTTCCCCGGGGATGCGGCCGGCGCGCAGGATCTCCTGACCGTGGTAGATGTCGTGCAGGAAGGCGTTCAAGGCCTTCACCCGCTGCCGCAATCCGGCCTCGAGGGAACGCCACTCGTCGCCGGGGATGATGTGCGGCAGCATGTCGAAAGGGATGAGCCGTTCCCCTCCGGCCTCCTCGCCATAGACGGCGAAGGTGATGCCGACGCGGTGGAACAGCATGTTGGCCGCGTCGCGCATGCGACGGATACGTTCCGGT
>JBILUV010000264.1:0-4849 GCA_044370825.1 Burkholderiales bacterium | reverse complement strand
GCATGGCCTCAGCCACGATCGCCAATTTGCACAACTTGACGCACACAACCGTGCGTTGTCATTGGCCTGCAATGCCGTTGCGGCGATCGCCCCGGGCCCGACGGGCGCGGGGAAACGATCAGCCCAGGCCGCTGGCGGCGAAACAGGACGGGGTGGAAGCTTCAAGGGCGCCTTCCGACATCCCGCCAGGCTGCCCAGCCTTCAGCACTCTGCAGGCCAGGGGCTGACGCGATCCGCTTGGCGCGAGTGGCCCGGCGACGAGCGGCTGCCTGGACCGCGCGGCGGGACGCGTCGTGGAATGCCTCCCGTGGCGCGGGGGTGCGCGCCGCCGTCAGTTCCAGAGACGGTAGATCCAGAAGCTCTCGTCGCGTTGTGCGCGCCGGGCGAGTTCTCCGGGGGGAAATCCTGTCGCGCGGATCGACTCCCGGACCAGATGCGGCTGGTCTGCATAGCCCCCGTCGACCGCTGCATCGGCCCACTGCAGGTTGCCGCTCAGATAGGCCTGGCGCAGGCGAAGGTAGGCGCGCTCGTTGCGAGCGTGGACCCGCAGACTGCGGAAGGACTGTCCGACCACGGAGCGGAAGCGCCGCTCGACCTGCCGCACGCTGCGGCCTGCACCGGACATTGCGAGCCGCAGGGCGAGGCTCTGCAGCCAGTCGTTGACGGTGGCACCCACAGCCCGCTGTGGCCGGCTCATCGTCCAGCGCGCGGTGAGAAAGGTCTCGATGCTCTGCAGGGCGCGCTCGGGCGATGCGGCGCGCAGGACCTCGTCCAGCCAGGGCGTCCAGTCGGGTGGCAGGGCCTCTCGGGCATCGGTCGTGCGCCCCATCCAGTCCTCGCCCCGCAATCCCGCGAGGTGGTGCAGCGCGTCCGGCACGAACACCAGCATGAGCACACGCACCGGGCCGGGGTTGTAGCTGACGCGTGGATGCCCCGCGGGGCCGGTCAGGGCGATGGGACCTGGCACAGGCCGGCGTGGGGAGGCTGCGCATGCCTGCGAGACCGTTGGCGCCTCGACCTGTTCCGCATCGCCCTCGAACATCCACGACAGGCTGAAGTAGGGCGAGATCCCGAAGAAATTCAGGCGCTGGGCCTCACACAGGTCAGCCCCCCGGGTGTCGCGCCAGATCACGGCCCGCACGCACGAAGCCAGGGCCGGCTCGGGCAGCCAGAGGATGCTCTCGGTGGCGGGCAGCGCGGCAGCAGCCGATGAGCGGGTCGTGGGGCAGCGAATCATGTCGAATCCGTTCAAGACTTGCGTGGCTGGCGTCGGCAGACTGTGGGTGTTTTGAAGAGCTTCCGCTGGGGAGTGTATGGGGTCGGAGACTGGAGCGGTAGGCATGGCGGCAAGCGAGCCCGATGCAGTCGGCGCCGCGGGAACTCCACTGGTCAAGCCGCCGGAGACGGATGGAGGGTTCACGTCGGTGAAGCTATCCGTGCCCGGTCTCGGCCTGGCGTTGATGCGTGACTTCGCCCGGGACACCCTGGGTACCCTGTCACGGCTCGCCCGGGCCGGCGACGCAGTCCACGCAAGGGTGCTGGGACGCCGCGTCCACTTCCTGTTCCATCCGACGCTGGTGCGGGCGGTCTTGATGGAGGACGAGAAGGGCCTCTTCAAGGAGCCGCGTCAGCTGCGCGTGTTCCAGCTCGGCCAGGGCCGCAACGTCCTGACCACCGTGGGGGAGGGGTGGAAGCGACAGCGTCAGCTGCTCGCGCCCGCCTTCCTTCCCAGGCAGGTGGCCCGTACCCTCGATCTCATGCGCCGGGCCGCCCTCGACGCTCACGACGCTCTGGTCCCATCCGGTCACGAGGGCGTCGTCCGTTTCGATCCGGCGGCCTACGCATCCCGGGTGACAATGGACGTGATGCTGCGGGTGCTCTTCAGCCAGCCGCTGCCGGCTGGCGAGACGGCCGAGGTGACGGCCTCGGTGCGCCATCTGGTGACGTCGGGGCAGCGGATGCTGATGTGGCCTGTCGTGCCGGCGCAGTGGATGCCATTTCCGGGGCGTGCCGCGCTCATGCGTCACCGGAACCTGCTCACGCTCCGGGTGCGTGAGCACATCGAGGCGCGCCGCGTGGATCGGGGGTGGCGCGATCGCGACGCGGGCGATCTCCTGGACATGATGCTCCATGCGGAAGACGACAACCCGGCAAGCCTGGAGCAGGGGCGCCTCGGCGGACGAGAGATCGAGGACAACTGCCTGGCGCTGTTCCTCGCGGGTCACGACACTTCGGCCGCCGCGCTGACGTGGTGGTCGGGTTTCATGGCCCTGCACCCCGAACATGCGGACCGTGCCCGTCGGGAGGTCGCGGAAGTCATGGGGGCGGACTGGCAGAGGCGTCCCCTGGACCCTGCGCCCTTCGCCAACCTGCCGTTCCTGGAGGCCACCCTGAAGGAGACGATGCGCCTGCGGCCACCCGCCGTCGGCCCGTTCAACCGTCATGCCATGGCCGACATGCGTCTCCATGGGCTCGACATCCGTCGTGGTGAAATCGTGTCGGGCTCCATCTGGCAACTGCACCACGATGCCCGCTGGTTCCCCGAGCCGGAGCGCTTCCGGCCCGAGCGCTTCCTGCCCGGCGCGCCGGACGTCCCGCGCGGCGCCTATCTGCCGTTCGGGGCCGGACGCCACGTCTGCATCGGCCAGCATTTCGCCATGATGGAGATGAAGCTCGTTGCCGCCCTGTTGCTCTCGCGTGCGCGCTGGGCCTTCGAGCCCGGCGCGGATCTGCCCGAGCCGCGCGTGGACGTCACGCTCAAACCTGCGGCGCCGCTCCGGCTCGCCCTGACGGCAGTCTCTGACGACGATCGTTGGGCGGTGTCGGGAGGTGGCGCATGACGCCCCGGGAGCTGGAGCACCTGGTCTTCGAGACGAACGGCGTTCGGCTGCATGCCGTGGCGGCCGGCCCGGCGCACGGGCCGGTGCTCGTGCTGCTGCACGGCTTCCCGGAGTTCTGGAAAAGCTGGAGCCGCGTGATCGGCCCCCTGGCCGACGCCGGCTACAGGGTGATCGTTCCGGATCAGCGTGGCTGCAACCTGAGCGACAAGCCCGCAAGGGTCGCCGACTATCGTCTCGACCTGCTGGCGCAGGATGTTCTCGGCATCCTCGACCAGCTGGGGGTGCGGCAGGCATTCATCGCCGGCCACGACTTCGGCGCCACCGTCGCATGGTGGCTGGTGGTGTTCCATCCCTTGCGTTTCCGCGCTGCGGCCATTCTCAACGTGCCACATCCGCTGGTCATGCAGCGCAAGCTCCAGCGCTCCTTCGCGCAGATGCGCAGGAGCTGGTACATGTTCTTCTTCCAGCTGCCCGTGCTGCCCGAGCGCTGGTTCGCCTGGCGCGACTGCCGCATCGGTGCGCGGCTCATGGCGCAAAGCAGCCGTCTGGGCACTTTTACCGAGCACGATCTGGACGACTATCGGCGCGCCTGGTCCCAGCCTGGCGCCTTGCGGGCGATGATCCACTGGTACCGCGCCGCGTTCCGCTTCGCGCTGCCGAAGCGCCCGGATGCCGATTGGCGGGTGACGCTGCCCCTGCTCATCCTCTGGGGCGAGGAGGACGCGTTCCTGGGGCGGGAGATGGCCGCCGAGAGCCTCGAGTTCTGCGATGACGGACGCTGCGTGATGTTCCCTGGCGTGTCGCACTGGATCCAGCACGAGGAACCGGAGCGCGTCGCCCGCGAACTGATTTCGCACTTCCCGCCGCCGACCAGGACATAGTCCTCAAGATTGGGGTCACACAAGATTGGGGTCAGGTCTTGTCTTTTGCCATTAAAAATAGAGGCAAAATGCAAGACCTGACCCCGTCTTATGACCCCGGCCTCAAGGGTTGCCCCGTCTGGCTGCAATGACGGAGGCGATGGCCTGCACGATGCCGACGTAGCCGGTACAACGGCAGAGGTTGCCGGCGAGTTCCTCGCGGATGCGTGCCTCGTCTGCCTCGGGCAGTCGCAGCACGATGTCGCGCGCCGTGATCAGCATCCCGGGCGTGCAGTAGCCGCACTGCAGGGCGTGGTGTTCGTTGAAGGCCGAGCGCAGGGACTGCATCACCGGGTCCTCGTCGAAGCCTTCGACAGTCCGGATGTGCGCACCGTCGCAGGCGACGGCCAGCGTGATGCATGAGCGGGCCGGTGCGCCGTCGATCTCCAGCGTGCAGGCGCCACACACGCCGTGCTCGCAGCCGAGATGCGTGCCGGTGAGTCGCAGTTCCTCGCGCAGCAGGTCGGCCAGATGGGTGCGGGGGCGCACGGTGGTCGACACCTGCTCGCCGTTCACCTCCATCGTGATGGACTTCATGCCACTGCCTCCGAAATCGCCTGCCTCGAGCGGCGCAACATCACGGCATGGACCTGATGTTCGTAAGTCCCGGGCGCGAATCCAACGTCGGTGACGGCAGTTTCGCAGGCCGTGTCGGAAGCGAGCAGTGCGGAGGCCTCGCCGATCACAATGGGCGCGGCATCGGTCGCGCCCACCACGGCGCGACACACCCCGCGTTCCGGATCGACATGAAAACCGCCGATCGCCTCGGCGAACTTGCCCGGCTTGCGGTTGAACTTGCGGTAGCTCCACCGTGTCGACGCGGAGCCCCGGGGGATCCGCACCGACACGATCAGTTCGTCCGGGTCGAGGACGGTGGTCAGCGGACCGTCCACCAGGTCTGCTGCGGCGATCCGCCTGGCGCCGGAACCCGATCGCACGTCGACCTCGGCGTCGAGGAGCGCCATCACGCTCACCCAGTCGGCCGCAGGATCGGCGTGCGCGAGGCTCCCGCCCAGGGTGCCTCGGTTGCGGATGGCGCGGTAGCCGATGCCATGCGCGACCGACGCCAAAAACCTGCCCAGCAGGCCG
>JBILUV010000262.1:0-4965 GCA_044370825.1 Burkholderiales bacterium | reverse complement strand
GCCCGGCGCCTCCGACACCTGATGCGGCCTTGCCGCTGCCGCCGGTTGCGCCGCCCCCGGTGATCGCTCCGGCCGCACCCCGTGCCCAGCCGCAGCCGGCACCGCGCCCGCTCCCCCAACCCCGGGGGGACACCGCGTCGGCCGCACCGCGTCCCATGGCCGACGTGTCCGCGCCGCTTGACGTGCCCGCTCTGCCGGCCCAGTCCAGAACCCAGGCGTCGGAGCCCGCTGCCCCGCTGCCGCGCCCCGGGCCGGCACCGCGTGCGGAGCTGACGGTCGGGATGCCGCGCGCCGAGCCTTCCGCGCAGATCCATGACACCGATCCGCCTGCCGCGCCCGCCGTCCGTGGCGAGGCCCGTCCTGCCCCGCCGCTGCCGCGCGCCGCGGGAGAGGCGCGTCAACCTGGGCGCCTGGCCCTTTCGACGGACACCCCGGTCGCCACTGCGACAGCGTCCTTGCCCGAAGTCGCCCCGGCGCCTGCCCGGCCGCGCGATGCGGGTGCTGTCCGTTCGGTGCAGCCTTCCGCAGGGGCGCCGCTCGCGCGGCCGGAGATCCCGCGTCCGTCCGCCCCGGCAAGCCTGTCCGCCGCGTGGTCGCCACCTGCGCTCGCCATGGCCGAGACCGACGGCCCGGCCCAGCCAGTGACCCCGACCGCATCCAGGCCAACACGGGCGGTGCCGCCTCCGCCTGCCGAGCTGCGGCCGGCCGCGCGTCCGCCGGCATCCGTCCCGGTGCCCGCATCCGCTCGCACCGAGGTGGCTGCCGCCGATGTGCCGGCGGTCGCGTCGCCGACGCCGCGACGGGACTCCCCAAGGGCTGGCCCACGCATCGAGCCAGTGACTGAAGCGAGGCCACAGGTCGCGCTGTCACAGGTCGGCCCGACTGTGGGACTGACGTCTGCAATGGGGGCTGTCAGTCCGGCGCCGGTACCGCTGTCCACGCAGGCGGCTGGTTCTCCCCCGCGGCCCGTGGCGCGCGGTGCGGTTGCATCGCCATCGCGACCGACCCTGTCCGCGGAGGCGTCTGATGCGCCTTCGTCCACGATGGTGGTACCCGACGAGGCGGGCGGTCCCCGCGTTGCCACTGCGCCCCGGACCGAGGCCGCGGCACGCCGCGACCCGCCGGCTCCGGCAGCGTCCCGGCCCGCGGCCCCGGCCGTCACCGTCGTCGCAGCGCCTGCCGTGGCGGCGCAGGTGGCCGCGCCGAGCGTCGTCCCAACGCTACCCAGGTCCGACGCCGGGCGGCCCAGAGCGGCTGCCCCTGGCACTGGCGGTGCACGGGCGCCCCGCATATCCTTTCCCGGGCTGCCCTCGGGCGCCGGCATCGACCAGGCGGCGCTTGATGCCTTTGGCCTGGGGGTTGCGAGACGCATCGGTGACAGCCGGAGGGACTACCCGCTGCGCGCCCGGCGCCTGCGCCAGGAGGGCACGGCCGAGGTGGTGGTGAAGGTCGGGGCGGACGGGAAGGTGAAGGACATCACCGTGACCCGCTCCAGCGGCCACCGTCTGCTGGACGAGGAGGCTGTCGAACGCGTGCGCAGTGTCCTGCCGCTCCCCAAAGCCCCTCCCGACCTGCGTGGCCGCGAATTCAGCATCCAGGTCCCGATTTCCTTCAAACTCGTCGAACCGTGATCCTGCCCGAGCCCACTTCCCTGTACCCACCCATTGAGCCGAGGCAGGTCCTGTCGCTGTCGGTGCCAGGCGGTCACCGCCTGCACGTCGAGGACTGTGGCCACCCGGAGGGGGTGCCCGTGCTGTTTCTGCACGGCGGGCCGGGCAGCGCCACCAAGCCGGATCACCGGCGCTATTTCGATCCCCGCCACTACCGCGTGGTCCTGTTCGACCAGCGCGGCTGCGGTCGCAGCGCGCCGCTCGGCGGTGTCGACTGCAACACGACGGCCCATCTCATCGACGACATCGAGCGCATCCGCAACCATCTCGGGGTGTCGCGCTGGGTGCTGTTCGGTGGATCCTGGGGCAGCACCCTGGCTCTCGCCTATGCCCAGGCCCACCCCGATCGCGTACGTGCACTCGTCCTCAGGGGTATCTTCCTGGCCTCGCGCGCAGAGCTGGACTGGTACTTCACCGGGTTGCGGCAGTTCCTGCCCGAGGCCTGGGAGGCCTTGTGCCGCGTCGCCCCCGGTCAATCCTGGGAGCGGCTGTTGACCTGTTACGAGACGCTGCTCAACAGCGCCGATAGGGCGCAGGCGCGGCGGGCTGCGGCTGACTGGAATGCCTACGAGTCGGCGATCATGTCCATCGGCGACAACGCCTTACCCGTGTCCGGTGTGGCCGATGACGCCGCGCTGGCGCGGGCGCGCGTGCAGATCCACTATCTCGCGCGCGGCTGCTTCCTGCGCGACGGCGAACTGCTGGACAACCTGCCGCGCATCGCGCATCTGCCCGCGATCCTGCTCCACGGGCGGCAGGATTTCGTCTGCCCGCCTGTCACCGCCTGGGAACTCGCGCGCCGCTGGCCGCGCGCCCGACTGAGCTTCGTCGAGCAGGCGCGGCACGCCGCCTCCCATCCCGCCCTCGAGCGTGCCCTGGTCGCCGCGGCGGACGAGATGCTCCAGCGGCTGGCCGCAGCCGAGTGAGAACGGCGTGAGTCTGCGCGTCCGCATCAACCTGCTGATCACCGTGCTGACGGTGCTGTTCACCGCCGCCGTGCTGAAGATCGCGGTGGACGACACCCGGCATGCCATCCGGGAGGAGATGGAGGGAGCCAACCGGGTTACCCTGCAGCTGCTGTCCACCGTCATCCGCGACGCGCAGATCGTGTCGGGGCCGCAGGCGGGGGGGCATGCGGTCCTGCTGAGTTTTCTGCGCGAGCTCGGACGGGTGCGCGCCCACGACATCGTCCTGCGTGACGTCGATGATGCGCTGCTCTACGCCTCGCCACCCTCGGTCTACAAGGTGGGGCGCTCTGCGCCGGAGTGGTTCGTCCGGCTGGTACGCCCCGAGCTCGCGGTCATCAACCTGCCGGTCAGTCGCGGCAATCTCACCGTCACGGTCGATCCGTCCCGCTCGGTGCTCGACGCCTGGGACGATCTCGGGAGTCTGGTGGCGGTGATCGCCGTTTTCCTGGTGGCGGTCAACGTGCTCGTGTTCTTCCTGCTCGGCCGCTCGCTGCAGCCGGTGGAGGCGATACTGGCTGGCCTGCAGCGCATGGCCCGCGGTGACCTCGGCACCCGGCTCCCGGTGTTCCGCACCCCCGAGTTCGCGGCCATCAGCCAGACCTTCAACGGCATGGCCGACGCCCTCGAGCGCAGTCTCGCCGAGAACCGGCGTCTGGCCCTGGTGGCCCAGCAGTCGAGCGATGCCATTCTGACCCAGGATCTGGAGGGCAGGGTGTCGTACTGGAACCCCGCCGCGGAGCGCCTGTTCGGCTATTCCTCCGCCGAGATCGTCGGGAGGCCCGGGGCGCTCATCGTGCCGGCGGATCTGCAGCCGGAGCTGGCGCGCCAGTCCGCCGCCCTGCGGGAGCGTTCCAGCATCGATCCGGTGGAGACGAGGCGCCTGACGCGGGACGGCCGCGAGATCGACGTGGCTCTGGCGGCGGCGCCGCTGGTCGACCCCGCGTCGGATCAGGTCATCGGCGAGATCTGTTCCCTGCGCGACGTCACCGAGCTCAAGCGGGCGCGAGAGGCGGAACTCGAGCTGGCCCAGAATCGCCGGCTGACGCAGCTGATCCAGGCCAGCCTGGAAGAGGAGCGGCGCAGCATCGCGCGCGAGCTGCACGATGAACTCGGGCAGTGGGCCACGGCCGTGCGCACCATCGGCACCGTCATCGCGACGCGCACCGAGGGCACCCAGCCCGACATCCACCGCAGCGCCCGCATGATCGTGGACACCGCCGGGCGCATCTACGACACCCTGCACGGCATCATCCGCCAGCTGCGGCCCAGCGCCCTCGACCACCTCGGCCTGCGAGACACCCTGGAGGAGGCCGTGGTGCAGTGGCGCAGCATGCACCCGGAGATCGATTTCCGCCTCGCCGTGGAGGGGGGGGTGGAAGGGCTCGGCGAGCGGGTCAACATCACCGTCTACCGCATCGTGCAGGAGTGTCTGAACAACATCGTCAAGCATGCCGCAGCCTCCATGGCCGAGGTGAGCGTCAGCCGCGTGGACGAGCACGGGCGCGACAGCCTGCGCGTGACCGTGCGGGACAACGGTCGCGGACTGGTCGATCCTGCTGCGGTCCGCGCCACCCGCTTCGGCATGCTCGGCATGCGTGAACGCGCCGAGGCCCTCGGTGGCCAGCTGGAGGTCACGGGCGGGGAGGACGGCGGACTGACCGTGGGTGTCGTCATCCCGCTGGTGGAATCATCGGGCAGGCCGCCTGTCGAAGCGGCCACTGCAAGAGGGGAATGAGTCCGCCATGAGCGACCTGATCATCAACGTGATGCTGGCCGACGACCACGCCGTGGTCCGCATGGGGTTCCGCCTGTTGCTCGAGGGTGCGCCCGACATCCGGGTGGTGGCGGAAGCGGAGAGCGGCGAGGAGGCGGTTCGGCGCTTCCAGGAGGTGCGGCCGGACGTCCTGGTGCTCGACCTGTCGATGCCGGGCATCGGCGGCCTGGAGGCCTTGTCGCGCATCCTCGCCCGGGAGCCAGCGGCGCGGGTGCTGGTACTCACCGCGCACGAGGACGCGATGCACGCCAAGCGCGTGCTCAAGGCCGGCGCCCTGGGCTACCTGTCCAAGCGCACCGCCCCGGAGGCTCTGATCCAGGCCATTCGCATGGTCCACCTGCGCCGCACCTTCCTCGAGCCGGCGATCGCCCAGGCCATCGCCGTCCAGCAGCTCACCGGCGACCGCAGCCCCGTCGACATGCTGTCGGAGAAGGAATTCAAGGTCTTCCTGGCCCTGGCGAAGGGGCAGAGCGTGGCCGACATCGCCCAGGTCATGTCGCTCAGCCCGCGCACCATCGGCACCCATCTCTACAACATCAAGCAGAAGCTCGGC
>JBILUV010000260.1:0-4987 GCA_044370825.1 Burkholderiales bacterium | reverse complement strand
TCCCTGCGCGCCAGATCAGGCTCGCACATCAGCGACGCTCCCGAGCGAGGCATTCGATGGCATCAGCCACGGCATCGCACGCTGGATCGTCGCCCACCGTGGCGTGAGGCTCGTCCGGGGCCAGCAGCTCCTGCGCGGCCAGCTGGCGCACCAGCACGGCCTGGGTGGCCTCGGAGGGATCGTCGCCCGCCAGCGCGCGCCGGGCGAGGCGGGCGCGCATCACCTCGACTGGCGCCTCGCAGTGCACCAGGCGGAACGGGCCGTGCCGCCCGGCCGCGAGGGCACGGAAGCGATCTCGTTCCGATCGGCGCAGACAGGCCGCATCGACGATCACCGGCCAGCCGGCGCCGAGCACGGCGTCGGCCAGTTCGGCGAGCCGGTCGTAGACGCGCGTGTTGAACGCCGGCCCGTAGATGCCGTCCACCGAAGCCGTCGACCTCAGCGGTCCAAGGCCGGCCAGGCGCTTGCGCTCCACGTCGGAGCGCACCCTCGCCCCGCCAAGCCGCTCCAGGATGCGCGCCGCGGCGTGGCTCTTGCCGGAGCCCGACACCCCGTGCATCAGCACCAGCACCGGCGCGCCGGCGTTGGCAAGTTGCTCCGCCAGGGCCAGATGGCTGGCGAGCCCGGCGCGCGCCTGCGCCGCATCCGCGGTCTGCGCGGCGCGCACAGCGGCGACGGCAGCGCGCACCAGCGCCCGATACACAAGGTGGAAGCGCAGCACCGTCATGAGGTCGTGGTCGCCCGTGAGCGTCAGGTACTCGTCCAGGAAACGCCAGGCCAGACCCGGCAGACCATGGTGCAGCAGGTCCATCACGGTGAAGGCGACGTCCGCCGCCACGTCGGTCCAGCGCAGCGCCGGGTCGAAGTCGATGCCGTCGAAGGCCACCGCCGCGCCCTCGATCCACGCGACGTTGCCCAGATGCAGGTCGCCGTGACACTCGCGCACCCGCTCCTCGGCCAGGCGTCGCGCCATGGATGCAGCCATGCGGGCAGACGCCTCGCGGGTCCAGGCCTCGAGCCGATCGAGACGCCCTGCCGTGTCCGGATCCGGACATGCCGGGCGCAGCGTGGCGAAGTTGGCCAGCGCCTGACGCAGCACCAGTTCCGGCCTGCCGGCCTCGCCCGGTGGTGGCTGCCGTGGCAGGCTGGCGTGGAAGGCCGCCACGTGCCGGCCGAGCGCGACGACGTGCTCGACGGTCAGCCGCCCTTCCCCCGCCATGGTGTCGAACAGCGCGGACTGCTCGAAGCGCGCCATGCGCACCGCGTACTCGAGCACCGGGCCCTCGCCACCGATGCGCGGCCGCTCCAGGGTACCGGTGATGGCGACCACGGCCTGATAGAGCATCGGTGCGGTGCGGCGGTTGAGGCGCAGTTCCTCCGCGCAGAAGTGATGCCGCAGTTCCAGGGAGCCGTAGTCGAGGAAAGGTAACGACACCGGCTTCTTGAGCTTGTAGGCGAAGGCGCCCGCCAGCAACACCCAGGAGACGTGGGTCTCGAGCACCCCGACCGTCTCGACCGGATTGGGGTGGCACGCCGGATCGCGCAGGCGCTCGACCAGGGCACGCGCCTGCGCCATCGCGTCGCCGCTCATGGCGGTACGGCCAGCACGGTGCTGCGCACGGCCTCGCCCAGGCGCGCCAGCGCGCCGGGCGGGAGGTTGGCGAGGGACACGCGCACCGTGCCGCGCGCGCCACCGAAGCCCTCCCCGGGGAGGATAACCACGGCGTGTTCGCGCGCCAGGCGCTCCAGCAGCCCGGCGGTGGTGGTGTCCAGCGCGAAAGGCGCGCCCGGGCGGCTCCAGGCGGCAGCGAGCCGGCCCAGATCCAGCCACTCGTAATAGCCGGTGTGGCCGGGAACGTCGGGGACCGGCAGACCCAGCCCACGCCACAGCGCCACCCGGCGCTCGGGCAGGCGCGCCTGCACACCGGCGCGGAAAATGCCTGCCTCGTCCTGCAGCGCGCTCAGGGCGAGCAGCGCCATCTGCACCTGCTGCGGCGTCGACAGGCCGGCGGTGTGATGGAAGGCCACGCCGCGGCTCTGCGCCACCAGCCGCTCGAGGAAAGGCAGCCCCGCCGGATCAGTGCCGAGACTGCGGTAACGCGCGAGGACGGCGGCCCGCTGCTGTTCCGGTGCCGATGCGAGCAGGTGATCGGCGACGTGGTCCTGCGCCATGCTGACCAGACCCAGGCGCCAGCCAGTGGCACCGAAGAACTTGGAGTGGGAGAACACGCCGAAGGTGTTGCGCGGCAGCCGCGTCGTCAGCGCCGCATAGCCCGGGGCCAGCGGGCCGTAGACGTCATCGCTGATCACCAGCAGATCCGCGCGTCCGCCTTCCACGATGGCCGCGATCGCCTCCACAGAGGCCACGTCGAGCGCGCGGGCGACCGGGTTCCCGGGATTGACCACCACCAGCACCCGCACGGCCGGGTCGCGCAGCCGCGCGACCGTCGCGGGCGCGAGTTGGGGCGTTGCCCCGATCTCGAGCGGCAGCGGCAACAGGCGCAGTCCGCGCGCCGGCGCACCGATGATTTCGAGGTAGGGCGTGAAGATCGGGGTCACCACCGCCACGGTGTCGCCCGCCTCCAGCAGGCCGTTCGCGCCGAGGGTGTCGAACAGGTGGACGATGCCGGCGCTGGCACCCTCGGTGGCGAACAATCGCGTACCCGCCGCGAGGGCCTCAGGCCAGGCATGCAGGCTGGCGAGGTGGGCGCGGCACACGGTCTGGACCCAGGGCAGGATGGCCGGTGGCTCCGGGTACCGCCCGCCCAGGACTGCCGTCATCATCGGGCCGGCCAGGGCCTCGTCCGTCAGGCCGAGCCGCGCCTGTGCCCACTCCAGCGCAGTGCCCAGCCAAGCCGCGCCGGCGGTCTCGCGGTGGGCTGCTAGCCACTCGCGCAGGAAGGATGGCGCCACCCCGGCATCTCCAACGGTCGCCGCTCGCCAGTCGCAGGCACACTGACCCAGCAGGAAAAAGCCGCGACGCGCGTCCAGCGCCATCCAGTCCGGATTGCCGCGCCCGGCATCGAGGACGGGCATGGCGCGGCGCGCCGCCGCGTCGCGCGCCAGAGCGATCAGGTGGTCCTTGAACTCGAACGGGCTCACGGCATCGGTCGCCTCGCCGCCGGCGGTCCTGCTTGAAGGCATGGCACCCTCTCATGACGGTGGATTGGGAAACAGACTAAGCCAATACCCGGCACGAAAGCTTCATCCAGATCAAATCGGCGCACCGGCGAGCGGTGCTACAGTCACCGCATCGACAGGGGTGAGGTGATGATGAGCGCGCAAGTGCTGGTGCTTGGCGCCGCCGGGCGCGACTTCCACAACTTCCACGTGGCGCTGCGCGACGATCCGGCCATACAGGTGGTGGCCTTCACCGCGGCCCAGATCCCCGGCATCGACGCGCGGCGCTATCCCGCCGCCCTGGCGGGCCCGCGCTACCCCGAGGGCATTCCCATCGTGCCCGAAGCCGAACTCGAGCAGGCTTGCCGCAATCTGGGCGTGACCGAGGTCGTGTTCGCCTACAGCGACCTGTCGCACCCGGCCGTCATGCACCTCGCCTCGCGAGCGCTTGCCTGCGGCGCGGATTTCCGCCTGCTCGGCCCCGACCGCACCATGGTGTCGGCGAGGCGTCCGGTGCTCGCCATCTCGGCGGTGCGCACAGGCTGCGGCAAGTCCCAGATCGCCCGCTGGGCCGCCGACCGTCTGGCGGCGCGCGGCCATCGCGTCGCGGTGCTGCGCCACCCCATGCCCTACGGCGATCTGCTGCGACAGCAGGTGCAGCGTTTTGCCGTGCCCGGCGACCTCGACGCCGCCGCCTGCACCCTGGAGGAGCGAGAGGAGTACGAGCCGCATCTCGCCGCAGGTCACGTGGTGCATGTGGGGGTCGATACGCCCGCGGTGGTGGCAGCAGCCACAGCGGATGGCGACGTGCTGCTGTGGGAGGGTGGCAACAACGACTTCCCCTTCGTGCGTCCGGACCGGCACGTCGTGGTGGTGGATGCACTGCGCCCGGATCAGGTGAGCAGCCACCACCCGGGGGAGGCCAATATCCGGCTGGCCGATGCCGTGGTCGTCAACAAGGCCAACGCCGCCGCCAGGGCTGCGGTGCGCCAGGCCGTGGACAACGTCCGGGCGCTGCGCCCCGACGTGCCGGTCTTCCTGGGCGCCTCGGAGGTCACCCTGCCCCCGGGCACCGACCTGCGGGGGCTGCGCGTCATGGTCGTGGAAGACGGTCCGAGTCTGACCCACGGCGGCATGGCGACGGGGGCGGGCCACGCAGCCGCTCTGGCCGCCGGCGTGGCCGAGATCGTTGACCCGAGGCCCTACGCCGTGGGAGCGGTGCGCGACATGCTCGAGCGCCACCCGCACATCGGCGCAGTGCTCCCGGCACTGGGCTACTCCGAGGCCGAGTGCGCCGCGCTCGCGCGCAGCATCGGCAACGCTGCCGTCGACGTCGTCATCGCCGGCACGCCCATCGACCTGTCGAGGGCGCTCGGTCACGATATTCCCGTGGTGCGAGCGCGGTACGACTTCGTAGCCCTGGGCACGCCGTCACTGGAGGACTGGCTGGCAGACTTTCCCGGAGACGTGGGCGCCCCCCGCTGAAGCCCAGGCAGCGGCGGACATCCCGGGCCCGGACATTTCACCAGGACGGCCCCGAAAATGAGCAGCGTACCGATGCCCATCGGGTTTACGGGAAATTGGCTGTCGCTACAGTCTGGTGCGCTGTCCGCCACAGGTGCTGACGGGCGCATTGCGGTCACCGCGTGGCCTGATGGACTTCCGGGCTAGAAGCCCTCGTCGGCGCCGAGGAAACGCCATTGACCCTGGGGCAGATCGTCCAGCCGCACGCGGCCGATTCGGATGCGCTTGAGCCCGGTCACCCGCAGCCCCACCAGTTCGCACATGCGCCGGATCTGGCGCTTGCGCCCCTCGCGCAGCACGAAATTGAGCTGGTCCTCGTTCTGCCAGCGCACCTTCGCCGGCG
>JBILUV010000141.1:0-9023 GCA_044370825.1 Burkholderiales bacterium | reverse complement strand
CAGATGGTCGGGCCCTGGCAGGTGCCGGTGGCCGACGTGGCGGTCACGGCCATGGGTTTCGACACCCGGCTCGGCGAGGCCATGGCCATGGGCGAGCGCACGCCCCTCGCCCTGGTGGATGCCGCGGCGTCGGCGCGCATGGCGGTGGGCGAGGCCTTGACCAACCTGTCCGCAGCCGCGGTCGGTGCGCTCTCCGGGGTGAAGCTTTCCGCCAACTGGATGGCCGCAGCCGGACAGCCCGGGGAGGACGCGGCGCTGTTCGATGCGGTGCACGCCGTGGGCATGGCGCTGTGCCCGGCGCTGGGCATCTCGATTCCGGTGGGCAAGGACAGCCTGTCGATGCGCACCACGTGGCGCGACAACGGTGCGGACCGCGACATGACGGCACCGGTCTCCCTCATCGTGTCCGCGTTCGCGCGGGTCGACGACGTCGGCGCGACGCTCACGCCAGAACTGCGGCTGGACGCGGGTGACACGAGGCTCTTGCTGATCGATCTCGGCGCGGGTCGCAACCGCCTCGGCGGTTCGGCGCTGGCCCAGGCGCACGGCGCCATGGGCAACGACATTCCGGACGTCGACGAACCGGCGCGCCTGCGCGGCTGGTTCACCGCCCAGCAGAGCTTGCTTCGACGAGGCCGGCTGCTCGCCTGCCACGACCGCTCCGACGGTGGTCTCGCCGTCGCGCTTGCCGAGATGATGTTCGCCACACACGTCGGCGTCACGGTGGAGCTGGGTGCACTGACGAAGCGGGGAGGGGTGGCGGGCGCGCTGTTCGCAGAGGAGCTGGGAGTGGTGCTGCAGGTGCGCTGCGCCGATCTGGAGGAGGTGCGGGCGGAATTCGAGGCTGCGGGCCTCGGTGGCTGCGTGCACGACATCGGCGCCATCAACACCGACGGCCACCTGCGGGTGCGCGTCAGGGGTGAGGAGGTTCTGGCGGTGTCCGGCGTGACGCTGCTCGAGGCGTGGTCCGAAACCAGCCACGCGCTGCAGCGTCTGCGGGACGACCCGGACTGCGCCGATGAGGAGTTCGAGGCCATCGACGACGTTGCCGATCCCGGACTGGGGGCCCACCTGAGCTTCGATCCGGCTGCGGTGCGGGCACCGGTGTTCGCCGGCGCGCGGCCCCGGGTGGCCATCCTGCGCGAGCAGGGCGTCAATGGGCAGATCGAGATGGCTGCCGCCTTCCACCGCGCCGGTTTCGAGGCGGTGGACGTCCACATGAGTGACCTGCTCGCGGGGCGGGTGTCGCTCCGTGGTTTCAGGGGGGTGGCGGCGTGTGGCGGCTTCTCCTACGGCGATGTGCTGGGCGCAGGGGAAGGATGGGCCAAGTCGGTGCTGTTCAACGAGCGGGCGCGGGACGAGTTTTCCGACTTCTTCACCCGCGGGGACACTTTCGCACTTGGCGTGTGCAACGGCTGCCAGATGATGAGCAACCTGCACGAGCTCATCCCCGGCAGCGCCGTGTGGCCGCACTTCGTGCGCAACCGCTCCGAGCAGTTCGAGGCGCGGCTGGTCATGGTTGAGATCACGCACAGCCCGTCGCTGTTCTTCCGCGACATGGCGGGCTCGCGCCTGCCGGTGGTGGTGTCGCACGGGGAAGGCCGGGCGGAGTTCGCGGACACCGCTGCTGCCCGCGCCGCCGGACCGCTGGTGGCCATGCGCTACGTGGACAGCCGGGGGCGGGTCGCCCGCCGCTACCCGGCGAACCCGAACGGGTCGCCGGGGGGAGTCACGGGCTTAACGACGCCGGATGGAAGGTTCACCGTTCTCATGCCGCATCCGGAGCGGGTGTTCCGTACTGTGCAGATGTCGTGGCATCCCCGTCACTGGGGGGAAGATTCCCCCTGGATGAAGATGTTCCGCAACGCCTTCGACTGGACGCGGCAGGGTTGAGCCCGTCGGCTTGGTTACTGGGTCGCGCCGGCCCCATGGCTGCAGGCAAGTGGAGAGGGATGCGATGAGGGAACTGATGCTCTTGACCGTGGCAGGCCTGATGGCGGCAGGATGCGTGGTGTCGCCCCCGCGCCCGTCCCCGCCCGAGAAGGACATCCTGGCCGAGTGCGCCCACGACTACGCTGATCCGAAGATCGATCCGGTTCGGGACAAGATCCTCATCCCGCTGCAGATCGGTGAACCGCAACCTGTGGACATACTCGCCCGGCGCGTCAGGGCCACGGAGGCGGAAAAGCCTGCGATCAAGGCCTTGTCGGGAGCCTTCGACACATGCATCCAGCGGGCCACGAAACGGCTCGGCACGCTGCCCTCCTATCGGCTGCGCACGAACAACCGGGTCTCCGAGGGCTTGGCCGATCTGTACGCCGGGGACATCACCTATGGGCAGTTCGCCAAGCTGATGCTGTTCGAGGGCGAGCGCGACCAGGTCGAACGCCAGCAACTCGACGAAGAGATCCGCGCACGCGAGCGCTGGAAGGTGGTACACGACAGGGACGGGTTCTGACGACGATTCAGAGCCCGGAATGCTGAGACGACACGGCCGACGGCTCCGGAGCGGTCGGCCGCTCCCCGGGGTCCGCGCCGGACGCCGGGGTTCACGCCGGGAGACTCACTCCACCACGGAGGTCTTGCGCAGCTCGTCCACCATCTGGTCGCGCTGCCTGCCGATGACCTGCTTCATCACCTGGTCCTTGACCTCCTCGAAGGCAGGGAAGGTGACGGCGCGCACGTCGTCCATGCGGATGATGTGGTAGCCGTACTGGGTCTGGACCGGTTTGTCGGTGGTCTCGCCCTTCTTGAGGGAGCGCATGGCTTCGGCAAAAGGCTTGACCATGTTGTTGCCATCGGTCCAGTCGAGCTCGCCCCCCTTGACCTTTGAACCGCTGTCCTCGGACTTCTTCCTGGCGATGTCCTCGAACTTCGCGCCCTTCTTCAACTGGGCGAGGATGGCCTTGGCGTCGGCCTCCTTTTTCACCAGGATGTGACGCGCCTTGTATTCCTTGGCATTCGGGTCCGCCTGCTCGGCCTTGACGCGGTCGTACTCGGCGCGCAGGTCTGCCTCGGTGGGCTCGTGCTTTTTCAGGTAGTCCTCAAGATAGGCGTTGACCAGGACCTGCTGGCGGGCCAGGTCGATCTGGGTCTGGAACTCCTCGGACTTGTCCAGACCTTCCTTGATGGCGGCCTGGGTGATGATCTCGCGGGTGATGAGGACGTCACGCAACTGCTTGCGTGTCTCCGGGTTGTCCTTGGCGCCCTGCTGCTGCTGCATCTTCAGCACGAAGTCCAGGCGTGCCTCGGGGATGGGCACGCCGTTGACGACCGCGGCGTTCCTGCCCGCCTCCTCGGCGTTGCAGGCGGACAGCAGGGACAGGCCGAAAAGACTGGCTGCAACGAGGGCGGCGGGCTTGATGAATCGCATGAATAATCCTTCAGGTGGTCGTTTGAGGGAATCAGGGGTGAGGGCGGAGGTCGCCGAACAGGCCGTTCCTCAGGCCGCCGGCCCGGACGCCGCTGCCTCCGCGGGTGTCTGGGCGATGATGGCAAGTGCATGAATGCGCTGGGGCATCAGATCGCGCAGCGGATCATACACCAGCCGGTGCCGCGCCACCCGGGACAGCCCCTGGAACGCCTCGGACACGACGAAGACCTGAAAGTGCCCGCCACCGCTCTCCGCCGCGCCGGCGTGGCCGGAGTGGTCGGCGCTGTCGTCGAACACCTCCAGACTTTCGGCGTGCAGCGGCGCCAGGCGGGTGCAGATCAGATCGGCAAGGGACTGGGGCCCAGTCATTTCTCCGCCTCCTGGTCCTGGACATGGCGCGCCAGGAACATTCCCTGCGCGAGCGCGAACACGAACATGAGACCCATGCCGCCGAAGAGCTTGAACTTGACCCAGGTGGGCTCGGCGAAATTGAAGGCCACGAACAGGTTGAGCGCGCCCATGAAGGCGAAGAAGCCGACCCAGCTGTAATTGAGCCTGCGCCAGACCGGCTCCGGGAGCGTGAACTGGCCCTGGGTCATGGACCGGATGAGGTTCCTGCCGAGCAGGCGCTCGGACACCAGCAGGACGATGCCGAACGCCCAGTACAACAGCGTCGGCTTCCACTTGATGAAGGTCGCGTCGCGGAACGCCAGGGTGAGGCCGCCCATGACCACGATGATGGCAAGGCTGATCCAGAGCATGCGGTCCACCCTCCGGCCGCGCGCCATGAGCCACACCACCTGCCCGACGGTGGCGACGATCGCGAGCGCAGTGGCCAGGAGGATGGGTACCTGGCTTGCTGGGAGGTCCTGCCCGAGGCCAAGTCCGCCAACAATGGAACCGGTGATCCGGGCGGCGTCCTCGGGCCAGTGTCCGGCACCGAAATAGGCCAGAAAGAACACGAACACCGGGATAAGATCAAACAGGATTTTCATCGGGCCGTTCCGTGGATGGACGCGCGGGGGACTGCGTTCCGCGACGGGTCGGCGATTATGCAAGGCGCGCGCGCGGCATGTCCACGGCGCCCGCTCCAGGATGTGGAGACCCTGAAATGGCTTTGACCAAGCTCATCGAATACGACGATGCAAGCCCCGAGGTGCGCGCCGTCTACGACGACATTCTCGCCACCCGCAAGACCGACTGGATCAACAACGTCTGGAAGGCGCTGGCCAACCACCCGCCGACGCTGCGCCAGTTCTGGGCGGAGGTGAAGGATGTCATGGGACGGGAAGGCGGGCGCCTTGACCCTCTGGCCAGGGAACTGATCTACGTGGCGGTCAGCATGACCAACAATTGTGAATACTGCATCCGTTCACACACGGCCGCAGCGCGGCGCAAGGGCATGGACGACCAGATGCTCGGCGAGCTGATCGAGGTGGTGGCCCTGGCGAACAAGGGCAACCGTCTGGCCATCGGTTACCAGGTCGAGGTGGACGACCGCTTCAAGTGAGCTGCTGCGCCGGCCCCACAACGATTGCGAACAGACGATGAACAGTGAATCTCCCGCCGAAGCCCTCCAGCGACTGCTTTCGGAGCGATACAGTTGTCGCGCGTTCCGGCCTGAGCCGGTGGACCGCGTGGTCCTGGACAGGGCCTTCGCCGCCGCCCAGCGCACCCCCTCCTGGTGCAATACCCAGCCCTGGCTGGTCCACGTGGCCTCGGGTGCGTCCCGCGAGGCCATCGCCGATCGTCTGCTCACGGAAGCGGTCGCCGCGCGCCCCGGAAACCCGGATTTCCCGTTTCCGCCCGGTTACGAGGGCGTTTACCGGGAAAGGCGCAGGGCCTGTGGGGTCCAGCTGTATCAGGCGGTCGGCATCGGCCGCGACGACCGGGAGCGGGCCCAGGCCCAGGCGCTCGAGAACTTCCGCGGTTTCGGCGCGCCTCACATGGCATTCATCTCCACCGACGCCGCGCTCGGCGTCTATGGCATGCTCGACTGCGGGCTTTACGTAATGAGCCTCATGCTCTGCCTCCAGGCGGAGGGGGTGGGTAGCATCGCCCAGGCCGCGCTGGCCTCCTACCCGGACATCGTCCGTGACCACTTCGGTCTGCCGGCCCACCGGCGGGTGGTGTGCGGGCTGTCCTTCGGTCACCCCGATCAGACCGCACCCGTCAATGGATACCGCACGGCGCGGGCCGCATCCTCGGAAGTGGTGAACTGGGAGACCTGACGGCCAGGCCGGCACCGGCATGGTGCGGCCGCTTGCCGGCATGAGCGGCAGGCATTAACTTTACGAGTTGCGTGGTCATCGGACCACCGCCGGCCCGCGTGCCGACCACACTTTTCCCGGGCCGCACGCCACGGGCCTTCGCCCGCCGGTGCGGCGCGGCGGCCCTCCGCTCCCGTGCTGCCCCGGAACCCAGATATCGGAGAACCCAGGCATGAACGCCGCCAAGGCCTGTTCGACGTCGAAGCTTCTGCTGCCACTCGTTGTTGCGCTCCTGGGGTGTCAGGGTGAGGACAAGCCCGCAGCGGCTCCCGCGGCCGCGCCAGCCCCGGAGGTCACGGTGGCGCCGACCCGATCACGCGTCCTCGGCCGACGGGAGGAGTTCCCGGGTCGACTCGAGGCCGTGGAGAAAGTGGACGTGCGCGCGCGCGTCAGCGGGTACATCGAGGCGGTGCATTTCCGGCAGGGCGAGGACGTGCGCAAGGGGGACCTCCTGGTGTCCATCGACGCGCGCCCTTATCAGGCCCGGCTGCAACGCGCCGAGGGGGAACTGGCCGCGCTCGAGTCGCGGATCGAACTGGCCCGCCTGGAACTGGGTCGGGCGCAGAAGCTTCTGGCGAGTCAGGCCACTTCCCAGCGCGAGGTCGATGAGCGTTCCGCCCAGCTGAAGGATCTCGAGGCCGCGGTACGGTCGGCCCGGGCGGGAGTGGATGCCGCTCGTCTGGACTTGTCGTTCACGCGTGTGACGGCGCCGATCGCAGGCAGGGCGGGCCGGTTCGACATCACCGTCGGTAATCTGGTGCAGGCGGAATCGCCGGAGCCGCCCGTGCTCACCACCATCGTCTCCATGAATCCGCTGTATGTGTCCTTCGACGTCGACGAGGCCACCTTCGTGCGCTTTGGGCTCAACGCCGCCGCCCGGCGGGGCCTTCCGGTGGACTTCGCGCTGGCGGGCGAGACCGGGTTTCCCCACCGTGCCAGCCTGCAGTTCGTGAACAACCGGGTCGACCCTGCCACCGGCAGCGTGCAGGCGCGTGCGGTGGTGGCCAATCCGGACGCCCGGCTGACTCCAGGGCTGTTCGCGCGGGTGCGGCTGTTCGATCCCGCGGGGGACGCGGCGGTCGTGCTCGTGCCTGACCGTGCCATCGGGACGGATCAGGACCGGAAGTTCGTACTGGTGGTCGGCGCCGATCGCAAGGCCGTGCATCGGCCGGTGCGGATCGGCGGCGTGGTCGACGGGGAGCGCATCGTCAACGAGGGTCTGCGGGAAGGCGAACTGGTGGTGGTCAACGGTCTGTTGCGGGTGCGGCCAGGGCAGGAGGTCAACGCCAGAACCGAGCCGGCGCCCGCCGCGGGCGCCGAATCGTCCACCGGCCGGATGCCGGCCGGCGCGGATGCCGCCGGGAAGGCGACGGAGAAGCCGGCCGCATCGGGTGACGGGCGCTGAGGCCCGGGAGCGAGGCGATGGACTTCTCCCGTTTCTTCATCGACCGCCCGATCTTCGCCGCGGTCATTTCGATGTTCATCTTCATCGGCGGGCTGCTGTCGATCCAGAAGCTGCCGGTCTCGGAATTTCCGGAGGTGGTGCCGCCTTCGGTCCAGGTGCGAGCCCAGTACCCTGGTGCCAACCCGCAGGTCCTTGCGGAGACGGTCGCCACGCCCCTGGAGGAGCAGATCAACGGCGTCGAGGACATGCTGTACATGTCCTCGCAGAACACCGCGGACGGGTCCTATCAGCTGACGGTGACCTTCAGGGTGGGGACGGACATCGACAAGGCCGAGACCCAGGTGCAGAGCCGGGTGCAGCGGGCCCTGCCCAGGCTGCCCGAGGAGGTCCGACGCATCGGTGTGGTGGCCCAGAAAAGCTCCGCCAGCCTCACGCTCGTCGTGAGCCTCGTGTCGCCGGACGGTCGCTACGACGAGCTCTACCAGCGCAACTATGCGGTGTTGAACATCAAGAACCGCCTCCAGCGCATCGACGGCATGGGGCTGGTCGACGTGTTCGGAGGCGGCGACTATGCCATGCGGGTGTGGCTCCAGCCGCCCAGACTGGCCTCCTATGGGCTCACGGCCACCGACGTCGTGGCTGCCATCCGGGAGCAGAACGTGCAGGTGGCCGCAGGCGTTCTGGGCGCTCCACCGAGTGTGGACGGTTCCCAGTTCCAGCTCAACATCACGGCGAAGGGACGTCTGGCCGACGAGGAGGAGTTCGGAAACATCATCGTGAAGTCGGGACCTGCCGGTCTGGTGCGGCTGCGCGACGTGGCGCGCATCGAACTGGGGGGCAACACCTACACGCTCCGCAGTCTGCTCGACGGCAAGCCCTCCGTCGCCATCGGCCTGTTCCAATCCCCCACCGCAAACGCGTTGGCCCTGTCCGACGAGGTGCGCGCCGCGATGGACGAACTGCGGCGGGACTTTCCGCCCGGGCTCGACTACACCATCGTCTACGACCCGACCCAGTTCGTGCGGGCCTCCATCGCCGCGGTCGTCAAGACCCTGCTGGAGGCGGTGGCGCTGGTCGTCCTCGTGGTGATCGTCTTCCTGCAGACGTGGCGGGCCTCCATCATCCCGCTGGTCGCCGTGCCCGTGTCCATCGTCGGCACCTTCGGCCTGATGCTGGTGTTCGGGTTCTCCATCAACACTCTGACGCTGTTCGGCATGGTGCTGTCCATCGGCATCGTGGTGGACGACGCCATCGTGGTGGTGGAGAACGTCGAGCGCAACATCGGCAACGGGCTGTCGCCCTGGGCGGCCACGCATCAGGCGATGAAGGAGGTGAGCGGCCCCATCATCGCCACGGCGCTGGTGCTTTGCGCGGTGTTCGTCCCCACGGCGTTCGTGTCCGGATTGACCGGGCAGTTCTATAACCAGTTCGCCCTGACGATCGCCATCTCCACCGTTATCTCCACGGTCAATTCGCTCACGCTGTCGCCGGCTCTGGCCGCGGTCCTGCTCCGGCCTCACGGGGCGGAAAAGGACTTGCTGCAGCGTGGCATCGACAGGGTGTTCGGCTGGTTCTTCCGCGGCTTCAACCGCTTCTTCGCGAGGGCCTCCGGCCGTTACGAGCGGGCGGTCGGCCGCACCCTGGGAAGACGGTGGGCCGTGATGGTGGTGTACGCAGGACTCATCGGCGTGACGGTCTGGATGTTCTCGGTGGTGCCGAAGGGCTTCGTCCCGCAGCAGGACAAGCAGTATCTCGTCGGCTTCACCCGTCTTCCCGACGGTGCCTCCCTCGACCGGACCGAGGCCGTGATCCGGCGCATGACCGACATCGGGCTGAAGCATCCGGCGGTCAAGGACTCCGTGGCCTTCGCCGGCCTGTCCATCAACGGCTTCACGGTCAGTCCGAACGAGGGGATCGCCTTTTTCGGGCTGAAGGATTTCAAGGACCGCCACGGCTTCGAGCAGTCGCTCTGGGG
>JBILUV010000164.1:0-8103 GCA_044370825.1 Burkholderiales bacterium | reverse complement strand
TTTCCACCGCCTGCGGTGGAGGGCTTGGGCACGATCGGAGGCTTCCGTCTGCAGCTCGAGGACCGCGGCAACGTCGGCTTCCAGGCGGTTGCCGAGGCGCTGGAGGCCGCTCTCGGGCGCGCCTACCAGACGCCGGAGCTCGCGGGCGTCTTCTCCAGCTACACGATCAACGTGCCGCAGATCTTCGCCGACGTGGACCGGGAGAAGGCCAAGCGCATGGGTCTGCCCCTGGGCGACATCTTCGACACGCTGCAGATCAATCTGGGTTCGCTCTACGTCAACGACTTCAACCGTTTCGGCCGCACCTATCAGGTCGTGGTCCAGGCCGATGCCCCGTACCGCATGCAGGCCGAGAGCATCGGCACGCTCAAGACGCGTGCGCCCGGCGGGCAGATGGTGCAGCTGTCGTCGGTCCTGACGGCCACCCCCACCCATGGCCCCGACCGGGTCCAGCGATACAACGCCTACCTGACGGCCGACATCAACGGCGGTCCGGCGCCCGGTTACTCCTCCGGCCAGGCCCAGGCGGCCATCACGCGCGTCCTGGACCAGACACTGCCCAAGGGCATCGGCTACGAGTGGACCGATCTCACCTACCAGGAAATTCTCGCCGGCAACACCATGGTGGTGGTGTTCCCGTTGTGCGTGCTGCTGGTGTTCCTGGTGCTGGCGGCACAGTACGAAAGCCTGCGCCTCCCGCTCGCCGTGATCCTCATCGTGCCGATGTGTCTGCTCTTCGCCATCCTGGGTGTGTGGCTGACCTCCGGCGAGGGCTCCGTCATGGGGGTCGCGCTGGCCATCCTCGGCGCGAATTTCCCGATGAGCGACAACAACATCTTCACCCAGATCGCATTCATCGTCCTGGTCGGACTGGCCTGCAAGAACGCGATCCTGATCGTCGAGTTCGCCCGGGAACTGGAGCACCGAGGTGCCACGGCGGTGCAGGCAGCCCTCACGGCCTGTCGCCTCCGGTTGCGTCCGATCCTCATGACCTCCTTCGCCTTCATCATGGGGGTGGTGCCCCTGGTCCTGGCCAGCGGCGCAGGCGCGGAGATGCGCCAGTCCATCGGCATCGCGGTGTTCGCCGGTATGCTCGGGGTGACGTTGTTCGGATTGTTCATGACCCCGGTGTTCTACGTGCTGCTCGGGGGCTCGCCACCACGAACTCCACGCCCCGCGGATTCGTCCCACTTCACGCCGGAAGCCACTGACGGGGTCGGTCGCGGCGCTGGCGGGGGTGCGGCATGAAGGCCGTCGCCTGGGGGCTGACCCTGATGTGCGCCGTCCTGACGGGTTGCACGAGCATGAGGCCGGCGTTCGTCGCGCCTGAGATCGACACGCCGTCCGCCTTCCTGCGTGACGCAGCGTCGCTGCCCGAGAACGAACGGGGCAGCTGGAAGCCCGCCGAACCGGCCGAGGGCCAGACACGCGGCGAGTGGTGGCGGGCCTTCGACGACCCCGTCCTGGACTCCCTCATGGATGAGGCGTTGCGTGACAGCCCTGCGCTCATGGCTGCGGCGGCGCGGGTCCGCCAATCCCGCGCCCTGCTCGGGATCACCGACTCCGAAAGGGGGGTGCAGCTGGCCGCTGGGGGTGGCCCGGTCGCCGTCAGGGCCTCGCCCGGATCGCTCGGTTTGCCGCCCGACGCCAACCCGGGGTCGCGCACCCTCTGGCGGGCGCCCCTGCTCGCCGCCTACGAAGTCGACCTGTTCGGTCGTCTGAAGGACGCGTCAGCGGCGGCAAGGGCCGATCTTGAGGCGACCGAGGCGACGCGCCGCTCGGTGACACTCGCGCTGCAGGCCGATCTCGCCCGCACTTACTTCGAATTGCGCGAGGCGGATGCGGAGTTGCAGATCCTGCGCGAGGCCCTGCGCCTGCGACAGGCCAACCTCGGCCTGCTCGAGCGCCGACGGGAGGCCGGCGCGGTGGGAGAGCTGGATGTGACCCAGGCCCGGGCGGAGGTGGCCGGCACGCGGGCCCAGGCTCAGGCGGCGGAGGGGCGGCGCATTCGTCTCGAAAACGCCATCGCCGTGCTCTCGGGGCGGCCACCGGCCAGGCGCCTGGTGTCGCCGGACGCGCGCGCGTCGAAGGTGCCGGCGATCCCGCCGGGACTACCCTCGGCGCTTCTGGAACGCCGCCCCGACGTGGTGGCGGCACAGCGTGGATTGCTGGCCGCGAACGCGCGCATCGGCGTGGCGCGGGCGGCGTTCTTCCCCTCGGTGCGCCTGACGGGCACCGCTGGCTTCGAGTCCGACGCCCTGGGAGACCTGTTTCGCTGGTCCAGCCGAACCTGGTTCCTGGGGCCATTCATCGGCGGCATCGTGAGCGTGCCGCTGCTTGACGGCGGGCGCAACAAGGCAGCGCTCGAGCGGGCCCGCGCTGAATACGAGGAGGCGGTCGCTCAGTACCGGCAGCGTGTGCTGGTCGCGTTCGGCGATGTCGAGGATGCGCTCGGTGGCCTGCGATCCCTCGAGCTGCAGGCGGAATCCGTGACCGAGCTCGTCGGGGCGGCCGTGCGGGCGGCGCAGCTGGCCCGGATCCGGCATGAGGCCGGGGCGGTAAGCTATCTGGAGGTTCTGGAGGCGCAGCGCAGTGCGCTGGAGGCGCAACGCGAGGCCAACCGGGTACAGGCGGCCCGCGCCCAGGCGACGGTGGCGCTGGTGCGGGCGCTCGGCGGCGGCTGGGACACTCCGAGCGTGGCATCCGGGCCGCGCGGAAGGTGACGGGGTGGGGGGGGCGCCCCGCGGCCGAAGGACGGACCGGACAGGGCGCCATCGGTGGCCGGGCAGCGCGGCCACGCCTGTGCCCGTGAAATATGCAGGCGAGTCCGTTTTCGTTTGCGGGACAATCTGTTAACATCGTCGATCATTGAAATCGAAGGAATGGGCTGCGGCCCATTTTTGTTTTCTGGCCCCGTGGACCTACAAGCGATCACATCACAAACCGTCGAGATGCAGGGCTATGAGCTCGTGGATCTGCACATCTCCGGCGGCCACAATCGCGTCATCCAGGTGTTCATCGATCACCCGGACGGCATCACGGTGGACGACTGCGCCACCGTCAGCAACCAGCTGTCACGCGTCTTCATGGTCGAGAACCTCGATTACGCGCGGCTCGAAGTGTCCTCCCCCGGATTCGACCGTCCGCTCAAGCGTCTCGCGGATTTCGTCCGTTTTGTCGGGGAGCGTGCCCACGTGACGCTCCGGCTGCCGCTGAACGGACGCAAGCGCTTCACCGGCCTCATCATCGCGGTGGACGAGGGCACGCAGGAAGTAAAGCTCAATTGCGAGGGGGCGGAGTTCGCCTTCAAGCATTCCGAAATCGACAAGGCCCGTCTGGCGCCTGAACTGTAAATCTGGAGGACTCCGTGAGTCGCGAAATCCTGATGCTCGTCGACGCCCTGGCGCGGGAGAAGAACGTCGACAAGGAAACGGTGTTCGGTGCCCTCGAACTGGCCCTGGCCTCCGCCACCAAGCGGCGCTTCAAGGAAGAGGCGGACGTGCGCGTTGCCATCGACCGCAACACCGGCGAATACGAGGCCTTCCGCCGCTGGCAGATCGTGCCCGAGGAGGAATTCACCGACTCCGGCATCCACATGCTGCTGGAGGAATCGCTGGTCGACAACTCCGAGGCCAAGCTCGGCGACTACGTCGAGGAACCGCTGGAGGCAGTGGAGTTCGGTCGCATCGGAGCTCAGACCGCGAAGCAGGTGATCCTGCAGAAAATCCGGGATGCCGAGCGGGAGCAGATCCTGAGCGACTTTCTGGAGCGCAAGGAACATCTGGTCACCGGCACCATCAAGCGCATGGAGCGTGGCAGCGCCATCGTGGAGTCCGGCCGGCTCGAAGCCGTGCTGCCGCGAGACCAGATGATTCCAAAAGAAAACCTCCGTGTCGGCGACCGTGTCCGCGCCTATCTGTTCAAGATCGATCGTCAGGCGCGCGGTCCGCAACTCATTCTGTCGCGGGTGGCTCCGGAATTCATCGTCAAGCTGTTCGAGCTCGAGGTTCCCGAGATGGAGGAGGGGCTGCTGGAGATCAAGGCAGCGGCTCGCGACCCGGGGTCTCGGGCCAAGATTGCGGTCAAGTCCAACGACCAGCGTCTCGACCCGATCGGCACCTGCGTCGGAATGCGCGGCTCGCGGGTCCAGGCCGTGACCCAGGAATTGGCGGGCGAACGGGTGGACATCGTGTTGTGGTCGCCGGAGCCGGCCCAGTTCGTCATCAATGCGCTGATGCCGGCCGAGGTCACCAGCATCGTCGTCGACGAGGACTCGCACAGCATGGACGTGGTGGTGGGCGAGGACAATCTGGCCCAGGCGATCGGTCGCACCGGCCAGAACGTGCGACTCGCGAGCGAGCTCACCGGCTGGGAGATCAACCTGATGAGCGAGACCGAGTCCAATAGCAGGCAGCAGGAGGAAGTCGACCGCATCCGCCAGCTGTTCATGGGCGCCCTCGACGTGGACGAGGAGCTTGCCGATATTCTGGTTCAGGAAGGTTTCAACACCCTCGAGGAAGTGGCCTACGTGCCGATCGGCGAGATGCTCGAGATCGAGTCCTTTGACGAGGACACGGTCAACGAGCTCCGCTCGCGGGCCCGTAACGCCCTGCTGACCCAGGCCATCGCCAGCGAGGAACAGGTTGACGACCTGCTGGGGCTCGAGGGCATGGACGACCAGACCGCGCGCGTGCTGGCCGGCAAGGGCGTGCACACCCAGGAGGAATTGGCGGACCTCGCCGTGGACGATCTGGTCGAGTTGACCGGAATGGACGCAGAGCGCGCCAAGCAGCTCATCATGACGGCGCGAGCCCCCTGGTTCGCTTGAAAGTCGCAGGTAACGCCCAATGGCCCAGATGACCGTTTCCCAGTTCGCCACCGAGCTCAAGGTGGAACCCGCCCGCCTGCTCGAGCAGCTCAAGTCCGCCGGCGTCCACAAGACCGCCCTGGGGGACAGCCTCACCGAGCAGGACAAATCGCAGTTGCTGGATTACCTGCACAAGGCCCATGGCGGGGGAGAGGCGCGCAACCGGATCACGCTTACGCGGCGCCAGACCACCGAGATCAAGCAGGCCGACGGAACCGGCCGTTCCCGTACCATCCAGGTGGAGGTCCGCAAGAAGCGCGTTTTCGTGAAGCGCGACGCGCTGCCTGGAGAGCCCGAGTCTGTGGAAACACCGGCCGAGGTGGTCGCGCCGGTGGTGGAGGTTGTCCCCGAGCCGGTGCCAGAGCCAGCACCCCTGCCGGCATCCGCTCCAGTATCCGCACCTGCCCCGGTGTCGATCATCGGTGCGGACCAGCAGGCCCTGCGCGACGAGGAGGAGCGCAAGCATAGGGCATTGTCTGCCCTTCAGGCCGAGGAATTGCGCCTTAAACAGGAGGCGCGCGAGCGCAGCCGCAAGCCCGCGACCGCAGAGACGGCGCCCGAGGCCGGCGAAGCGTCCAAGGAAGCGCCGGCGGCGGTGGCGCCCACGGCCGTGGCGACGCCCGAAAGCGTCGCGGCGGCGCCGAAGCCTGTCGAGACCACCTTGCACCGACCCGTGGTCGCCAAACCCGCGGAGGCGTCCAAGGCGGTGCCTGGACGCGGCGTCAAGAAGCCGGGCAAGGAGGGGTCCGGGTGGAAGGACGATGCCTCCCGCGGCAGACGCACCCTCAAGACCCGCGGCGATGCCGGCGGCGCCGACGGCTGGCGAGGCAAGGGCCATGGCCGTGCGGGCGGACGTCATGGCGACGCGCAGCATCAGTTTTCTGCGCCCACCGAGCCGATGGTGCGTGAGGTGCTGGTGCCGGAGACCATCACCGTCGCCAACCTGGCGCAGAGAATGTCGGTGAAGGCCACGGAGGTCATCAAGGCTCTCATGAAGCTGGGCTCCATGGTCACGATCAACCAGATCCTGGATCAGGAAACCGCAATGATCCTGGTCGAGGAGCTGGGTCACGTCGGCAAGCCTGCGAAGCTCGATGATCCGGAGTCCTACCTGAGCGAGGCCGAGCCACGCGAGGAGGCGATGGCAGAGCCGCGCGCGCCCGTGGTCACGGTGATGGGACACGTCGACCACGGCAAGACTTCTTTGCTCGACCACATCCGTCGCACCCGCGTGGCCAGCGGCGAAGCCGGTGGCATCACCCAGCACATTGGTGCATACCATGTGAGCACGCCGCGGGGGACCGTCACCTTCCTCGACACCCCGGGCCACGAGGCCTTCACGGCCATGCGCGCCCGCGGTGCAAAGGTCACGGACATCGTCATCCTGGTGGTTGCGGCGGACGACGGCGTGATGCCGCAGACCATCGAGGCCATCGCCCATGCCAAGGCGGCGAAGGTGCCGCTGATCGTCGCCATGAACAAGATCGACAAGCCGGATGCCAATCCGGAGCGCGTGCGCCAGGAGCTGGTGGCCCGCGAGGTCGTGCCCGAGGACTGGGGTGGCGACACCATGTTCGTGGAGGTGTCGGCCCGAACGGGGCAGGGCATCGACGAGCTGCTGGAGCGCATTCTGCTGCAGGCCGAGGTGCTGGAGCTGAAGGCGCCGCGCAACGCGCCGGCGAGGGGCATCGTCATCGAGGCACGCCTGGACAAGGGCCGCGGGCCTGTGGCTACGGTCCTGGTGCAGTCCGGCACCCTGAACCGCGGCGACGTGGTGCTCGCGGGGGCAGTGTTCGGGAAGGTGCGTGCGCTCATGGACGAGGCCGGACATCCGACGCAGCAGGCAGGCCCCTCCATCCCGGTCGAGATCCTTGGCCTGTCTGAGGTGCCAATGGCAGGCGAGGAAGTGCTGGTGGTGGCCGACGAGCGCAAGGCGCGCGAGATCGCGCTGTTCCGCCAGGGCAAGTACCGGGACGTCAAGCTGGCCAGGCAGCAGGCGGCGAAACTGGACAACATGTTCGAGCAGATGGCCTCCGGCGGCTCGAAGTCGCTGTCGCTGATCATCAAGGCCGACGTGCAGGGTTCTTACGAAGCACTGCAGAACGCCCTCGAGAAGCTGTCCACGGAAGAGGTGAAGGTCAACATCGTGCACAGCGGCGTGGGTGCCATCACCGAGTCGGACGTCAACCTTGCGCTGGCGTCGAACGCGGTCATCATCGGCTTCAACACCCGTGCCGATGCCACCGCCAAGAAGCTGGTTGGCGCCCACGGCATCGATGTGCGCTACTACAACGTGATCTACGAGGCGGTCGACGAGGTCAAGGCAGCGATGTCGGGCATGCTCTCGCCCGAGCGCAAGGAAAACATCACCGGTCTCATCGACGTGCGCCAGGTGTTCCGCATTTCGAAGGTCGGTGCAGTCGCCGGCTGCTATGTGCTCGAGGGTTTCGCGAAGCGCAACTCCCTGGTCCGGGTGCTGCGCGACAACGTGGTCATCCACACCGGCGAGCTCGATTCGCTCAAGCGCTTCAAGGATGACGTGCGCGAGGTCAAGGCCGGTTTCGAGTGTGGGCTTCAAGTGCGCAACTTCGACGACATTCGCGTCGGCGATCAGATCGAGACCTACGAGATCGTGGAGGTGGCCCGCTCTCTGTGAGCGGGTCCTCGCGGAGCGGCCGATCCTTGGCAAGAGGCAGGAACAATCCGCGCACCACGCGTCTGGCGGATCAGATCCAGAGGGACCTGTCGGGCATCATCCGACTCGAGCTCAAGGACCCGCGTATCGGGCTGTTGACCATCACCGGCGTCGAGCTCAGCCCGGACATGACCCACGCCAAGGTTTTCGTGACAGTACTGGGTGACGAGGACAAGACGGAGGAGACGCTTGCCACGCTGCGACGCGCCTCCGGCTTCCTGCGCTCCGAGCTGGCGCACGGTCTGGGCACCCGTGTGACGCCAGAGCTGCACTTCGTGTTCGACGAGTCCGTGGTGCGCGGTGCCCGGCTGTCCAGACTAATAGACGACGCCGTTCGCTCGGGCGGTCAGGAAGACGCGTGACCCGCCCGGTGGGAAATGGCGGGCGGCCGCGCGCCGCCCGCATCGCGTGGCGACGACTGGACGGCGTGCTGCTGGCGGACAAGCCGTACGGCGCGAGTTCCAACGGGTTTCTGCAGACGCTGCGCCGGCTGTACCGCGCAGAGAAGGGCGGTCACGGCGGCACCCTCGATCCCATGGCC
>JBILUV010000291.1:0-4241 GCA_044370825.1 Burkholderiales bacterium | reverse complement strand
GGCATTCCCCGGACTCGACACCCACCGGCGCGCGCTCGATGCGGGCGTCAGGCTGCACGGCTGCACGGTGCATTTCGTTACCGAAGCCCTGGATCATGGCCCCATAATCGCCCAGGCGGCGGTCCCGGTACTGGACCAGGACACGGCCGATACCCTGGCGGCCCGGGTTCTCGAACAGGAACACCGGCTGCTGCCCGCCGCCGCCCGCTGGTTCCTGGCGGACCGGCTCGTGGTGCGGGGTCTCCGGGTGTCCCTGCGCGACGCCGCCACCCCTGCGGCGGCTCTCCGCATGCCGGAGGCACCATGAGACACCTGCAGGCCTGCCTGCTGCTCGCCCTTGTCTGGCCCCAGGTGGCCGCACTGGCGGGGGATGCCCCGGCCGACGGCGCCGCGCGGACGGCGTCCGGCACGGCCCGCGAACGCCCACGCCCGCAGGACGCGATTCCCGCCCGCGTGGAGTTGAGCATCCAGGTGGAAATGGCGGGCGTGACCGTCGGCGAGGGCCGCGATGTCTTCGAGCAGGATGGCAGGGAGTATCGGGTGGTCAGTGAGGCGCGCACGGCCGGCATCGCAAGGGCCTTCAAACGCCTTGAAGACAGGCGCGAGAGTCGTGGGCAGATCACCCCCCAGGGGATACGACCCGCGTCCTTCCGCCAGGAACGCACTGGCAAGACGCCCAAGAGCGCGAGTTTCGACTGGGGCGCACGCAAACTGACCCTCAGCGAAGGCGATGACCGGGAAGTGGTGGATCTGCCGACCTTCACCCTCGACCAGACCAGCCTGCCCTACGCCTTCGTCTTCAGCGAACCGCCGCGGGCCGGCAGCTTCCAGGTCCACGTCACCGACGGCAGGCGCCTGCCGGTGTACGAGGTGGCGTTCGTTGGACAGGAGCGCATCAAGACGCGGCTCGGCACGCTGGAGACGCTCCACTACCGCAAGGTGCAGACCGCCGACGACCGTCGCGGTTTCGAGTTCTGGCTGTCACCGGCGCATCACCGCCTGCCGGTGCGTGTGCGCATTGTCGAAAAGGATGGGTCGGCATTCGACTCGAACGTCACCCGCATCGATGTTTCCCCGGCCCGGACGCCGTGAATCCGGATCGCCACCCTCGATCCCCCGGATGACCACGTGGAACTGACCCGTCCCCAACTGGAGGCCGCGATGGCGGCCGTGGCAACGCTGCTGCCCATGGAGCGTCCCGCGGACGCGGTACTGCGCGCTTGGTTCCGCGACCACCCGATGCTGGGCGCCCGCGACCGCGGGGTGATCGCGGACACCGCCTTCGCCGTTCTGCGACACCTGAGAAAGCTCGAGTTCCTGGCCGGAAGCCGTGCGGCGCGGCCACTCGTGCTGTGCGCCCTCGTATTTGTCGCCGGACGGCCTGTGCGATCACTGCAGCCCTATCTCCGCGGCGACGAAGGCGCCTGGCTGGCCGGCCTCAGACAGCAGGATCTCGCAACCCTGCCCGCGGCGGTCCGCCTGTCGCTGCCGGACTGGCTGCACGAGCGGCTGGTGGCCGCCCATGGCGACATGGTGGCCGAACGCATAGGGCTGTCCATGCTGGACCCGGCACCGCTGGACCTGCGGGTCAACACGATGCTGACGCGGCGCGAAGACGTCCTGTCGGAGCTGCTGGCCGACGGGATTGCCGCCGCGCCGACGGCACTGTCGCCGATCGGGGTGCGGCTCGAAGGCAAGCCGGCCATCGAGCGACACCGCCTGTTCCGCGACGGCTGGGTGGAGGTACAGGACGAAGGCAGCCAGCTGGTGACCTTGCTGCTCGAGGCGAGACGCGGCCAGATGGTGGTGGACTTCTGCGCCGGAGCCGGAGGCAAGACCCTGGCGATCGGTGCCGCGATGCGCTCCGAGGGCAGGGTCTACGCCTTCGACACCTCGGAGCGACGGCTGGCCAACCTCAAGCCCCGGCTCAAGCGCTCCGGACTGTCGAATGTCCATCCGCAACTCATCGATTCGGAGACCGACACACGCGTCAAACGCCTGGCCGGCAAGATCTATGCGGTGCTGGTCGACGCCCCGTGCAGTGGTTGCGGCACACTTCGCCGCAACCCCGACCTGAAGTGGCGCATGGGCGAACAGGCACTCCTGGAACTCACCGCCAAACAACGCGCCATCCTCGCCTCTGCCGCCCGTCTGGCGAAACCCGGCGGCAGGCTGGTCTATGCAACCTGCAGCCTGCTGCCGGAGGAGAACGAGGCAGTGGTGGACGGTTTCCTCGAAGCACATCCCGGCTGGCGCCGAGTCCCAGTGCGGGACATCCTCGTCCGCCAGGGGGTGGCCTGGGACGCCCAGGAGGACCACCTTCGCCTGCTGCCGCATCTGCACGGCACGGACGGGTTCTACGCCGCCTGCCTGGAGCGCTCGCCTTGAATCCGGAAGTCCCTTCTCCGGCGGCAAGCCCCGGCGCAGGCGCACCGATGGGCGCCGACGGCGCCCCGTTCGAGCCCGTGTTGCGTCTGGTGGCCGACCTTGGCAGCACCGGGGCGATGCTGCAGGGTGCCGTACTGGCCGGTGCGTTGCTCGTCGCCTGGATCGTCGGCAGCGTGGCCAGGACTCAATTGAGGAAGGCGCACATCCAGACCGCTCGCGACCGGGAGGCACTGCGTCTGGGCGCAGCCGGACTGGACCGCATCGTGTTCCCGGTGATTGCCTGGGCGCTGCTCATCGTCGGGCGTGCGGTGCTCCAGCATTTCATTCCGGTGCGCCTGCTCGACGTTGCCGTGCCCCTGCTGTCGTCGCTGGTCATCGTCCGGCTTGCGGTGCATGCGCTACGCTACGCCTTCCCAACGGGAAGCTGGGTGCGCAACTCGGAGCGCGCCATCGCCTGGTCGGTGTGGACGGTGATGGTGCTTCACATCACCGCCATCCTGCCTCGCATTCGTCAGGTCCTGGACGGGATACGCCTGCCCGGCAATGCACTGGACATTTCCGCGCTCGCCCTGGTCGACGGTCTGGTGGCGACCGCGGTAACCATGATCGTCGCGGTCTGGCTGGGGCGGGTCGCGGAGGGCAGGATCATGGCCCTCTCGCGCATGGACGTCAGCCTTCGGGTGGTTTTCTCCAAGTTACTGCGCACGGTGTTCGTGCTGCTCGGCGTGCTGATCGCGCTGGCACTGGTGGGCATCGACGTCACCGTCTTGTCCGTGTTCGGGGGTGCGCTCGGCGTCGGTCTGGGTTTCGGCCTGCAGAAGATCGCAGCCAACTACGTCAGCGGCTTTGTGATCCTGCTCGACCGCTCCATCAAACTCGGTGATCTGGTGACCATCGACAAGTGCTACGGCGAGGTCACTCGCCTGACCGTCCGCTACGTCGTGGTCCGGTCTTTCGACGGCACCGAAAACCTCATCCCCAACGAAACCGTGATCACCTCGACCGTGGTCAATCACTCTTACTCCGACAGGGTCGTACGGGTGGATGGTCGTGTGCAGGTGGCGTACTCCAGCGACGTTCCGCAGGTGCTTGAGACGCTGCGATCCGTCGCTGCCGCGCATCCTCGGGTGCTGGCGGATCCGCCGCCCAGCGCCTTCGTGCGAGGTTTCGGGGACAACGGCATCGACATCGAATATTTCGCCTGGATCCGGGACCCCGAAGCGGGACGCGGCAATCTCCAGTCGGAACTCAATCTGCGTATTCTGGAGGAGTTCCGGACCCGGGGTATTGAAATCCCCTACCCGCAACGCGATGTTCGCATCGTGACCGCGCCGTCCGGCCACGGGTAGCCCTGATGCAGATCAATGCCGTGCCGGAACATGACGTTAAGCTGAACAAGCTGTTTGCGGTCCGGCAGGCGCCGTTCCGATACAATCCGCGATTTCGTGAATCGCCTGTTTTTCCGTCCTGCGCGCGGCGGGGGTGGACGACGTAGGTGTGTTCAGATGTCGAAGTCTTTCTTTGTGGGGGTTAAATGGGGATCAACGGGCTGATCGATCTGCCTTGGTGGGGTTATGTGCTGGTAACGCTGGGACTCACTCACATCACGATCGCGGGGGTGACCATCTTCCTGCATCGTCATCAGGCGCATCGCGCGCTCGACCTGCATCCGATTCCAAGCCACTTTTTCCGCTTCTGGCTGTGGCTCACCACCGGCATGGTGACCAAGGAGTGGGCGGCAGTGCACCGCAAGCACCACGCCAAGTGCGAGACGCCAGACGACCCCCACAGCCCGCAGATTGAGGGTATCAACAAGGTCATGTGGGAGGGGGCGGAGTTGTACCGCAAGGCGT
>JBILUV010000257.1:0-5040 GCA_044370825.1 Burkholderiales bacterium | reverse complement strand
GGATCCGGTGCGCCGGCATGCCACTGCGCTTGCTCAGGGCTGACGCGCTGCCAGCAGCGTGCCCCGTGCCTCGCCAAAACCGATGCGTGCAGTTCCCGCTCCCTCGCACCAGCCGCGCAGGATCACCGCGTCACCGTCCTCCAGAAAGGTTCGCGTCTCGCCATTGGCCAATGTGATGGGCTGCTTGCCTCCGGCGGTCAGCTCCAGCAACGAGCCGGCCTCCTCGGGTGCCGGTCCGGACTGGGTGCCGGTACCGAGCAGGTCGCCAGGTTGCAGGTTGCAGCCATTGACCGTGTGGTGACAGACCATCTGCGCGACAGTCCAGTAGGCGTGGCGGAAACTCGTCTGCGACAGTCGCACCGGACCGTGTCCGGCCGCCCGCATGCGTGGCGTCTCGAGCCAGGCCTCCAGGCGGATGTCGATGGCGCCAGCCGCTCGATTCCCCTGGCTTTCGAGGTAAGGCAACGGCTGGGGAACCGCCGCATCCCGCGTCCAGGCCCGGCGGTAGGGCGCCAACGCCTCGGCGGTGACGATCCAGGGCGACACCGTGGTCGCGAAGTTCTTCGCCAGGAACGGCCCGAGCGGCTGGTACTCCCACGCCTGGAGGTCGCGCGCCGACCAGTCGTTCAGCAGGCAGAAGCCGAAAACGTGGTCCTCGGCCGCATCGAGGGTGATCGGTACGCCGGCCTGGTTGCCGGGGCCAACGTAGATGCCCATCTCGAGTTCGTAATCCATGCGGCGGCTCGGCGTCACCGCAGGTGCGCTCGCCCCGGGTGCCATCGTCTGGCCACAGGGGCGCGCGAAGCTCTGCCCCGACACGCCGATCGAGGATGCACGCCCGTGGTAGGCGATTGGCACCCACTTGTAGTTGGGAAGCAAGGGATTGTCGGGCCGGAACAGCCGGCCCACCGCGGTCGCGTGATGCACGGACGCATAGAAATCGGTGTAATCGCCGATCCGCGCCGGAACCATGAACTCCGCCTCATCCTGGGGAACCAGACGACTGCGCCACACGGTCTCCTGCGATGCGCCGGTTCGCAGGCCGCGGGACAAGGCCAGCCGCAGGGCTGACCACGCCTGCGGCCCCATGGCCATGAAGCGGTTCAACGCGGGCTCGGCCGCAGCCTCGAGGGCTGCGTGCGCATCGGCCTCCTGCAAGCCGCCCGCATGCAGCAGCCCTGCCAGATCGAGCACCTGTGCACCGATGGCGACCCCACCACGCCAGGTCTCGTTGTCACCGCGGCGGCGAAACACCGCGAAGGGAAGATTCTGGATCGGGAAATCCGCAGCCGGGTCATTGGCCGAGTCGACCCAGCTTCGCAGCGCTGGGTCGTGGGTTTCATTCAGGCGTGGCATGAGCGCTCTCTGGATATGATCGACCGCCTGCGGTACCCCGCTAAAGACGGGACCGCAGCGGATGCAGCATACTCCAGGGAAAGCCCCCGCAGCCCCCTCCACCCCCACCCGTCGTGAACCTCCCCTTTGAACCCCTGCTCATCCCGACGGGTGTGGTCGCGCTTGCCGAAATCGGCGACAAGACCCAACTGCTGGCCCTCGTCCTCGCCGTGCGATATCGCAAGCCGATGGCCATCAGTCTCGGCATCGCGGTGGCCACCCTGGCAAACCACGCTGTTGCAGGCGCACTGGGCGCGTGGATTTCCAGCCTGATCCCCCTCCTCTGGCTGCACCGAGCTCTGGCGGTATCGTTCCTGGTCATGGCCATCTGGACGCTCGTGCCCGACCGTCTCTCTGACAATGACACCCACGTGACCGAACGTTTTGGCGTGTTCGGAACGACCACCATCGCCTTCTTCCTTGCAGAGATGGGCGACAAGACTCAGGTGGCGACCATCGCCCTGGTGGCGCGCTACGACGCGCCAGCCCTGGTGGTGATCGGCACCACGGTGGGCATGCTCATCGCGAATATCCCCGTCGTGCTGCTAGGCGGACGCATGTCCGGACGGCTGCCCATGAAACACATCCGCATTGCGGCCGCAATGCTGTTCGCAGCGCTTGGTCTCGGGACGCTCTGGAGCCTCTGGACACGGTGATGCATGTCCCTCGGCCGGCCTCGTCTGAAAGCGGAGCGCCGACGCTCCACGATGGCCGGACGCCGATCGCGAGACGCCTCGACCAGCTTCGCCTGCATCGGCCGGCCTCCTGGCTATCATCTGCACTCCGGCGCAGGTCGACAGGCCGCACCGCACAGCAACGAGTAACCCGCGCGAGCCCCAGCCCAATGTGATGGACTCCTCCTTCCCTTCGACTGTTGATCACACCCTCAGTCTGGCACCCGATGCCGCTCGGGAGGGAGGAGTCCATCATATTGGGCTGGCGACGGACGCGGTCCCTCCCATGGAGAACGAGACATGCCAGGCCTCAGCAACGTCGACCGCCTTCCCCGCGTGGGCATCATTGGCATCGGCGCCATGGGCATGGCGGTGGCCCGTCGCGCCCTCGATTTAGGCTTCGAGGTCTCGGTGCGGGACGTGCGTCCTGACGCGGAAGCGGAGGCTGCCCGTCATGGCGCCATTGTGTTTCCTTCGCCGGCGGCCCTCGCCGAGAGAAGCGAGTTGGTGCTTGTCCTGGTGGTGGACCGGCACCAGGTCGAGGAGGTGTTGTTCGGCGACCTTGGGATCGTTGGCGCCATGGCCCCGGGGGGCGTCGTGGCCGTGAGCAGCACCATCGACCCTGGATACGCGGAATCCCTCGGCAACCGACTCTCAGCCGCCGGGTTGCACCATCTGGATGCGCCTGTCTCAGGCGGACCAGGGCGGGCGCGGGATGGCAGCATGTCGATGATGGCGGCAGCGGAACCCGTGTTGTTCGAAAGGATGGCTCCGGTACTGCGCCTCCTGGCTGCCCGCCTGTTCCACGTCGGACACCGCTCCGGGGATGGCGCGCGCACGAAGATGCTGAACAACCTCGTGGCGGGCGCAAATCTCGTCGCCGCAGCGGAAGCTCTTGCCCTCGGCGAGCGCCTTGGGCTGGAAGCGAAGGCACTGCTGGAGGTGATGCTGGGCAGCTCAGCCGAGAGTTGGGCCATGAGCGATCGCATGCCGCGCGCGCTTGCGGGAGATTTCGCGCCGCGAGCCGCCGTCGACATTCTCAAGAAAGATCTCGCCATCGCCATCGCAGCGGCTGAGCCGGTGGGGTTCGCGACGCCAATGGCATCCTCAGCGCACAGGGTCTTCGCGGCGACGAGCGCGATGGGCCTCGCGACAGAGGACGACGCGGCGGTGATCAAGTTCTACCGGGCGGCTACCACCCTGAAATGACACCTCTTCCGCGCGGGCCAGTGGCCTCGCCGGTCTGAAGCTCGGTCCGGATGATCGATGGCCGGGCAACAGTGCGCGGGGAGGTCCGCAGTGGTCTGATCAACGTGTCGGACCACCGCCCGAGGCGCCCCGGGGTTCGCGTTCTGGCGTCGACCGGCGCATCTCGTCAGGAAGCAGCAGCACCCGCAGCAAGCACATCGTCGCCGCCCATCACAAGCGGCGCGATCTGGACTGAACGAACGTATTCCGGCCTGGGAGACGCGACGGTGCCGGGGCCGTTCCTGCTGCGGTTGTATACGGTGTAGATGTGCCACCGATCGTGCCGCGACAGGTTGTGACCGGACGCGTGGAGGATGTTGCAGTGGAAAAAGACCACCGTTCCCGGCTTCCCGAGGATGGGGACCGGCTCGGGGCTTTCCGCCATTACGCGCAAGAGGTCAGGCTTGGGAACCACCCACAGCCTATAGGAAGTGGTGCGGTCGTCCATTTCGGATTCGATGTAGCCGACACGCTGGCTCCCCGGGATGAAATAGAGACAACCATTCAATTCGGTCGCCTGATCGAGCATCACCAGGGCTGTGACCATGTCGGGCTCGCGGATGCCGTCCCGCTTCCACGCGCCATAGTCCTGGTGCCACTGCCACACGCTGCCGTCGATGGCAGACTTGAGGTTGCATTTCGTGTGGTGGATGTACAAGGCATCGTCCGCAAGCAGCGCCTGTGCTCCTCCGAGCAGCCTGGGGGAAAGCGTCACGGCGCGGAACAGCCGAGATGCAGTTGGACTGGCGGTGTCGTGCACGCGATAGATCGTCTTCGCGGCGCCACCCTGGCGTTCGCGCACCAGATGGTCGGTGTCTATGCGCTGGATGGTCTCCAGCTCATTCTTCATGGCCGCGACCTCGGCAGCCGAGAACAGCTCTGGCAGAACCACATAGCCATCCGTTCGGTACGACGTCACCTGCTGCTCGGTCAACATGCCCGTCTCCGCCAATTGACGCCTAAATGGTATGCCAGGTCAATTCAAGGAGGAAAGGAGCGCCCGATCCTGTCCACCGCGACCGGGTTGTGTTCATGACGCCGACGGCTTCTCCGATGAGCCAGCGGCAAGTCTCCAACACATGTGTCTCGTTGCAGCGGTGTCCAGACGCGAACGCCCCGCCGGCTGAGCCGGAGGGGCGTTGGGAACGGATGGGGAGCCTTGCGGTGACCTACTTTCGCACGGGTTGCCGCACTATCATCGGCGCAGTCTCGTTTCACGCTCCTGTTCGGGATGGGAAGGGGTGGGACCAAGACGCTATGGCCGCAAGGCAAAGCTGTCGGGCTGTTCGCTTTGGTGCGACCAGCCCCTGATGCGGAAGAAGTGATGGGTTATCGATTGCGATCGATGGCAGGCATTGCGATCGTCCAGCCTTGTCATTCAAGGCTATAGGATCAAGCCTTACGGGCAATTAGTACGCCTTAGCTCAACGTGTTACCACGCTTGCACACGGCGCCTATCAACGTTGTGGTCTTCAACGACCCTTCAAGGAGCTCAAGGCTCCGGGAAGTCTCATCTTGAGGCAAGTTTCCCGCTTAGATGCTTTCAGCGGTTATCTCTCCCGAGCTTAGCTACCCGGCGATACGACTGGCGTCATAACCGGTACACCAGAGGCTCGTCCACTCCGGTCCTCTCGTACTAGGAGCAGCCCCCCTCAAACTTCCAACGCCCACGGCAGATAGGGACCAAACTGTCTCACGACGTTTTAAACCCAGCTCACGTACC
>JBILUV010000256.1:0-5046 GCA_044370825.1 Burkholderiales bacterium | reverse complement strand
TCGGGTCCGCGCAGATCGGTCCGACGCCCTTCGCCACCACCGGTGCCGGCGTCGCCTCGATCGGCCGACGCCCCTCGCCTTCGACCGACGCCCATCGTCTACCGCGGCGCCTCTTGGTAGGTACGGACGGTTTTCGCCGTGCTGTACCGTCAGAATTACCGTCAGAGCGACGACATCCAGCAGCGACGCGGGTTTCCAGGCGATTTGAGCAACGGACATCTAGCGAGATCTATCGGGGTCTATTGGGTCCGACAACAGTGCCCGCAACTCGCTGACCGTACCCTCGCCCGTTGACGACAACGGCGCACATGGTACCGTCGACGGAGCTGCTAAGTCGTTGTTCGGATTCGTCTGTCTGTTGATCCTGATACCGTCACGTACCGACGATTGAGATCAGAACCGCCAACAGACTGGGGCGTCGCTGCGCTTGCTACCGGATCTACAGCCGCTCGATGTGCGCATGGATCCTCGTGACAATGTCCTCAAAGGACGGTTGACCCTGGTAGTACAGCGCCGCAGTCCTGGCGTATTCGGCCGCAAAAGCTCGACGACGTGACTGATCGGCCAGCACGAACGCCGGATTGCGCGCGATGACGAGTTCATCCGCTGCGCGAAACCGCTGGCGCTTGCGCACCTCGTAGGCCGGCGTGCCGATGAACTCGAGCACATCGGGCTGCGCCAGCAGGCAGTACACGTCGTAGTAATGACGCAGGAAGTTCGGCGGCAGGCGGCCCGTCTCGGGCAACCCGCGGTACTTGGTGGACAGCGTCTGAAGCTTCTCGACAAAGGTATGGCTAGGCTCGTAGCAGAGCACGTCCAACGCGCGGTTGTCCCTGACCGACACCCCGCGTGCGACGGCCGTGTCGTAAGCCCAGGACGAGATCGTGACCGGCCGGTTCGGCGCTGTGTCGTCGAACCCGACCTCCAGCAAGACACCGGACTTGACCCCCTGGAGGGACCCGATGGTGGTCGGGTAGACCAGCCTGATGCCCGCGCTGCGCAGCTTCTCGTCGTCAAAGTCCGTGTCACGCTCGGCTGCGACGATGCCAGGGATCCGGATCTCCCTCGCCAGCCAGTCGTAGAACGACCGCCTGGACTCGACGTGCGCCGCCTTGTCTTGGTTGCGACCGGTCTTCACGCCGAGCGTATCCGGTGGCTCGATGCGGATGTCGATGTCCTCGGAGAACCTGTGGATGATTCCGAAGCCCTTGGAGAGCGAAGTTCCGCCCTTGAGTTCGAACCGCAGTCCCTGCGCCTGCAATCCCCACAGGCAGTGCATCAACCAGTAGTCCTTCTCGACCAGCACCGGGTCGATGCGCCGCTCGTTGGCGATCAGGCTGAGCAGTCGCCCGAAGTCGCGCCGAGCGTGAAGCAACTCAGGCATCCAACCAGCCCATCACGCGCTTGCGAGTGGCCACCAGACCGAACTGCTCCAGGGCGCGCCTCAGCTTCGTGCCGTCCATCTCGCGTGCGCGCTGCCTGGCCCGAGCCAGCACGGCCTGCTCGTCCTCAGCCAGCTCGCCCAGGTTGTTGAGCGCATCAACGAACAGGAACTCATCGGAAAGCCGCTTCGGGAATCGGGGCTTGACCCGGAAGTCGTACTGCCGGTTGCCGAGCGTGAACACGCCATGACGCTTGTGGTTGTAGACCCAGGTGGCGTTGTAGAGCTGGGTGGTCCCCAGGCCGGCTGCGTTGTAGGCCGAGGGGGAGAAGATCAGGAAGTCCCGATCCCTCAGGAACGCTGCAACCAGATCTTCATCGGCGGGCGGCACAACGCCGAACGCCGATTCGCGAGGGGCGTAGTAGAGGCCGCGCGCGAGCTTGGTCAGGCGACCAGCCGAAACCAATTCCTGCAGATGCCGGTCCACGGCCGAACTGAACGGCGCCAGATCCTCACGGCGATACACACGGCCGGGGCGCACGGCACTCGCGACCCGCGCTGACGCGGAGAGGAAGCCACCAACGTGGGCAGAGGGCATGGCAGAGAGAATGCTTTCTCATTGACGTTTCATGCATCATACGCTGATGAACAGGGCTCCTCAACCAGACCCGACCGCCTGTCACGAGCCGGTGGCGTCAGCTGGCTTATTGCCGAAGAAGCTCACGTCGTAGGCCTCGACGATGGGAATGACTTACACGCCAGTCCAGCGCTAGAGCCGCCGCTCGACCGACGCACGGAACTCCCCGGGGGACCGCCCGAGCAAGCGCTTGAATGCCCTGGCGAAGGCTGAAGGGTCGTCATAACCGACGCCCATCGCGATGCTGGCGATGCTGTCCTGGCGTTCGCGAAGGCGCTGCGCCGCCAGTTGAAGGCGCCACCACTGCAGGTACTCGGCAGGCGTCTGGCCCATGCAGGCCTGGAAGCGCTGGAAGAAGGCGGTGCGTGACAGGTGGGCCAAGCCGGCCAGTTCGGGCAGCGGAATGTCGGCAGAGGCCAGTCATCCGCCAGCCGCCACCGCCCGCCGAATGGCCGTCACCGACCCTGAGCTACCTGTCGCGGTGTGGTCAGGTACAGCCGGTTTGCAGCGAATGTGGCCTGTCGCTGTCGGGAGGCGAACTCACCCTCACCGGCACCAAGCAGACACGACCTCTGCGCCGAATGGCAAACGGCGCCGTTCATCCTCATCCCTGCCGCGCTCGCAACCATGCCGTCGGAGTCAGGCCCACCACATGAGCAAACGCGCGGCCGAATGTACTGCTGCGCCCATACCCCACCTCCTGCGCAACCACCTTGGGCGGCTGGCCGTGCCTGAGAAGACCCTGGGCCACCCCGATTCGCCAGCGAGTCAGGTACTCCATCGCAGGAACACCGACGACCGCCGCGAACCGCGCCGCGAAGCGCGATCTCGACATGCCCGCCTTGGCAGCCAGTGAGGCCAGAGACCAGTCGTGAGCCGGGTTGTCGTGCATCGCCGTCAACGCCCGAGCCAGGCGTGCGTCGGCCAGCCCCGCCACCACGCCGCCCTGGATCAGCTGACGTTCGATCGCGTACCGGAGCAACTGCACGAACAGCACCTCCGTCAGCCTGTCCAGCACCGTCGAGTGCCCGCAGCGGCGCGACGTCGCCTCGACGAACAGGATGCCCAACGTGGCATCCAGTGAGGGCATCTCGCTCAGCGGCAGGCACATCATGGCCGGCAGCCCGCGCAGCAGCGGGTTCTCGTCGCCCGACCCGAAGTCGATCGCAGCGCTGAGGACTTCGGCGCCGCTGGCATCCGCCACGATGCGATGCCGCCAGGACCGCGGATAGAACACGGCAGATGGCTGCCTGAGGTGCACGCCGCCTCCGCCGGGGTCGGGCACTTCCAGCGCCCCCTGGCGCAGCAGATGGAGGTGGCTGACCCCCTGGCGCTGCTGGTCGTCCAACGGCCCGCTGATGGCGCCGCTGTGCAACACCCGGGCATGCAGCCCGAAGCGATGCAGCAGGCCTGTGAGCCGATCGACTCGATCTTCCATGGGACGATCAGTGTAGCCATCAGGACGTTGGAGCACCCAACGTTCCCGAAGGCGGCCTACAGTCTCGCGTGTGTGTACCCGCCCTGGGCCCACCCCACCAACCTCCCGCAGGATCGCCCACCATGCTGATGCCCCGTCTTCCGGTCCCGGAACTGCGCGTTCCGACGCTCGCCCACGGTGACTATCTCCTGGCCAGCGATGCGCCTCAGGACTTCAGTTTGGTGGTGTTCTATCGGGGCCTGCACTGCCCGATCTGCCTGAAGTACCTGCTCGAACTCGCGCGCCAGCAGCCGGAATTCGACAAGCGTGGCGTCCAGATCATCGCCATCTCGAGTGACACGCGCGAGCGCGCCCAAGCGCTGGCCGACAAGCTGAAGTCGCCCGACCTGCGCATCGGCTTCGACCTCCCCCTCGCAGTGGCACGCGAGTGGGGCCTGTACATCAGCACCTCGCGCGGACAGACCTCCATCGGCATCGATGAGCCCGCCTTGTTCTCCGAGCCCGGAGTCTTCATCGTGCGACCGGACGGGACGCTCTACTACGGCGCCGTGCAGACCATGCCGTTCGCCAGGCCGCACTTCGACGAGCTGCTGGCGGCCATCGACTTCGCCCTGGCCAAGAACTACCCCGCACGCGGCGAATACGCCGGCGCACTGTGACGCCGACGCCGCGCGCCATCCTCTTCGACACTGGCGGGACCGTGCTGGACTGGCACGGCTCGCTGGTGGGAGAGCTGCGTGATCTGGGCACGGAGCAGCTCCACGGGGTCGACCCAGGTGAGTTCGTCAACGAGTGGCGGCGCCGATCGATGCGCGCCATCGTCGGGCAGGTGCGACCGGCGTTCGACATGGACGACGTGCACCTGCGCGCGCTCGACGACACCGTTGCCCACTTCGGCATCCCGGCGCTCGACGCATCGGCGCGCCAGCGGCTCTGGCGGGGCTGGCACAGGCTGCGCGCGTGGTCCGACTTTCCCCCGGCACTGGCGCGGCTGCGCGAGCGGATCCCTGTCGTCTCGTTCACGATGCTGCCTGTGCCGCTGGTGATCGGCGTGTCGCGGTCGAACGGGCTGGCCTGGGACGCCATCGTGTCGTGCCAGATGATCGGCGTTTACAAGCCCCATCGCGAAGCCTACGAGACCGCACTCACCTGGCTGGGCCTTCGCGCGGACGAAGCCCTGATGGTGGCCTGCCACAACTTCGACCTGAATGCTGCTCAGGATGTCGGCATGCGCACGGCGTTCGTTCGTCGCCCGCTGGAGTGGGGGCCTGGTGGTCCGCCCGATCCTCACCCGAACCGCAGCTATGACCTGGTTGTGGACACCTTCGACGAGCTCGCGGCGAGCCTGCTCGGCGGGTCTTCCCGCAGCTTCAGCGTACCAGCCCCGGGGTCAGTTCAAGATCGGCGATAAAGCCCAGGCTGTCGCCGCCGGCGGGCTCGAAGTTTCTTGGGCTCTCCGATTCACCGGACTGGCCCGTAGACTGCCGTGGAGGGACCCTGCGCGCGCAGGGCAGCACTCCCCAAGGTCACTGGGCGAGTTTCGAGCTTGGTTTCGAACCGAGGCCGACTGCCTGGAGCACCTCGCGTGGC
>JBILUV010000053.1:0-17187 GCA_044370825.1 Burkholderiales bacterium | reverse complement strand
GGGGCTCCACGGGATGACGCCGATGCGCTGGTCGGCGCAAAACGGATGCATCTCGCGTTCCTCCTCCCGGTTGAGGAGGTTGTAGTGGTCCTGCATGCTCACGAAGCGGGTCCAGCCGTTGCGTTCGGCCACGTGCAGGGCCTTGGCGAACTGCCAGGCGTACATCGACGACGCGCCGATGTAGCGCGCCTTGCCGGCCTTCACAACGTCGTGCAGAGCCTCCATCGTTTCCTCGATGGGCGTGGCGTAGTCCCAACGGTGGATCTGATAGAGGTCGACGTAGTCCGTGCCGAGGCGCCGCAGGCTGGCGTCGATGTTGGCGAAGATCGACTTGCGCGACAGACCCGCGAGGTTGCGGCCCTGGGCGGTCGGGAAGAACACCTTGGTGGCGATGACGATCTCGTCGCGGTCGGCGTACTCGTGCAGTGCCCGTCCCACGATCTCCTCGCTGGTGCCCTCGGAGTAGGCGTTTGCGGTGTCGAAGAAGTTGATGCCCAGTTCGACCGCCCTGCGGATGAATGGCCGGCTCGTGGCTTCGTCCAGGGTCCAGGGATGGCGGCCGCGGTCGGGCGCGCCGTAGCTCATGCAACCGAGACAGAGGCGCGAGATCTTCAGTCCGGTGTGTCCGAGTCGGGTGTACTGCACGATGTGGCTCCTGTGGCGCTTGGGTGCGCCGGAGAGTAACCGCGCGGCCTCGCGGCTGTCGAATACGGCGGGAGGCGCGCCGGCATCGCTGCGGGCGGATGACGGTTGACGACTTGGCGCCTGGTCGACATTGCCCCGCGAGCCGCCAGCCGCTATCTTGCCCCCATGGAACAGCCAATGAAGGTCTGCATCATCACGGGAGGCGGCACGGGCACCGGAGCCGCAACGGCACTGCAGCTCGCGCGGCGCGGCTGGAATCTGCTGCTCAACTACAGCCGCAGCGAGGACGAAGCGGCACAAACCGCCGCCCTGTGCGAGGCGGCAGGCGGGCAGGCGCAGGCCGTCCGCGGAGACGTGGCGCACGACGACGATTGCCGCGCCATCGTGCAGGCGGCGCTCGATCGCTGGGGTCGGGTCGATGCGCTGGTCAACAATGCCGGCATCACCAAGTTCGCCAGCGCAGCCAGGCTCGACGCCCTGGACGCAGCCGATTTCCATCGCATTTACGACGTCAACGTGGTCGGGGCCTACCAGATGACCCGCGCGTGCGTGCCCGCCATGCGCGCCGCCGGGGCAGGCTCGGTGGTCAACGTGTCCTCCATCGCCGGTACCCACGGCGCGGGGTCATCCCTGGCCTACGTCGCCTCCAAAGGCGCGCTTAACGCCATGACGCTGGGTCTGGCCCGCGCGCTGGCGCCGCAGATCCGTGTCAACGCCGTCTGTCCCGGCGCGATCGAGACCCGCTGGCACCGCACGCGCTACGTCGCGGACGAGGACTACGCCCGTTTCAAGCGGGGTTACGAGGAGAGTGTGCCGCTCGGGCTCATGGCCACTGCTGACGATGTGGCCGAGGCCATCGTCTGGCTGGTCGACGGAGCGCGTGTGGTCACGGGCGAACTCATCATGCTCGACAGCGGGCGCCACCTGGGGAAGGGCTGATCGCCTCCCCGGTCCGCCCACGCCAGAGGCGCCCGCGGTACCGAAGACCCGCGGTGGTGTCGGTCGAAGGTGTCAGTACCAGCCGGGTCTGACCGCAGCGCCCAACATCTCGTCGTAGACGTCGGTGCGCCGATCGCGCAGCAGCTGGTTGAACTCGTTGAGGTGGCGGCCCCGGCGAGCGTCGGCAAGATTCATGTCTGCGATCAGTATCTCCTCGCCATGCGCGCTTGCCGGGCCGGCCAGCGGCCAGCCGGTGTGGCCCGCGATGATGCTGTTTCCGAGGAAGGGCTGACCGCGTTCCGTGCCCACCCGGTCCGCGCAGGCGACGAACATGGAGTTCGAGTGCGCGCCGCCCATTGCCAGGATGTTGGCCATGACCATCATGTCCTGCGGCTGAGACGGCATCGGTACCCAGTTGGTGGGCACACACAGCAGGTCCGCCCCCTGCAAGGCCGCGAGCCTGAAGGTCTCGGGGAACCAGATGTCGTAGCAGATGGCGCAGGCGATGCGTCCCGCGGGCGTGCGGAACACCGGCATGCCCAGGTTGCCGCGCTCGAAGAACAGCGCCTCCGCGCCCCACAGGTGATTTTTGCGATAGGTCCCGACATGACCTTGCGGTCCGAGCAGGACGGCGCTGTTGTAGAGCACATCGCCGTCCCTTTCGGTGATGCCGGCCACCAGATGGATGCCGAGCTCGCCCGCCACCTCCGACCAGCGTCTGGTCGTGGGGCCGCCGGGCACCGGCTCGGCAAGCTCGAAGGCTTCCTGGCGCGTCTCGAACACGTAGCCGGTGTTGCACAGTTCAGGAAGCACCACCAGCTGGGCGCCAGCCGACGCGGCTTCGGTGATCAGCTCGACGCTCCGGGCGACGTTGCGGGCGGTCTCTCCGAACACCGGGTTGGTCTGGATGCAGGCAACGCGCAGGGCGCTCTCGCGGGAGGTGTCGTGGGACATGTCGGCTCCGGTTGGGTGAGGGGCATCACGAAGGCGGCTCGAACCTCCAGCGATCGTGCGTCGTTTCGCAGGCTAGGGCAAGCCTCGGAAGGTCTGTCCTGCACAGAGCGCGAGCGGTCGCCTGCGGTCCATCGTGCCAGGGACAGCCAACATGACACAACCCGCCTGTGGCGGCTTGTCCGCTTTTCTTCCACAGGCAGGGCGAGATGTCCGGTGTCCCGGGAGCCCCGGGGGCGATACCTTACCCGGCTGCAACGAGTCGTTCACGCCAGGCCGGCCGCGCAGCCTTGACCCAGGTCAAGGGCCGCGTGTCTCTCCAGCGAGCATAATGAGGCCGTGCCATGCATCACGGAGGATGCGAAATGACCACCGAAGATCTCAGGAACGAAGCCGCCCGCTCGATGGCGGGCTCCGGCGACATCCGCGAGCGGGTGCGTGAACTGACGCTGGCCGCCTTCCGGGAGCGGAAGTTCGACTTCGCCGCTATGCGTGAGGTCATGCAGCAGGTCTCGGACGGCATTTCGCTGGGCGCGGAGCATCGTGGCGAAGACCTGCGTCAGGCCCTGGGGGATGCCTACAAGGGCATGGACGAGGCAGTGAGCAAATCGGTGCAGGCCACTCGTCTGGCCCTGGAGGAGGCGGCCTCCAAGGGGCGCGAGATCAACGACACCGAGGTGCGGGCCGCGCTCGGTGCCATGAAGCGGCTGGAGCAGGACATGCTCTCTACCCTCTCCGGGACGGCGCAGCGCGCCGGCGCGCGGGTGAAGTCCGAGCTCGAAGAACTCGCGAGCCATGCCGCCCGTGCTGGGACCGACACCGGCGCCGTAATCACCCGGACCATGACCGATTTCTCGCAACAGCTGGCGCGCACTGCCGGCGACGCGACCAGCGCAGGCGTGGAGGCGGCAAAGGCCATGGGCGAGCGGCTGGCCGAAGCCACCAGCGGTTTCCTGGCCGGTCTGTCCGAAGCGATGTCGCGCAAGGATCAGCCGCGAGACAAGTGATTGCGTTGCGACCGCAGAAACCAATCCGACCCACCCCGACCCCTCCCACACAGCGAAGAGAGAACACGATGTCCCATTACCACGCAGTTGTCTGGCTCGATCACGTCGACGCCCATGTCATGCACATCTCGAAGGATGACGTGGAGAAGTTCGCCGCGCATGCCTCCGACCGTCATCCCCACCTCCACCACAAGCGTGGCTCGGTCGGCTCCGGCCATTTGGGGGAGGATACCCATTATTTCGACGAGATCGTCAAGTTGCTCGGCGGCGCCCAGGAGATCCTCGTGGTTGGTCCGGGCCAGGCCAAGCTGCAGCTGGTGAAGCACGTCCACAAACACCACCACCACATGGTGGACTGCATCCTGGGCGTGGAAAGCGCCGACCATCCCAGTGATGGCCAGATCGTGGCCCACGCCCGCAAGTATTTCGAGGTCAGGGACCACATGCTCGACCAGGGCGGCCACAAGAGTTGATGCGGAAGGTTGACGGACGCCGGGCCGTGGTCCGACCCGCTAACGGCGCCTGAGCGCCGCCCTCTTATTCGGCCCCGGGACGGATCAGGCATGCTGGATTCCTTGCACGCCTTGCAGGACCTACCGCGCCTGCGCGAGCTGGTCTCGATCCTGATTCGTCACGGTTTCGGCGAGGTGGTGCGCCGCGCCGGCATGGGCACGGTGCTCGAGCGCGCCGGGGAGTTGCTCACCGCCGGCGAGGACGACAGCCTCAGACACCTGGACCTGCCGGTCCGCATGCGCATGGCCCTGGAGGCCATGGGTCCGGCCTATGTCAAGCTCGGGCAGGTCATGAGCACGCGCGTGGACATGTTCCCGCCCGAATGGATCGCGGAGCTCGAGCGGCTGCAGTACGCCGTCGAGCCCGCGCCAGCCGATGCCGTCGTGGCCGAGATGACGCAGGCCCTGGGTCGTTCTCCGGGGGAGGTGTTCGCCGATTTCGAGCCTGTCCCGTTCGCCTCGGCTTCCATCGCGCAGGTGTACCGGGCCCGCCTCACCGATGGCACCCAGGTGGTGCTGAAGGTGCGTCGCCCCGGCATCCGTCCCGTCATCGAGGCGGACCTGCGCATCCTCAAGGCCGTGGTGCGCATCGCACAGCGCGAGATCCCGGAACTGCAGCGTTTTCAGCCGCTGGAGATGATCGCGCAGTTCGGCAAGTCGATCGCCCGTGAACTCGACCTGGCCCTCGAAGCGCGCAACCAGGATCGGCTCGCACGCAATTTCGCCGCTGACGCGACCGTGGTGATCCCGCGCATCCACTGGGACTACACCTCGTCCGCGATGAACGTGCAGGACTACCTCGAGGGCGTTCCGGGCAACGACCTCGAACTGGTGGAGCGCGCCGGGCTGGACCGCAGGATCCTGGCCGAGCGGGGCGCGGACGCTGTGCTCAAGATGATCCTCGTCGACGGTTTCTTCCACGCCGACCCGCATCCCGGCAACGTGCTGTATCTGCAGGGCAACCGCATCGGCATGCTCGATTTCGGCATGGTGGGGCGGCTGTCCGAATCGCGTCGAGACCAGATCGTCGACCTGCTGGCGGCCTTGTCGCGACGCGATGAGCGCGGAATGATGAACGTGCTGCTCGACTGGACCGGCGACGCCGTGGTGGACGAATCGCGGCTCGCCAATGATCTCGGCGAACTCGTCTTCACTTACGAGCATCTGGAGTTGAAGGACATCCAGATCGGTCAGCTGTTGGGCGACGTCAGTAGCATCATGCGCGATCATCACATCGTCCTGCCGGCTGATCTCGCGCTGCTGTTCAAGGCGCTCATCACCCTGGAAGGCCTGGGGCGCCGGCTCGATCCAGGCTTCCGTCTGGTGGATCACCTGCGGCCGTTCGTGCGTCGGGTCATCTTCGCCCGCTACGAGCCCGGCACCATGACCAAGCGCCTGCGCCACGGGTTGATGGATGCGCTGGCGGCCATCGGCGGCCTGCCATCCGACCTGACCCGGCTGGTGCGCGATGCACGGCGGGGCCGGCTGCGCATCGAGTTCGACCTCAAGCGTCTGGACCACTTCGGACACCAGCTCGATCGCAGTGCCAACCGATTGACGCTCGGGGTGGTCACTGCCGCCCTGATCGTGGGTTCCTCGATCGTGATGACCGTGGGCGGCGGCCCCGAGTTGTTCGGGCTGCCACTGTTCGGTGTCGTGGGCTTCGTGCTGGCCAGCCTGAATGGCTTCTGGCTGGTGGTCTCGATCTGGCGGTCCAACCGCGAGTAGCTGACGGTCTCACGGCGTCGCCGGCGCCGCATGGTACCGAACCGACCGGCCAGCATCCGGCTCCCGCCATCGGCTCGCGCCCTGTGCGCTCGGGGTCCCGGGGCAGGAGCCGGCGGAACCCGCAGGTCAGGAATCCGTCTGGGATGGACCTGGCAGCGTACCCGTGGTCCCGAACAAGGCCTGGAGCAGCAGATCGCACATGAAGCTGGCGCGCGCCCTCACCGGATGCCAGGCGACGCCGGCTTCGGCCCCGAGTGCGATGTGTAGCGCGATGACACCATGCAGCCCTGCCCAGACGGTCTGTGCGACCCAGTGGGCATCCTCGGGTCTCTTCGCTTCAGGTCGCTCCCCGATGCAGGCCTCCACCAGCGAGACGAACAGGCGGTAGGCATCCGGTTCCGGGTCCACCGGTGGATCGCCCGCAGCCGTGTCAGCCCCCGAGAGCAGCGGCGTCATGAACATGAGCCGGTAATGATTCGGTTGTTCCAGACCCATGTCGACGTAGCGCAAGCACAGGGCGCGCAGGCATTCCATGGGAGCAAGCTGGCGCGCCGCCGGAGGTAAGTCGGCCATCAGCGCAGCCATGTCCTGACGGCACAGGGCGCGCACCATGTCGTCCTTGTCGCGGAAATACTTGTAGATGTTGGCCGGAGAGTACTCGATCGACTCCGCCACCTTGCGCAGGGTGATGGCCTCATACCCGTGCTGCACGAACAGTTCGCGTGCGGCCGACAGGATGCGGCTACGCATCGCTTCGCGTTCCCGAGCCCTTCTTTCCGTGGAGCCCATGTGCCGTAAGTGCGCGCCGTCTTCGTGGCCATCGCACTGGCATGGGTCAGTCCCGTCCAGATTGGTGCGGCCACCTCGACGTGCAGTCTAGAGGAGTCTCGCAATGAGCACAAAGGACTGTTCGCATGACGACCTCGGGACGCCCCCGTCCGGTGAAGGTGCGCGCGCCCGAATCCGGTGCGTTGCCAGGCACCGGTTCGTGGCGCGCGAGGGCTCGCCCGTTCTGCTCAGTGCAGGCGGGCGGAGTGGCCGCCCAACGCCCACTCGGGATGCTGACCGCGACCGATGATGGCGGTCATCGCGCGTGCGTCGAGTGCCGGACTGAAGAGGAAGCCCTGCATCTGCTGGCAACCCTGTTCGGCGAGGAAACTGGCCTGGGCGTCGGATTCCACGCCTTCGCCGACCAGCTCGAGGCCGAGGCTGCGGCACAGGTTTGCCACGGTGGAGGTGATGACCACAGTCTTGTGATCGTGGGGCAGGCCAGCCACAAGTGACCGGTCTATCTTGAGGCACTGTATGGGAAAGCGGCTCAACTGGGCGAGCGAACTGTGTCCCGTGCCGAAATCGTCCAGCGCGATCCGGATGCCGAGGTCGCGCATCCCGGCGAGCACCCGTTCCGAGCGTTCGGGATCGCCCATCGCGACGCTCTCCGTGATCTCGACTTCCAGGGTGCCCGGGGTGATGCCGGCTGTTTCCATGCTTGACCGGACCTGGTGCAGCAGATCCGGCTGACGGAACTGCAGCGGCGACAGGTTCACCTTCACGGTGAGGTGGGCATGACCGTCGCGCTGCCACGCGGCCAGCTGCTCGCAGGCACGCGTAAGCACCCAGCGTCCGATCTCGTCGATGATTCCGCTTTCCTCGGCGACATCGATGAACTGGCTGGGCAGCAGGGTGCCGCGGACCGGGTGGTTCCATCTCACCAGGGCCTCGGTGCCGAGGATCTGCCCGCTGCGCGGATCCACTGACGGCTGGTAGAACACGTCGAGTTCGCCGCGGCCGACCGCATGCCGCAGTCCGCTCGCGGTGGACAGCCTGCGCGCCACCTGGGCCGTGAGGTGTGGCGAGAAGAAATGGTAGCGGTTCCTGCCGGACTCCTTGGCACAGTACATGGCCGTGTCCGCGTGCTGGACCAGCACCTCGGCTGTGCCGCCGTCCTCCGGGAAGCGGCTGATGCCCATGCTGGCACCGAGCCGCCAGGGCTGGTCACCAATGACCAGCGGGGCGCTGATCGATTGCAGCAACTTGTCGGCCACGGTAGCGACGTCGGCCGGCTCGGCGATCTCGTCCAGCAGCACGGCGAATTCGTCGCCCCCCAGGCGTGCCACGAGGTCGAGATCGCGCAGCCCCGCCTGGAGCCGCTCGGCGACCTGGGTGAGTACATGGTCGCCCGCGTGGTGTCCCGCCCGGTCGTTGATGTGCTTGAAATGGTCGAGATCGATGAACAGGATCGCGAGCCTGCGACCATGGCGGCGAGCCCGCCGGATGAGTTCCTCCGCACGGCTGAAGAACAGCGCCCGGTTCGCCAGTCCGGTGAGCGTGTCATGGTGAGCGAGGAAACGCACCTGCGCCTCATCCGCCTCTTCGCGCGTGGCATCGCTGAACAGCATGACGAAATGCCCCTCTCCGCCGGCTTCGTCCGCCATGGCGGAGATGCTCAGGCGCGCCGGGTAGGGGCTGCCGTCCTTCCGGTGTTCCACCACGCGTCCCTGCCAGTGCCGTGCCTGCTGCACCGCAGTGACGATGGCGACCGCGGTCTCGTCCCCGGACACGCGACGCCGCCAGATGTCGCTAGCACGGCCCACCACCTCCTCGGCGGTCCAGCCGGTGATCCGGGTGAAGGCCGGGTTCACCGATTCGACGCGCAATGATGAGTCCAGGATCACCAGTCCCTCGGTCATGCCGTCCAGGGCACCACCGGCGAGGCGCAACGCCCGCTGGGCCTCGCGCTGCCGTGTGACGTCGACGTTGGTACCGATGAGCCGGACGGCGAAGCCGTCACCGTCGCGCTCGACCACCTTGGCGCGCGACAGAATCCAGCGGTGCCGGCCATCGGCGGCCTGGATGCGATGCTCCGCGAGGTATTCGGGAATCTCGCCTTTAAGCGCAGCGAGGTAGCGCAGGCGCAACTGATCACGCTCCTCCTGCGGCACCAGATGCAGAAGTTCTTCCAGGGATGTGGTGGTGTCCCCGGGCTCGCGACCGAGGATCGCGCCCCAGCCGCGGTCCAGATAGACAAGGCGCCGCCGGCAGTCGACGTCGAACAGGCTCTGGCCGGTGGCTTCGATGGCCAGCGCCAGACGCTCTCTGGCATCACGCACCTGTTTCTCTTCCATCCGTCTCTGGGTGACATCCCGTGCGACGATAACCACCTTGTCCGGGTCGGCGCCGGCGTCCCGCACCGGCTCTATGGAGCAGTCGATGATGCGCGTCTGGCCGTGATCATGGCGAACCCGCAGTTCGAGTCGCTGGCCACTGGCGCTCTCGAGCGTACGCCGGAGGGTATCGCGCAGGCGCATCATGTCCACGGCGTGCACGTGTGCGAACCCGGGCTGGGTGTCGCCCGGCCGCGACCTGCCGAGCGCCCTGGTAAGGGAACGGCTGCCGTAGAGCTGCTCGCCATGGCGGTCCCAGACAGCGATCATGTCGGACGCGTTGTCAGTGATGAGCTTGAACATGGCTTCCTTGCCGCGCAGGGTCGCCTCGACCCGGCGACGTTCCGCCAGCTCGGCTTCCAGTTCCCGTGTCCGTGTCTGGAGACCTTGTTCGAGGTCGGTGGCAAGCCTGCGCAGACGGCGGTTTGCACCGAGCAGGAATACCAGCCGGTGCTCGTCGCGGAATCGCGCCTCCAGCTCGGCAGCGGTCGCACGATGCAGGCGCCGGGCGTGGAGCAGGGCGGCCGCGAGTTGCAGGATTAGCAGCAGTGCCACGGCGAGTTCCGCTGCGTTGCCGCGGAGTGCGAGGAAGCACGCGGCAGGCAGCATCGCGGCGACGGCATGGTTGCGCAATACCGGGAACAGGACTGCCGACCCATGGGCACTTGCTGTCACCAGCCCCGCGACGACGACAGCGACGAACAGCCACAGCGTGGCCGGCGCCGCGGCGGGAATCAGCGCCCAGACACCGCCCCAGACCGCTCCGGAAGCGGCAGCGCCGAGGGCCAGGCGCCGTTGCCATGCGCCCGGAGGGCGGGAATCGCTGTCCCGCTGGAAGGCGGCACCGTCCCAGGCCCGCACCAGCGTCACCGCAGCATGGAGGCCGATCCAACCAGCGAGGCTTGCAATTGGAAGGACCGGCCCGATCCATGCGGCCACGATCAGCGCCGCCAGGCCACCGACCCACAGATCACGGCCTGCGACACGATGAAGCAGGAGCACCTGCTGACGAAGTATCGCTTCGGCGAGGCCGCGTTGGGCATCCGGATGGGCGTCGCCAGACCCCGTGGGCCGGGCCGATTCCGCGGTCATGAGCTGGGGGCGGGTCGGTGGGGTGCTGCACTATGGACTGATCTGGAGTATATCCCCATGCAGTGGGTATGGGATGGCGCCGGTACCAGGCATGCAGACAGCAGCGGTGGGCCCGTGGCTCGATCGCCCGGAGTATCATCGATTCAAGGCGAGGGGTTGGCCGGCGTGGCGGATGGAGCCGGCCGGTCCCCGACGCCTGCAGCGACAGACACGTCGCGCGCAAGACCGGAGAAAGCGAGCATGATCGGTGAACCCACCGCGTTGACCATTCGCCGCAATCACGAGCGGCCACCCGAGGCGCTGCTGGCCCGCTATCGCGCCACTCCCACCGGCTTCGTCACCGACGCCCAGGATGGCCGCGGCAGCCTGCATCATTCCATCAAGCCCATCGATCCGGCGATGTCCTTTCATGGGACGGCGGTGACAGCTCTCTGCGGGCCTGCCGACAACCTCGCCGCCATGGCTTGCCTCGACGTGGTCCGTCCCGGCGACGTCATCGTGATTGCGGCCGGGGCAGACGAGCATGCCGCCGTGATCGGTGACCTCTGGGCTCTGTGGGCGCGGCGGCTCGGAGTGGCCGCAGTCGTGGTCGATGGTCTGGTGCGCGACGTGTCCGGGCTGCTGGAAGCCGGCTTGCCGGTTTTTGCCCGTGGCCATTGTCCGAACAGCGGGTTCCGCAACGGGCCAGGGGAGATCAACCTAGGGGTCACGTGCGGAGGCGTGCACGTGGGACCCGGCGACATCGTGGTCGGCGATCGCGACGGAGTGGTGGTCGTGCCGCTGGCGAGGGCTGAGTCGGTCGCGGATCGCCTCGATCTGGTGCGCGACAAGGAGGCGCAATCACTCGCCAGAATCCGGGCGGGCGAGAAGTTGCAGTTTTGGAACGAGGCCGCCGTCGCAACCCGGGGCGCGGTGCGTTACCTGGACTGAATGGGGCGATTGGCCTTGAACCCGTTGTCCCGTGCTTCCGTGTCGCCCGAGCTCCTGTCCGGTTCGTTCACTGCCGATCAGGTTCGGGAAATACGAGCGTCATGGTCGCGAAGCGCCGGCAACCCTGCCGTCGCGACCGAGTTGATCAATCAGGGCTGCCCTGGATCGCGGCGAGCTTTCCAATGTCCCTGCTGCCGCTGATCTTCGCACTGTTGCTCGAACAGGTCCGCGCCGTGGACCCGAAGGGTCTTCCCTTCAAGCTCCACCGACGCTATGCCGCCCTGATCGCGGGTAACTTCAATGCCGGACGGCGCCGGCACGGCGTGCTCGGCTGGATCATGGCGGTGCTGCCCTGGGTGTTTCTGGTCGACGGCATCCACTATCTCCTGGCCGGGACGAGCGTGTTCCTCGCGCTGGTCTGGAGCACGGCGGTGCTCTACTTCACGATGGGACTTCGCCAGTTCAGCGGCGGCTTCGCGGCCGTGCAAAGCGCATTGCGGGAGGGGCGCCAGGACGAGGCACGTCGACTTCTCGCCGATTGGAGTGGTGAAGACACCTCCGGCTTCAGCGACGAGGATGTCCTCAAGGTGACCCTGGAGCACGGTCTGGTCAGTGCCCACCGCAACGTCTTCGGTGTCATGGCCTGGTATGCCTTTCTGCCGGCCGTCTCGACTGCGCTGTTGCCCGGCACCCTCGGAGTCTTGCTCGCGGGGCCTGGCGGCGCGGTGCTGTACCGCCTGAGCAGCATGGTGGCCCAGCAGTGGGGCGGGCAGGCTGGCGAGGAGGATCGCGCGTTCTCGGCTGTGGCCCGGGACCTGTTCTCCTGGCTCGACTGGGTGCCCGCGAGGCTGACCGCCCTTTCCTTCGCCGTGGTGGGCGATTTCGAGGATGCGCTCTACGCGTGGCGGGCCCAGGCTGCCTCGTGGGTCGATCGTGGCGTCGGTGTCATCCTCGCCAGCGGCGCGGGCGCGCTGGGTGTCCGGCTCGGCGATTCGCTCCATGCCGACGGCCGGCTGGTATACCGGCCGGAACTTGGACTGGGTGACATGGCTGACCAGGAGCACCTCAACAGCGCGGTCGGGCTGATCTGGCGCAGCGTGGTGTTGTGGCTGATGGTGATGGCCCTCGTCACTGTCGCGAACTGGGTGAGGTGATCCTCCCACCCGATTACCCTGGCGAAGCCCCCCGCAGCTTCTCCTCGACGATGGCGCGGTAGGCGGCCAGGCGTCGCTCGGCGATCAGGCCGTCATCGACGGCTGCCACGACCGCGCAGCCCGGCTCCGCAAGGTGCCTGCAGTTGGCGAACCGGCAGTGGCCGATGCAGGGCCGGAATTCCCGGAACGCTGCGTCCACGTCCGTGACATCCAGGTGGTGCAGGCCGAAGTCCTGCAGCCCAGGCGAGTCGATCACGGCCGAGTCCTGATCCAGTGTGTAGAGCGTTGCGTGGGTGGTGGTGTGGCGGCCTGAATCCAGCGCCGCGGAGATTTCGGCGGTCGCCGCACGGGCGTCGGGGAAGAGGGCGTTGACGATGGTGGACTTGCCCATGCCGGACTGTCCGACGAGGACGCTGATGTGGCCGAGGAGCCTGGGCTGCAGCGCGTCTACGCCGAGGCGGGCGCTCAGCGGCACCACCGGGTAGCCGAGGGATTCATAGAGCGCGAGCCGTTCCCGCGCCGCGGCTGCCTCCGGGAGGTCGACCTTGTTGAACACGATGATCGCCCCGACGCCGGCGCATTCCGCCGCCACCAGACAGCGATTGAGCAGATCTTCGTACCAGCTTGGCATCGCCGCCAGCACCAGCACGACCTGGGATACATTGGCCGCGATGATCTTCTGACGGAAAGCATCGGAGCGGTACAGCAGGGACGAGCGCGTTTCGACCGCGTCTACCACGCCCTGATCTGCGGACGCCAGGGCCACCCGCACCCGATCTCCGCAAGCAATGTCGCTGCGCTTGCCGCGCGGAAAGCAGGGTAGGCGCCTGCCATCCTCCAGGGCAACGACATAGCTGCGCCCATGCGCCGCCACCACAGTGCCTGTGAGCAGCGGCGTGGCTGACCTGCCCGGGTCGCGGCGCGGTTTCACGCGGGGCACGCCCTGGACGGCGCCGGGCGGATTGCTTCGGGCAGGCGGCGCGCACGGCCGCCCTTCGGGGTGATCGTCAGACGCGCTCCACGTCGGCGAGACTCTGACGGCGTTGACGCACGGCCGAGGCGAGGCCCTCGATCAACTGCACTGTGTCCTCCCAGCCGATGCAGCCATCGGTGATGCTCTGGCCGTAGGTGAGGCACTGGCCGGGAACAAGGTCCTGGCGCCCGGCGACCAGATGGCTCTCCACCATCACGCCGAAGATCCGCGTGTCGCCCGCCGCGACCTGCCTCCCGATGTCCTCGCACACCGGGATCTGGTTGGCCGGGTTCTTCTGGCTGTTGGCGTGGCTCGTGTCGATCATCACGCGCGGTGCCAGGCCGCCCTGAGCGAGGGCCTGGCAGGCTGCTTCCACGCTTGCGGCATCGTAGTTCGTGGTCTTGCCGCCACGCAGGATGACGTGGCAGTCCTCGTTGCCGCTGGTGGAGACGATCGCGGAATGCCCGCCCTTGGTGACCGAGAGGAAGTGGTGGGCCTGCTGGGCGGCCTTGATGGCATCGACGGCGATGCGCACGTTGCCGTCGGTGCCGTTCTTGAATCCGACCGGGCAGGACAGGCCCGAGGCCAGTTCCCGGTGCACCTGGCTCTCTGTGGTGCGCGCCCCGATCGCGCCCCAGGACACCAGATCCGCGATGTACTGCGGCGTGATCATGTCGAGGAACTCGCAACCCGCGGGCAGTCCCGATCCGGCGATATCCAGAAGCAGTTCCCGGGCGAGCCGCAGTCCGCGGTTGATTTCGAAGCTGCCGTTCAGGTCCGGGTCGTTGATCAGGCCCTTCCACCCCACCGTGGTGCGTGGCTTCTCGAAGTACACGCGCATCACGATCTCCAGATCCGCGGCATGCCTGAGGCGCAGTTCGATCAGGCGGCGGGCGTATTCGCGCGCCGCCTCGGTATCGTGGATGGAACAGGGGCCGATGACCAGCACCAGCCGATCATCCATGCCATGCAGGACGCGATGGATGGCCTCGCGCCCTGCGCTGACCGTGTCTGCCGCGCGCGGCGTGCACGCCAGTTCGCGCAGGAGGTGGGACGGAGGCGATAGCTCCTTGATCTCGCGGATGCGAAGGTCGTCGGTGCGCGGCTGCATGGCGTCGTTCTCTGTGAAGCGGGTTGTCGATGAAGCCACAGAAAGAAGGCGCCCGCAAGAGTGGCCGCGGCGCAGATCGAGACGCGGCCGTGCCGCGGCGTCAGGCGGCGTGGCCGCGCAGCAGACAGACCAGATTGCCCAGGGCGCGTTCCATCAATGGCGCCTCGGGGATCACGGCGAGCCGACCGGAGCGCAGGTAGGTCTCGACCTGATAGGCCGAGTATTCGGCGATCAGACCGCCGGCCCGGTCGCTGAAGACGAAAGTGCTGCGATGCGGGCTGACGATCGAAAGCCGCGCCTGCGCCACGTCGCCGGATTCGCCGCGTATCTCGACCCAGACGCCTGGATGCAGGTTCGCAGCCGGATCGGCGTCCTCCCCGGACGGGCCCGGGGAAGGGTAGGCGGCGGGCTGGCCGCTGGCAGGAATGAACCAGGTGATGCCGGAATCCCGCGATTCGTTCCCGCCTCCCTCCGTCTCGCCGTCCGGGCGTGGGGAGCGACCTGCGGTCGCGCCGCTCCCAGGCTTCCCCGAGACAGGGGCATCGGGGGTGAACCAGACGATCCCGGGGTCCTCGGGTTCGACGGCGAGTTCCTGGCCTCCAATCCAGCCGGTTGTCGTACCGGTCGGCCCGCGTGCGCTTCCTGCCGCTTTCTGAGCGGCCGAGGAGTCGGCATCGTCACTGGGCAGCCTTTCCCCCCGTTGCGCCAGGGAGAAGATCGCCGCTTCGGCCTCCGGCATTCCCGCGTAGGCATCCACGTCGAACAGGGGCGGGAACGCCTCTTCGGCGAACCGGGTCAGCGCACCCGCATCGGTCTGGGTCCGTTCTGGGTCCCGGCTTTGGTCCTGTCGGAATGCGCCGGTGCCCGGGCCAGGTCGCTGTTCGCCACCGCTCCTGGCGTTGCTGATGGCGCGCGTGTGATGGCGCAGAAGAATTGCATCGACGCGCTGGCGGACACGGGGGGGCGTATTCGCCATCTCCATGCCCAGCGACAGCTGACGCAACAGGGTCGGCAGCAATGCCACGAAGCGCTTGCGCGCCTCCACCGTGCGTTTCGGCTCCAGGCTCCACAGCAGGACATCCACTGTCTTGAGCAGGTTGCGTACCGACGGACCGTCCTCGCCCTGATGCAGGCGGGCCAGGACGAGCAGCTTGTTCCACTCCGAGGACAGGAAGCGGGCGACGCTCCGCGGCGCCTCGCTGGCCGCCAGCCTGTATCTCAGGGCTTCGCGGGCGAACCTCCTGGCGTCGTTGAGTTCCTCGGACCGCTGGACGCGGGCGGCATGGTGCCGGCTCTGCTCCTCGGCACGTTCGTTCAGCGCACAAAGGATCTCGCCGAGTTCCGTGGCAACGCGGTCGAAGACGCTCATGTCGTCTTCGAACTGGGCCATCAGATCGAGCAGCAGGGATTCGATCCGGTCGTGCAGTGGCTCACCCGGTCCGAACCGCTCACCCAACCCCAGGGCGATCTCGCCCAGGAGGTCCAGCACCCGTCTGGCTGGATGGCTCTTGCGGGAGAAGAAGGTCTTGTCCAGAACGGCCACCTTCAGGGCCGGTATCTGCAGGCGGGCGATGAGGGCTTTCATCGCCGTCGGAATGCGCGTGTCGCCGAAGATCTGGTCGAACAGCAGCGCCATCACGTCCAGCGTGGCCAGATCCACCTGGCCCATCTGATCCTGGAGTGGACTCGCCTTGAGGCCGTGCAGCACGTTGAGTGCTGCCGCGCCGGTGGTCGCGGTGACCGACGCATCCGTCGCGCCTGCGACGCCCGACTGCGACAGCGCGGCGGGTACCGCAGCGGTGCCTCGCTGCAGGCTGGTGAGGGCGCCGATCAGTTCATTCGTCGTGCTGATCTGCGAACCGGAGGCAGGCGGCTGCCGCGAGATTCCTGCCTCCAGGGCCGGCGTCGGCGCGGCCTCTGCCGTCGCCGCAGGAGACCATGGCGTCTGGCCAGTCGGCGCGTCGGTGCTGCGGGGTGCGACGCCCTGCGCTGAGACATCCGGCATCAGGGTTGCAAGGAAGCCGAGCAAACCTCCGGTTACCAGTGCTGCCGAAGCCCGGTCCGCCGGACCCGCTTCGACCGGTGCATGCGGTGATTCGAAGGCGGCAGGTGCCGTCCAGGGCCCCGGGCCCGTGGGCGGCTGTGCCAGGCCTTCCGCCGTGGGCACGCCATCGCCAGGCGCAAGTGCTTGCTCGGGCACGGGGGCGGATGCGGGGGGCGGAGCGGTGCGCGGTCGGACGGGACGCACGGAGACCGCCGCCGGATGTACCCCCCGGTCCCTGAGCAGTGTGTCCAGGTTGCGGTAGAGTTCGACCATGGCCGGGCAGACCACGCGGGTCAGCGCCTCCATGACGCGTCGCTTGATCCGCGGGTCGAGGCTGGCAGCGGCGAGGGCTTCGCGCAGGGCACGGATGAGGTGGCGCGGGGCGAAGGGGTTGGCCTCGCCGATCAGATCCGGTTCACCCAACAGGGCTCCCATGCGCTTGTCGAAAGAGACCAGTTCCTCCCCCGCGTCGTTGCGGATGCGGGTGACCATCTCGCCGAAGCGCAGGTCGTCCTCGATGACGCCATCGTCCATCAGGCCGAGCTCGTCCCAACTTGGACGGATCTCGGCGAAGCGCGTTCCAGCGGCATCGTGTTTCCCGCCGTATGAAAGGGCGCGGGCGAGACGTTGCGAAAGCACGTTGTCGATGCTGGCGCGTTGTGTTGGCCAGGCGATGTGGGCACTCAGCAGGAACTCGCGTTGTTCCCGCTCGAGGGTGCGCTCTGCGGTCTCGCGCAGTTCATCCTCGAGCGGCTCCAGGGCCTCGCGCAGGGCGCGGCGGACCTGATTGACCGTCATCGCCTCGAGGGCAGGCCGCAAGCCTGCCCGATCGTTTTCCGGTGTCGGGTGATCCGGTGGCAGCGTCGTGTCCTGCGCGACGAGGTTCATTCAGGCGTCACCATGGACACTGCGAACGCGCTCCTCCAGGCCCCAATGG
>JBILUV010000269.1:0-4733 GCA_044370825.1 Burkholderiales bacterium | reverse complement strand
CGGCCACGCACCAGTTGAGCGCGTGGGCCGCGTGCTTCATGTCGGTCACCACCGGAGCCAGCAGATGCGGGATGCCGTCGTAGACCGAGAGCTCGAGCATCTTGGGGTCGACCAGGATCAGCCGCACCTCGTTGGCTGTGGCCTTGTAGAGCAGCGACAGGATCATCGCGTTCACCGCCACCGATTTTCCGGAGCCGGTCGTGCCCGCCACCAGCAGATGGGGCATCTTCGCGAGATCGGCCACCACCGGCTTGCCTGCGATGTCCTTGCCGAGCGCGATGGCGAGGCGCGAGCCCATGTCGGCATAGACCTCGGAACTAAGGATCTCCGACAGCCGGACGATCTGCCGCTTCGGGTTCGGGATCTCCAGCCCCATGCAGGACTTGCCGGGGATGGTCTCGACCACCCGGATGCTCACCACCGAAAGCGCGCGGGCGAGATCCTTCACCAGATTTACGATCTGACTGCCCTTGACGCCGACCGCCGGATCGATCTCGTAGCGGGTGATCACGGGACCGGGATAGGCCGCCAGCACCCGCACCTCGACGCCGAAGTCCAGCAGCTTCTTCTCAATCAGGCGGGAGGTGAACTCCAGGGTCTCGCTGGACAGGGTCTCCACGCGTCCGTCCGCTTCGTCCAGCAACTGCAGAGGCGGCAGCGGCGAATCGGGCAGGTCCTCGAACAGCGGCTTCTGCTTTTCCTTGATGACCCGCGCGGACTTCGCGATCTCGGTCACCGGGGCCTCGATGCGGATCGGCTCGCGGTCTTCGAGACGCTCACGGGTGACCTCCACGACAGCCTCGCGCTTCGCCACGGCCTGTTCGCCGATCTCGCGGTCCCGCCTCTCCTCCCAGCGGCGCATCGCCAGGGCGTAGATCGCCTCGAGCCCCTGCCCGATACGCTCGGACACGGTGATCCACGACACTCCGCTGAACAGCGAGAAGCCCGCGGCAAGTGCGACCAGAAGTGCGAGTGTCCCGCCGGTGAAACCCAGCGCACCGAGCAGGCCGGCAGACAGCATGCCGCCCACCAGCCCTCCCGGCCGGTAGGGCAGTTCCGCGCCCAGGGAGTGCAGGCGCAAGGCCTCGAAACCGCTGGACGCCAGCAGAAAAACCACGAAACCGGCGATGGCGATCACCAGTGGCCGGCGGTCGCGCTCACCGCTCGGCGGTTCCAGCCTGCGATACAGGGCGAAGATGCCGACGAAGCAGAAACCCACCAGCCACCAGGCAGAAAGACCGAAGGCGTAGAGCAGGACATCGGCAAGCCAGGCGCCCACCGGGCCGCCGGCGTTGCGCGTCTGCGGCGCGGTCAACGTGTGCGACCAGCCCGGATCCGACTTGCGGTAGGACCCCAGGATGAGCCCAAGATAGACACCCGCTCCCAGGAACACCAGCCACCACACCTCGCGCACCAGCCGGGCCAGGCCGGGCGGCAGGGGGCGTGGCTCAGCGCGCTCGGCGACGCGAGTTCTAGCAGACCGCATCTAATTGATTCATCGGAGGAAGAATGACACCATTCTACTCCGCGAAGCGCCTCCTGATCGACACCTCGGGGTCTGGCCTGAGACAATAACGCCCTTGCAGGCAGATCCGGCAACGAACACGCGACCAACCATCATGGCAGACAGGAAACACTCCAGGCTTCTCATTCTGGGCTCCGGACCGGCAGGCTACACCGCCGCCATCTACGCCGCCCGGGCCAACCTCAGGCCAACCCTCATCACCGGCCTCGCCCAGGGTGGACAGCTGATGACCACGACCGACGTGGACAACTGGCCGGCCGACGCCATGGGAGTGCAGGGCCCCGAACTGATGGAGCGCTTCCAGAAGCACGCCGAGCGCTTCGAGACCGAACTCGTGTTCGACCACATCCACAAGGCGGATCTCTCGGTCCGCCCCTTCGAACTGCACGGCGACGCGGCCGTCTACACCTGCGACGCCCTTATCATCGCCACGGGCGCCTCCGCCAAGTACCTTGGCATTCCTTCAGAGCAGGCCTACATGGGCAAGGGTGTCTCCGCCTGCGCCACCTGCGACGGCTTCTTCTTCCGTAACCAGGACGTGGCGGTCATCGGCGGCGGCAACACCGCGGTCGAGGAGGCCCTCTACCTGGCCAACATCGCCCGCACGGTGACCGTGGTGCATCGGCGCGACCGCTTCCGGGCGGAGGCCATAATGGTCGACAAGATCCTTGCCCGGGAACGCGAAGGCAAGGTGCGAATCGTCTGGAACCACGTGGTCGACGAGGTGCTCGGTGACAGGTCCGGCGTGAGCGGCATGCGTCTGCGCAGCACCCGGGACGGCAGCACGCAGGACATCGCCGTCCAGGGCTTTTTCGTGGCCATCGGCCACACCCCCAACACTCAGTTGTTCGAGGGGCAGTTGGACATGCGCAACGGCTACATCCTCACCCGCTCCGGGTCCGAGGGCAACGCCACGGCCACCAGCCTCCCCGGGGTGTTCGCGGCTGGCGACGTTCAGGATCACGTCTACCGCCAGGCCATCACCAGTGCCGGCACCGGTTGCATGGCAGCGCTGGACGCCGAGCGCTTCCTCGACCAGGGGCCTTGACCTCCCGGGCGCGCGATGGCACAGCCCGGTGCCGACGACGAGGACCTGCGGGCCTTCCGCGAGGCGGTGAAGGACGTGGCGCCGATCCGGGTCGCACCCCGGATCGAGCAGCTGGTCCGCAAGCCGCCTCCGGTGCCCGTGCAGAGCCTGCTGGACGATCAGGCTGCGCTCGCGGACAGCCTGTCGGACCCGCTGGAAGGTGATGTCCCTCTCGAAATCGGCGAGGAGCTGACCTACCACCGCGAAGGTGTGCCAGCCCAGACCCTGCGGCGACTGCGGCGTGGCGAATGGTCCATCCAGGACGACCTTGACTTGCACAACCTCACCACAGTCGAGGCCAGGGCAGCGCTCGCAGCGTTCCTCAACCTCAGCGTCCGGCGGGGGGTGCGCTGTGTGCGTATCGTCCACGGCAAGGGTTACCGCTCATCCGGAGGGCAGCCGGTGCTCAAGGGCCGGGTCGCCCACTGGCTGAGGCAGCGCGACGAGGTCCTGGCCTATGTGCAGGCGCGGCCGGTCGATGGCGGCGGCGGCGCCGTCCTGGTGTTGCTGCGCGGATCAGGTCGCGGCGTCTGATGCGCACTGCGGGCGGCCCGCGCCTGTCAGTCCGTGAGCCCCGAAGATGAGCACACCCATCCGACACGCGACGGTCAGGGCCAAGGGGCTCCCAGTGCACGCAGCATCCCCAAAGGGTGCGGGACGCACGGCCTGCTACGCGACGCGCTCGCCGTGATCCCGCGGCCTGATGAAACATCCGGGCTGGCCACCACTGCGCAACCTGACGCAGCGTCCGGGCTGGCGTCCCCCCACCGCACCGCGGACTGATCAGTGCTCACCCTGGCGTCGTCGCTGGTTCTGGGTTTCCTGCTCGGCCTTCGCCACGCCACCGATGCCGACCATGTCATCGCGGTGACCACCATCGTCGGACGGGAACGCCACCTGCTGCCCGCGGCACGGGTAGGCGCGCTCTGGGGCATCGGCCACACTGGCGCGATCCTGCTCGCGGGCGGCGTTTTGATCGCCACCGGAGCGGTTGTCCCACCCGCCATCGCCCGATGGCTCGAACTCGGCGTCGGCCTCATGCTCGTCGGCCTCGGCGCCATGGCGATCGTCGCGGCGCTGAGGAGTGTGGAGCAGCCTTTCGTTCCGGTGGTCGGCTCCGGGCGGCCCCCCGTGTTCCACCGCCGTGCTCCGGTCGCGATTCACGGGAAGCCGCACCGGCACCTGTTCGGCGGTCTGCTGCATGTGCACGGTGGCCCGCGGCAGAGCTCTCACCGGCTGTCCTGGCCCCAGAAACTCAGGCCCTTGCTGGTGGGTCTGGTACACGGGCTGGCGGGCACCGCGGCGGTTTCGCTGCTTGTGCTGGGGACCGTCGACGACCCCTGGCAGGCCATCGTCTACCTGGCTGTGTTCGGCCTCGGAACCATCGGCGGCATGATGCTGGCCACCGCGGCCATCGCCCTGCCCTTCGCCCTGTCCGCGAAGCGCGCACCGCACCTCAACCGTGGCCTGCAGTTGGTCGCCGGAGGTGGCAGTGTGGTCTTCGGCATTGTCCTGATCCACAGCCTGATCGCGGGCGCCTGACGCGCCGTCGTGCCGCGCGTTCCTCCGCCCCCCGGCTGGCATCGGGCGCGGGTCCGGAGACAGGACCCGGGGTACGTTTTCTGCTATGCATTTCCTCGACCCGGCGTCGATCGGGCTGACGAGGAGACCCATGCGCACGCAAGCCCCATCCCGTGGCTGCTGGCTGCCCGCCCTGGCAAGTGTGGCGTTCATCGGCTGCGCTGGAGGTGGATCGGGCGGAAGCCCGGCGGACACCCCTGTGCCCACCACGATCGCCACCGCGATGGATGGCAGCCCGGTGCCTGCGAGCACGCTGACCGCTGCCCCGGTGAAGGCGACCGATGCCAGCCTGTCCTCCCTGCTGGGAGCGCTGGCGTTTCCGCTGTATGCCATCACCACGCCATCGACCGTGGTCGGCACCCGGGCCGGGACGCCTGACGGCGCCATCACCATCAACCACGCGCGCGCCGCGGGCGCCTGGGCAACCTCATTCCCTGCAGCCGCTGTCACGAATCCCGACGCCACCAGCCTCGGCGCCACGCGCGCAGGCACCGACACCCGCTACATGGAAACGTGGGGTGATGCCTCAACTGGCTGGTC
>JBILUV010000059.1:0-16003 GCA_044370825.1 Burkholderiales bacterium | reverse complement strand
CAACCGGTCGGGGCACGAGATCGTCAACCACCGGATCTGGGTGTTTCTCGGTGATGGATGTCTGATGGAAGGCATTTCCCATGAGGCGTGCTCCCTGGCGGGGACCCTTGGACTGGGCAAGCTCGTGGCGTTCTACGACGACAACCGCATCTCCATCGATTCGGAGAAGGGCTCCATCGAGAACTGGTTCACCGATGACACGCCGGCGAGGTTCGAAGCCTATGGCTGGAACGTCATCCGCAGTGTCGATGGCCATGACCCTGTCGCCATCGACCGTGCGATCGCGACGGCCAAGACGCAAACCGACCGGCCGACGCTGATCTGCTGCCGCACCGTCATCGGCAAGGGCTCACCGCGCAAGTCCAATACCGGAGCGGTTCACGGTGCCCCTCTTGGGAGCGAGGAGGTGGCTGCGACGCGTGCCAACATCGGCTGGAACCACGCGCCATTCGTCATCCCGGCCGACATCATGTCTGCATGGGACGCCCGCGCGCAGGGAGCCCGTCGCAGCACCGACTGGACGGAGCGTTTCGCCGCTTACAGAGACGCGTTTCCCGCCGATGCTGCCGAGTTCGAGCGACGGATGGCCGGAGAGTTGCCGCGCGACTGGGCACCGCAGGCCGCGGAGCTGCTCGATGCGGTCGTGGCGAAGGCGGAATCCATCGCCACGCGCAAGGCATCACAAAACGCAATCGAGGCGCTTGGCGCACTGTTGCCTGAGTTGCTCGGCGGCTCGGCTGATCTCGCTGCCTCCAATCTGACCATGTGGTCGGGGTCCAGGCCGGTATCTCGCAGCGCTGGTGGCAATTACCTGTTCTACGGCGTGCGCGAGTTCGGCATGGCGGCCATTATGAACGGCCTTGCGCTGCACGGCGGGTTCATTGCCTACGGTGGCACCTTCCTGGTGTTCAGCGACTACGCCCGCAACGCCATCCGGCTAGCGGCCCTGATGAGACAGCGCCTGGTGTATGTATTCACCCACGATTCCATCGGACTGGGCGAAGATGGGCCGACGCATCAGCCGGTGGAGCACGCGGCCAGCCTGCGCCTCATTCCCAACCTTGATGTCTGGCGTCCGTGTGATGCGGTGGAGACGATGGCTGGATGGCAGGCGGGCCTGGAGCGGACAGATGGGCCGACGGCTCATCTGCTCACCAGGCAGAACGTACCGCATCAGGCGCGCGCGGGTGAGCAGATCGCAGCCATCCGCCGCGGAGGCTACGTGTTGGTCGACACGCCGACGGAAAGGCTCGATGCGGTCGTGATCGCGACCGGCTCCGAAGTGGCGCTGGCGATGGACGCAAGGTCGCGACTGGCGGCGGAAGGTATCGGTGTACGGGTCGTATCCATGCCGAGCACTTCCGTGTTCGACCGTCAGGATGTCGCATGGCGCCAATCCGTGTTGCCATCCGGCATCGGGCGGATTGCGGTCGAAGCGGGGGCTACCGACGGTTGGTACAAGTACGTCGGGCTCGATGGCGCGGTGGTGGGTATCGACCGGTTCGGAGAGTCTGCGCCGGCAGCGGACCTGTACAGGCATTTCGGCATCACCCCCGAGGCGGTCGTGACCGCGGTGCAGCGCGTGCTCGCAACTCGGGCCTGAGGCGAGGCGGCCGGTGCGGCTGGTCGGCGACATCGGTGGCACGTATGCCCGATTCGGGCTGATCGATGACCGCAAGGTGGCTCTGCAGCACCTGCACACCCTCCGATGCGCCGACCACGAGGACCTCTCCGCCGCAGTCGAGAGTTATCTGGAAGCGATTGGTGGCCCGTGTGTGAAGGATGCGGCGCTCGCCGTGGCCACGCCAGTACTGGGTGACCGCCTGCAATTCACGAACAACACGTGGAGTGTGTCGATTGCGCAGACGCGCCAAAGGCTCGGACTCACCCGCCTCCTCGTGGTGAACGACCTGGTGGCGCTCGCTCTGGCCATCCCGCACCTGCCAACAGACGAATTTCGGCAACTCGGGCCCGGACGGAGCGTTCCTGGAGCACCGATTGCTGTGCTGGGTGTCGGGACCGGACTCGGGACCGCGGGACTGATCCAGGCAGAGGGGAGCTCAGGTATCGCGATTCCCGGCGAAGGTGGTCACATGAGCTTCGCTCCGGCAAACGGACGCGAAATGGCGCTGCTGTCCGTTTTGTGGGCGCGCTGGCAACACGTGTCGTTCGAGAGGCTCGTAAGCGGACCGGGCCTGGTGAACATCCACCAGGCCCTGTGCGAACTGGACGGTGCGGCATGGGAACCGGTCACCGCCGGAGATCTCGTGACCCGCGCCGCCGCAGGCGACTCACGCTGCGAAGAGGCCGTCGACATCTTATGCGGTGCCCTCGGCACGGCAGCAGGTAACTTCTGTCTCGCCATCGGAGCGACAGGCGGCGTCTATCTGGGCGGGGGGGTCGTGTCCGCCTTGGGCAACCGTCTGGACTGGTCGCACTTCCGCGAGCGATTCGAGGCCAAGGGACGGTTCCGGGCGTATCTCGCGCAGGTGCCGACCTGGGTGATCAGCTCCTCTAACCCGGCTCTGGTCGGGCTTGCGACCCTGTTCGAGCGGCCCGACGGCGGGTTCCAGGCACCGTTAATGCTGGGCGGCGCAGATGATCCCGCTGCAGATGCCGCGACCGCCGGGGTCCGTATGGAAACAGCCCGTCGCAGACAGGACTAAAATTTCGGATTTGTTCATCAAGGAGAACAGCATGCCAATTCGCGTGGCCATCAATGGCTTTGGCCGCATCGGTCGAAACATTCTTCGCGCCCTTTATGAATCCGGGCGCAATGGCGAGATCCAGATCGTCGCCATCAACGACCTGGGCAGCCCCGAGACGAATGCGCACCTCACCCGTTACGACACCGCGCACGGCAAATTCCACGGCAAGGTCGAGGTCGACGGTGACAGCCTCTTGGTCAACGGCGACGCTATCAAGGTGTTCGCAGAACGTGATCCGTCCAAGCTGCCCTGGAAATCCCTGGATGTGGACGTGGTCGCCGAATGCACGGGGATCTTCACCAGCAAGGACAAGGCGGGTTTGCACCTGCAGGGCGGTGCCAAGAAGGTGATCATCTCGGCACCCGGCAAGGACGTCGATGCGACCATCGTCTATGGCGTGAATCATCACACCCTCAAGGCGAGCCATACGGTGATCTCGAATGCCTCGTGCACCACGAACTGTCTGGCGCCCCTGGTCAAGCCGTTGCATGACAAGATTGGCATCCAGTGCGGACTGATGACCACCATCCACGCCTACACCAACGATCAGGTCCTCACGGACGTCTACCATGAAGACCTCCGCCGTGCCCGTTCGGCGACCCAGTCCATGATTCCGACCAAGACCGGTGCCGCGGCGGCCGTCGGACTGGTGCTGCCTGAACTTAACGGTAAGCTCGACGGCTATGCCATCCGTGTTCCCACTATCAACGTTTCCATCGTCGATCTTTCTTTCATCGCGAAGCGTGCCACCACCGTTGAGGAGATCAACAGCATTCTGAAGGCGGCTTCCGAGGGCGAACTGAAAGGCATCCTCGGCTACAACAAGGACCCCCTCGTCTCGGTCGACTTTAACCACGATCCGCGCTCGTCCATCTACGACGCCACCCTGACCAAAGTCTCTGAAGGCACCCTCGTCAAGGTCAGCTCCTGGTATGACAACGAGTGGGGCTTCAGCAACCGGATGCTGGATACGGCGGTGGCGTTCATGAATGCGAAATGAGCGAGTTGAGGCGCAGGCACATGCGGGCGCAGCCTGGGTGTGCCGGAGCCACAAGGCGCCCGAGCAGCAACCGGATGCTGGATACGGCGGTGGCGTTCATGAATGCGAAATGAGCGAGTTGAGGCGCAGGCACATGCGGGCGCAGCCTGGGTGTGCCGGAGCCACAAGGCGCTGGATCAGCAATCGGATGCTGGATGCGGCCGTGGCATTCACGAATGCGGAGTAGGCGAGTTTGGGCGCAGCGGGGCTGATGCCTCCGCTTGTTGTTTTCGGGAATGACACTCGGGAGTTCTCTCATGGCAATTCTTCGGATGACCGATCTCGACCTCCGCGGAAAGCGTGTGCTTATCAGGTCCGATCTCAACGTTCCCCAAAACGACGATGGGCGCATCACCGACGACACACGGATCCGGGCTTCCATGGAGGCCGTGCGCATGGCACTCGAGGCAGGGGCCCGTGTAATGGTCACGTCGCATCTTGGTCGACCGAAAGAGGGTGAACCTGCGCCCGAGGACACGCTCGCCCTGGTCGCGGCGAGACTCGGCGAACTTCTCGGTCGACCGGTTCCCCTGGTGTCCGGGTGGGTGGATGCAGCCGAAGTGGCCCCGGATCCAGGGCAGGTGGTCATGCTGGAGAACTGCAGGGTCAACGTCGGCGAGAGGAAGAACGACGAGGCTCTCTCGCGGCGAATGGCGGCGCTCTGTGATGTTTACGTGAACGACGCTTTCGCCACGGCACATCGCGCCGAGGCCACCACTCATGGCATCGCGCGCTTCGCACCTGTGGCCTGCGCAGGCCCCTTGATGGCTGCCGAGATCGAGGCGCTCTCCAAGGCCTTGGGAGATCCGGCGCGCCCGCTGGTCGCGATCGTTGGCGGGTCGAAGGTCTCGACGAAGCTCATAATTCTGTCGTCGCTGGCCGAAAAGGTCGATCAACTGGTGGTGGGCGGCGGCATCGCCAACACCTTCATGGCCGCTGCCGGCTTGCCGATAGGGAAATCGCTGGTCGAACGCGACCTCGTGGCCGAGGCCGCCAGGATCATGGATGCCGCCCGGGCGCGTGGGGCGTCCGTGCCGATCCCCGTCGATGTGGTCTGTGCCAAGGAGTTCTCGCCCACGGCCGTGGCAGTGTGCAAGGATGTCGTCGACGTTGCGGAGGACGACATGATCCTCGACATCGGGCCGCGGTCCGCAGGCATGCTGGTGGAGATCCTCGCCAAGGCCGGCACCATCGTTTGGAACGGGCCGGTGGGTGTCTTCGAGTACGATGCTTTTGCGGGGGGTACCCAGGCTCTGGCCACGGCCATCGCATCTTCCCGGGCGTTCACTTTGGCGGGTGGCGGCGATACCATCGCTGCCATCTCCAAGTACGGCATCGGAGACAGGCTTTCCTACATTTCAACGGCGGGCGGCGCCTTCCTCGAATTCCTTGAGGGACGGAAGCTTCCCGCGCTCGAAATCCTCGAGGCCCGGGCAGCCGGGTGACAGGCAATGCAACGCTCCACGAAGATCGTCGCCACTCTGGGACCCGCGAGTTCGGATGCCGCTGTCCTGCGGCCGCTTCTGGCCGCAGGGGTCGACGTGGTGCGGATGAATTTCTCCCACGGCACCGCGCAGGACCATCTGGCCCGCGCCGAGCTGGTGCGGGATATCTCGCGCGACCTGGGCCTGACCGTGGGCATCATGTGCGACCTGCAGGGCCCCAAGATCAGGATCGGGAAACTCGACAGCGGCAGGATCACGCTGGAAGCCGGCGCGCGCTTCATCCTGGATGCCCGCTGCGGTCTCGGCGACCAGGAGAGGGTCGGGCTCGACTATCGGGAGTTACCGAACGACGTTCATTCCGGTGACGTGCTGCTTCTGGACGACGGGCGCATCGTGCTCGACGTCATCGCCGTCCAGGGATCGGAGATCCTGACCGTGGTACGCCATGGTGGCGAGCTGTCGAACAACAAGGGGATCAATCGTCAGGGCGGTGGCCTCACGGCGCCAGCCCTCACGGCGAAGGACATGGAGGACATTCGCACTGCCGTAGCCATGAAGACAGACTTCCTCGCCGTGTCCTTTCCCAAGAGCGGGTCCGACATGTACATGGCCCGCGAGCTCATGCGGGCCGCAGGGGGACGGGCGTTTCTCATTGCGAAGATCGAACGCGCCGAGGCAGTGCGTGCGCTCGAGGACATCCTCGATGCTTCCGACGGCATCATGGTGGCGCGCGGTGACCTCGCCGTGGAGGTGGGCGATGCCGCTGTGCCAGCCCTTCAGAAACGCATGATCCGGCTCGCGCGCGAGAAGAACAAGCTCGTCATCACCGCCACCCAGATGATGGAGTCGATGATCTCCAGCCCGGTGCCGACCCGTGCCGAGGTGTCCGATGTGGCCAATGCGGTCCTTGATGGCACCGATGCAGTGATGCTGTCGGCAGAGACCGCGGCCGGCCGCTACCCGGTGCAGACCGTGGAGGCAATGAGCCGGGTCTGCCTCGAGGCCGAGAAATCCGATGAGTTACGCCTCGATCTCGAGTTTCTCGACCGGGTGTTCACCCGGGTGGACCAGTCGATCGCCATGGGGGCCTTGTTCACCGCCTTCCACCTCAAGGTCAAGTGCATCGCCGCACTGACACAGTCGGGCTCGACCGCCTTGTGGATGTCGCGCCTGCACTGTGGTGTTCCGATCTATGCGCTGACACCTGAGGTGAGCACACGCTATCGAATGTCTCTCTTCAGGGACGTATATCCGCTCATGATCGAGAACTACACTCCGGAGCGGGATGCCTTGCTGAGGGAGGCGGAGGATGCGCTGAAGGCCCACGGTGCGGTCCAGGACGGCGACCTCATCGTATTGACCATCGGTGAACCCATCGGCAAGGCCGGCGGGACCAACACCCTGAAGATCGTACGCGTGGGCGAGCATCGCCCGGCCTGACCCGGAAGAGCAATCCATGAATCCGACCCCTCTCGTGGGCATCGTGATGGGCTCCCAGAGCGACTGGGACACCATGCAGCATGCATCCAGGATGCTGCACGATCTCGGCGTGGCACACGAAGCCAGGGTCGTCTCGGCGCACCGCACGCCGGACCTGATGTTCGAGTACGCCGCCCAGGCCGCCACCCGTGGCCTGCGCTGCATCATCGCCGGCGCCGGCGGCGCTGCGCACCTGCCGGGCATGCTGGCTGCGAAGACGCGCGTCCCCGTTCTCGGAGTACCGGTGCAGAGCCGGGCGCTGCAGGGCCTGGATTCCCTCCTTTCGATCGTGCAGATGCCGAAGGGCGTGCCTGTGGCCACCTTCGCCATCGGCGAGGCGGGAGCGGCGAATGCCGCCTTGTTCGCGGCTGCCATGCTGGCTGGAGGAGATGCAGGGGTCGCCGCGCGCCTCGATGCTTTCCGGATGCGCCAGACAGATGCCGTCCTGGGACAGCAACTTTCCGGAGTCGGGAACGCATGAGACCGGTGGCGCCTGGCGCCTGGCTCGGACTCCTCGGTGGGGGCCAACTCGGGCGCATGTTTTCCATGGCCGCCCAGAGCCTGGGTTACCGGGTGCTGGTGCTCGATCCCGGATCGGAGGGGCCGGCCGCCAGTGTGGCCGACGAGCACCTGTGCGCGGACTACCTCGACGCCTCTGCGCTGGCGGAGATGGGTCGGCGATGCGCGGCGGTGACCACCGAGTTCGAGAACGTACCGGCCGAGGCACTGCGGCGCCTCGGCGAATCCAGTATCGTCAGTCCGGCCCATGCGGGTGTTGCGATCGCCCAGGATCGCAGCAGCGAGAAGCGTTTCCTGGTCGAGGCCGGCCTCGGCACGGCCCCGTTCGCGGTGATCTCCTCGGAATCCGATCTGCAGACGGTCGACGCTGCCCTGTTCCCGGGCATCCTGAAGCTGGCCCGTCTGGGGTACGACGGCAAGGGACAGATTTCAGTGGCGTCGCCAGCCGACCTGCCGGCAGCCTTCACCGCGCTGGGCGCTAGGCCGTGCGTCCTGGAGCGCCGACTGCCGCTCGAACTGGAGGTGTCAGTCGTGGTGGCGCGCGGTTTCGACGGTGGGGTGACGACGTTTCCCGTGGCGGAGAACCGGCACGCGAACGGTATTCTGGATGTGAGCATCGTGCCCGCCCGCATCCCCGATGGGCTCGCGACCGAGGCTCGTGAGGCGGCCTTGCGTGTTGCCGAGGTCCTGGATTACCGGGGCGTCCTGTGCGTGGAGTTCTTCGTCCTGGCGGGCGGACAACTCATCGCCAACGAAATCGCGCCGCGACCCCACAACAGCGGCCACTACAGCATCGATGCCTGCGTGACCTCGCAGTTCGAACAACAGGCACGGGTGATGTGCCGGCAGCCGCTGGGTGATGCCGCCCTGCTTTCCCCGGCCGTGATGGTCAACCTGCTGGGTGATCTGTGGGCCGCTGGAGAGCCCGACTGGCGCCACGTCTTCCGGCACCCACGCGCGAAACTTCACCTCTACGGCAAGCGCGACGCGAGACCGGGCCGCAAGATGGGGCACTTCACCGTATTGGCCGACAGTGCGGACGAGGCGCTCGCGACCGCCACCCTCATCAAAGGCGATCTGGTTGCAGACGCGATATCGTCAGCCTGAGAGCCCCCCGCCCTTGCCACGGCCCTTCTCCCACTCCCGCGCCATCCGCGCACATCGATCCGACCTTTCCTAGGCCCGACACGCTCATGAGCTCTCCCGTCCCTGTTCTGGAGACCCGTCTTCGTTCCCTGCGTTTCCTCCACCGTGGCAAGGTGCGGGATATCTACGAGATCGATGCCGGGCGTCTGCTCATCATCCAGACCGATCGCCTGTCGGCGTTCGACGTGATCCTGCCGACGGCGATCCCGGGTAAGGGCCGGGTGCTCACGGCCATGTCCAATTTCTGGTTCAGGCGCCTGGGGCACATCATCGCCAATCACCTGCTGGACGTGGATCCGCTCTCGGTGGTGGCGGAGGACGAGCGCGATCAGGTGGCGGAGCGCGCCTTCGTGGTGCGGCGACTGGCACCCCTGCCCATCGAGGCCATCGTTCGCGGCTACGTGGCCGGATCGGGTTGGAAGGACTATCAGCGCAGCGGCGCCATCTGCGGCATCCACCTTCCTGCGGGCCTGCTCGAGGCGGAGCAACTCCCGGAGCCGATCTTCACGCCGTCGACGAAGGCGCCCAAGGGTGCTCACGACGAGAACATCGACTATGCCGAAGCCGAGAGATTGCTCGGTGCCGCCCGCGCAGCCGAGGTGCGGTCCGCCGCCCTGAGGCTCTATGCGGACGCCGCAGCGTATGCAGGCACCCGGGGCATCCTGATCGCCGACACGAAATTCGAGTTCGGCACCGACGATCAAGGCCACCTTTTCCTGATCGATGAGGCCCTGACCCCGGATTCGTCGCGCTTCTGGCCGCGCGACCAGTACCGTGTGGGCGCCAATCCACCGTCGTTCGACAAGCAGTTCGTGCGCGACTGGCTGGAGGCGGAACACTGGAACAAGCAGCCCCCGGCGCCGGCCCTGCCTCTGGAGGTTCAGCTTCGCACCGCGCAGAAGTACGAGGAAGCCCTCAGGCTTCTCACGGCGTGACTGGCGGCGCTGCCAGCGGGGAGACGATCCGGGAAGCGGTTGCCGTGCTGGCACGTGGCGGGCTGGTGGCCTTTCCCACCGAGACGGTCTACGGCCTGGGGGCTGACGCCTCGAACGAAACGGCCGTGCGGCGCATCTTCACGGTCAAGGGTCGGCCGGCAGACCACCCCCTCATCGTCCATCTGGCCCGTGTGGAGCAGCTCGCGGACTGGGCGATACGGGTGCCCGAGGCTGCCTGGCGTCTGGCGGAGGCCTTCTGGCCCGGACCCTTGACGCTGGTTCTGCCGCGCGCGCCGCACGTCCTCGACGTGGTCACTGGCGGCCAGGATACCGTTGGCATCCGCGTTCCGTCCCACCCCGTGGCCCAGGCGTTGCTGCGGGCCTTCGGCGGCGGAACCGCCGGACCCTCTGCCAATCGTTTCGGTCGGGTCTCGCCGACCACGGCCGAGCATGTGCGTGCCGAGCTGGGAAGCGCGGTGGACCTCGTGCTCGAGGGCGGGCAGAGCGAGGTCGGCATCGAGTCGACCATCGTCGACCTGTCCTCAGAGCGGCCGGCGTTGCTGCGACCCGGCATCATCGGCGCCGAACGCATCGCCGCGGTGCTCGGGACCGCGCTGCATGCTGCGGACCGTACATCGCCGCGCGCATCCGGAATGCTGGCCTCCCATTACGCCCCGCGGACTCCGACACGCCTCGTGTTTCCGGGACGGCTGGAGCGGGAACTGGCCTCGGCAGCGACCGCCCGCACCGGGGTGCTGGCGCGGCGTCGACCACCGACGAACCGCGGCAACCTCGTGTGGGTCCAGGGGGCGGATGACGTGGCGGCCTATGCCCATGACCTGTATGCCAATCTGCGAGCTCTCGATGGCGCTGGCTGTGACCGCATCCTTGTGGAGACCGTCCCCGCCGATCCCGCCTGGGACGCGGTGCGGGACCGACTGGCGCGGGCGGCCGTGCCGCCGGCCGAATGATGTGATGACAGCCCCAACCGCGAGCGCCGAACCGGGGAGTCCCTGCTGATGGATCCACTGGTTCTGTTTTTCCTGCTGGGGGTGCTGGCGCGACTGGTGCGCAGCGACCTGCGTCTGCCCGAGGCAATGTACGAAGGCCTGTCCATTTACCTGCTGCTCGCGATCGGTCTCAAGGGTGGCGTGGAACTCGCCAGGCACCCGCTGGGCCCGTTGCTGCCCCAGGCATGCGCGGTCATCGGCCTGGGTTTCGCGCTTCCGCTCCTCGCTTTTCCCATCCTGAGAGTGGCCGGGCGATTCAGCCGGGTCGATGCCGCCTCGATCGCCGCGCACTATGGGTCCGTGAGCATGGTCACGTTCGCGGTGGCCATGGCCTACCTGCTCGAACGCGGCGTCTCCCACGAGCAGTACATGCCGCTGTTCGTGGTGTTGCTGGAGGTTCCCGGGATCATGGTGGGGATCCTCCTGGCCAAGGCAGGCCGGGACAGGGTCATCCAGTGGCGCGGGCTGGCCCATGAGGTCCTGCTGGGACGCAGTGTCGTGCTCCTGGCCGGCGGTCTCGTCATCGGCTGGATCAGCGGCCCCGAAGCCCTGGCCCCCCAGGCGCGCCTGTTCTTCGATCTGTTCAAGGCAGTGCTCGCGCTGTTCATGCTCGAGATGGGTCTGGTGGCCGCGAGCCGCATGCGTGAACTGCGTCGGACCGGACCTTTCCTGCTCGTGTTCGGGACCGTCGCCCCGTGTCTTTTCGCCTGCATCGGTGTGCTGGTGGCCCGGGCCGTCGGCCTGTCGGGCGGGGGCGCGATGCTGTTGGGGACGCTGGCGGCGAGCGCTTCGTACATCGCCGCGCCGGCGGCCATGCGCATCGCCGTGCCCGAGGCGAATCCATCCCTCTCTCTGGCGGCTTCCCTCGGTGTCACCTTCCCCTTCAACGTGGTGGTGGGAATCCCGCTCTATCACCGCCTGGCCTTGGCGCTCTACGGCGCATAGGAGTCCCGATGCACACCCATGCCCGGAAGCTCGTCGTCATCATCACCGAATCGGCGCTGGAGTCGATGCTCGTCAAGGATGTGCTTGCGCTCGGCGCGCATGGCTACACCATCAGTGACGTCAGGGGAGGGGGAAGGCATGGGACGCGCGAGGCCGCCTGGGAGGCGGATCGGAACATCCGCCTGGAGATCATATGCGACGATGCGACCGCCGGCGCCATTTCGGAACACGTCCGCCAGCGTTATGCGCTCAACTACGCGACGACCATCTTCGTCGCGGACATCGGGGTGCTTCGACCGGAGAAGTTCTGACGTGGCCAGCCCCGGATGGCGGGAGCAGCCCGCGGCGCTGGCCGCAGGCACCGTCCTCTGCGTGTTCTCCGACCTGCCGGATGGCGAAGGGCGCGAAGTAGTGTTCGGCCAAGTGCCCGGGGAACTTCGCATCGTCGTCGTGAGGCGGGGGTCACACGCCTGGGCCTATGTCAACTGCTGTCCCCACAACTACATCCCGCTCAATGGCCAGCCTGACCGCTTCACCACCTTCGACCATGAGTGGCTGATCTGCTCGGCGCACGGCGCGGTCTTCCGCTACGAGGACGGTTTTTGCGAGGATGGGCCCTGTCGCGGCCGCTCGCTCGAGAGCGTGCCCGTCGCCGTCGTCGACGGCGTGGTTAGGGTGGTGTGATGACCGCTCCCAGCCCGTGGTGACACGGAACGGGCAGCGTGGCACCGCGGTCTCAGGCCGTGGTGAACGAAGGGGCGCCGGTGCTGTTTGCGGTGTCTCTCTATTGCGGCAGGGTCGTCGTGTTTCGTGGCCCGCCAATGCATCAGGGCCGGGATTCTGGGCGAGCGGCGAATCAGCGCCCCGGCTGGCTGATCCGGCCGGTGACAACGGAGTCTGTCCATGCATGTGCTTATTCTCGGGAGTGGGCTGTTGGGTACGGCCGCGGCGTGGTTCGTGAGGGCTGCAGGCCACGAAGTGACCGTCGTGGACCGGCAACCGGCGTCCGGCCTGGAGACGAGTTTCGCCAATGGTGGTCAGATCTCGGTGAGTCACGCCGAACCCTGGGCCAATCCCCACGCCCCCCGACAGATCATGCGCTGGCTCGGACGGCGCGACGCGCCCTTGCTGTTCCGGTGGCGACTGGACCCGGCGCTCTGGTCCTGGGGCCTGCAGTTCCTGCGGGAATGCTCGCCTGCGCGTACCCGGCACAACATCAGGCAGCTGGTGAACCTCGGGATCTACAGCCGCTCCGTCTTGCAGTCCCTGCGGCGTGAAACCGGAATCGAGTACGATCATCTGCAACGCGGCATCCTGCATTTCTTCACGCGTGAGGCGGAACTGGAGGCGGGCATTGCCGCGGCTGCCGCGATGCGCGAGTTCGGCTGCGACAGCCACCCGGTCTCTGCGCAACAATGCCTCGAGATCGAACCGGCGCTGCGAGATTCCCGTGTTCCGGTCGTCGGTGGCACCTACACGGCCTCGGATGAGTCCGGCAACGCCCACCTTTTCACGCAGCGGCTGGCGCAGCTTTGCGCCGAGAAGGGCGTCCGGTTCCTCTACTCCACCCGGATCCAGGGTCTGGAGGTGTTCGGCGGGCAGGTGTCGGGGGTGCCGGTGCGCACGGAGGATGGGATGAGCCGAGTGCTGTCGGCGGATGCCTACGTGATGGCTTGCGGCAGCTTCAGCGCGCCCTTGCTGCGGCCTCTCGGCATCAGCATTCCCGTCTACCCGGCCAAGGGCTACTCCATGACCCTTCCGCTGGACCCGGACTGCGTCGCGCCATCAGTGAGCCTGACCGACGATGAGCAGAAGTTGGTGTTCTCGCGACTCGGTGGTGAACTCAGGGTTGCCGGGACCGCGGAGTTCGCCGGGTATGACACGAGCCTGGATGAGACGAGATGCCAGGCGATCGCGCAGCGGGCAGCCCAGCTGTTCCCCCGGGCCGGAAACCTGTCGAGAGCCCGTTTCTGGGCGGGGCTGAGGCCCGCCACTCCAGGGAACGTACCGTTGATCGGTCGTACGGTCCTGCCGAACTTGTACCTCAACACTGGCCACGGTACGCTGGGATGGACCCATTCGTGCGGATCAGGTCAGGCGCTCGCGCACATATTGTCCGGTCGCCAGCCCGAGGTGGATTTCGATTTCCTGGGTGGGCGAGCGGGCTCACGCCCGCTGCTTTTTGATTCAAAGGGACCTGACGCGGGCGGTTCCGCAACCGGCACCAGACCGGAGGCCAGTTTCACGGAGAGGCGTGCGCCGCATTGAGGGCGTGCGGTTTGAGTCCTTCCAGCAAAGGAGTGTTTACGTGAAGCTTTTCCGAGCGATTCTCTCCGGGATCGCGCTGTCCTCGATCCTTTCCTTCGCCGGCGCGGCCCTCGCCGGTCCGGATGACACCGCGCTGGTGCATGCGGCGCGCAATCGTGGTGAATGGCTGCTCTACGGCCGCACCTATGACAATCAGCGTTACAGCCCTCTCGCCGGTATCACGCCGGGCAACGTCGGTGCGCTGCGCCCGGTCTGGACCGCGTCGCTCAACACGCTGGATGGCCTGGAAGCCACCCCCATCGTGAGTGAGGGTGTGCTCTACGCCACAGCCGCGCATTCTCAGGTCCATGCGTTCGACGCCGTGACCGGGCGGACCCTCTGGCGATGGGCACCGGAGGAGCCGGAGGGTCTCGGGACGGTACTGTGCTGCGGACCGGTGAACCGGGGGGTGGCGGTGTACGCCGACCTGGTCTACGTGCTCACTCTCGACGCGCGCGTCGTGGCCCTGAGGAAGCGGGACGGCGGCGTGGCCTGGGAGGCGACGCTCGGCGACTGGAAGACGGGCATCTCGGCCACTGGCGCGCCGATGGTCGTCAAGGGAATGGTGATCGCCGGCATCGGGGGAGGCGAGTATGGCGTTCGCGGGTATCTGAAGGCTTTCGACGCCAGGACCGGGGCGCTGCGCTGGACCACTTACACCGTTCCAGGCCCGGGTGAGCCGGGACACGAGTCCTGGCCGGGGGACACCTGGAAGACCGGTGGTGGAGCAACCTGGCAGTCGGGAGCCTACGACCCCAAGCTGAACCTGCTCTATTGGGGAACAGGCAACCCCGGCCCCTGGAACTCCGATCTGCGCCGCGGGGACAACCAATGGACGTCATCGCTGATTGCCGTCGATCCGGACACGGGCGCCATCCGCTGGGGCTACCAGTACACGCCCAACGATGGCTGGGACTACGATGGAAACAACGCCCCCATTCTCGCCGACATAAAACTGGGCGGGCGCACGGTCAAGGCGGCGCTGCAGAGCAATCGCAACGGGTTCTTCTACGTGCTCGACCGTACGAACGGCAAATTCATTTATGCCGTGCCCACCGTCGACGGCATCAACTGGACCACGGGCCTTGACCCGCAGACCGGGCGTCCCGCGGTCAACGAGGACAAGCGCCCCCTGGCGAACGGGAAGCCCGTGGTGCCCATCATTCCGGGTCTGGAGGGCGGCACGAACTGGTTTCCGATGGCGTCCAATCCTGATACCGGGATCGCCTTCATACCCACCAACACCTGGGCCATGTCACTGACTGGCTACCAGCCCGCAGATATCGTCTATGAGCCTGGCAAGGTCTACATGGGCATGGACTACAAGATGCACCGCATCTCCGAGACCATCGGTCGCCTGCGCGCCTTCGACGTGCGCAAGCGCCGCTGGCTATGGGAGATCTCCAGCCCGATGCCGATGTTCGCCGGGGTACTGGTGACACGCAGTGGATTGGTGTTCAGTGGTGATCAGCAGGGCTTCTTTTTCGCTGCAGATGCACGCAGCGGCAAAATTCTGTGGCGATTCCAGACCGGGTCGGGCATCAACGCATCGCCCATCACCTACCAGGTTGGCGGGCGTCAATATGTGGCCATACTCTCCGGTCTGGGGGGAGACCCGAGCTTCTATTACAAGGGCCCCAAGGGAAGCATGCTCCACGTGTTCGCCCTGGAAGGTCTGCCATCTGGGAAGGCAGCTGCCGGGAAATGGGCTTCGGAGGAGATCGAAGGCGCCCTCGCCCCCGTTCCGGCCAACTGAACGCGTGGATTTCTGAGCCGGACCTGCCCCGGTGCCCCAGGCCGGGGAGGTCCTTGATCACGCGGCATTCCTGAAAAGATCCGATCGATGCATCACAAGACTTTGAATTCGCCATACACATCCACGGGGTCGAATGCCATTGCGCGCGCTGTCTTTCTCCTGGGCGTGCTGGCGTCTTGCGATCGGGCGTCCGCGCAGGCGCATCAGCCCCCGAAACAGGATCAGGACGGATATGTCTGGGAGCACACGGCTAACCCTTTCGCCGGTGACGCAACCGTCATCGCCGAGGGACGGCGCCTGTACCGCAGCACGTGCTACATATGTCACGCCGATACCGGATCCCGGGGCCCCAACCTCCGCAGATCGAAACTCAAGGGCCAGCAATTCCTGAGGATCGTGATGAACGGGCGCAAAGGCACACAGATGCCCGCCTGGAAGGGAAAACTCAGCGAGGAAGAGATGTGGAAGATCCTGGCCTTTATCGAAGCCCCTGCCGACGCCCCCAGTCCCTGAAAATCACATGATGGACAGGGTCATCTTGACCGCCATGATGGACAGGATCACAGCGAACACCTTCTTCAGCCTGGGCACGGGGATGGAGTGGGCGAGCCTGGCCCCCACGGGAACGGTGATGAAGGTACCAGCGACGATGCCGACGAGAGCGGGCAGGTAGACGTAGCCCAGACTCAAGCTGGGCAGATGATCCTTGCCCCA
>JBILUV010000254.1:0-5080 GCA_044370825.1 Burkholderiales bacterium | reverse complement strand
GCGGATGTGGGTGGGCACGCGCTCCAGCGGCTTGCCGAGATACTCGATGCCGCCGGCACGCGCCGGCAGGATGCCCATGATGGCGCGCATCAGGGTGGTCTTGCCGGCGCCGTTGCGGCCGATCAGACCGACGAACTGACGCTCGCCGACCGACATGTTCACGCCGCGCAGGATACCTACGGCGCCGATGGACACATCGAGGTTGCGGACCTCAAGCATGGGCGGCCTCCGTGGATGCTGCGGGCACGTGCTCGCCGATGACGTAGCGCCGCACCTCGACGTCGTCAAGCACCCGGGCTGGCTCGCCGTCGGCGATGATGCGGCCCTCGTAGAAAGCCAGCACGCGGTGGGTGTAGCGGCCGACGATCTCCATGTCGTGCTCGACGAACAGCACGGTGACCTTGTTCTCGCGCACAGCCTGCATGACCATGTCCATGAGACTGAACTTCTCGTCGGCCGACACGCCGCTGGTGGGCTCGTCCAGCAGCAGGATGCGCGGCCTGACGACCATGGCCATGGCGATGTCGAGCAGCTTGCGGATGCCCTCCGGCAGCAGCGCAGCCTGACGGTCGCGCCAGGCGCCGAGATTGAACTGCTCGAGCATGGCGTCGACCGCGCGCGACGGGTCAGCATAGCGCCGGCCACCGCCCCCCCAGCCCTCACCCGCCTGGACGACGATGCCGACACCGACCAGCAGGTTCTCGTGCACGGTCATGCTGTTGAACAGCTGCGGTATCTGGAACGACCGGCAGATGCCTAGACGGGTGATCTGCCGCGGCTGGAGCGGGGTGATGTCACGCCCATCGAAATGGATGCTGCCGGAGGAGGGCTTGAGATAGCCCGTCACCATGTTGATGAAGGTGGTCTTGCCGGCACCGTTGGAGCCGATGAGGCCCACCACGGAGTCCTGTTCCACCGCGACGTTGATGTCCGCCGCCGCAGTGACGGCACCGAAGGTCTTGTTGAGACCACGGGCGTCGAGAATCACAGCCATGTCAGTTGCCTCCGTACTGCCACCGCCGGCACCCGGGCCGGCCCGAATGCCGACCGTCGATCCGCGACGGCCACCTCATGCGGCCGCCCGCCGCCGGGAGAACAGCGACCAGAGGCCGCCCGGCAGGAAGATCATCACCAGCAGCATGGTGATGCCGAGCACCATCTGCCAGGTGTTGGGCGAATACTCATAGGCGAAACTGCGCACGGCCTCGAACACCAGCGCGCCGCCAAGCGGTGCGAACACGCTGCCCGTGCCCGACAGAATGGCGATGAAGACGAATTCCCCGGACTGGGGCCAGTAGGTCATTTCGGGATCGATGTGGCCGATGTTGACCGCCATGAGGGCGCCGCCGATGCCGGCCAGGACGGCCGACACCACGTAGTTGAGATGCACGGTGGCCCGCACCGAGGCGCCCATGTACTCGACCCGCAACTCGTTGTCGCGGATGGCTCCGGCGAGTCGGCCGCGGTGGGAGGCCAGATACAGATGCAGCGCGATGGCCGCCACCACGGTGGTGACCGCAGTGACCGAGTACACGGCCAGACGCATGGCATCCCCCTGCAGGGCCACCCCACCCACCGTCTTGGCCGCAACGTTGAAACCGTCGGTCGAGCCAAAGGAGGCGCTCTTGACCAGCAGACCGTAGAGGATCATCGAGAACGCCAGCGACAGCATGGCGAAGAAGATGTCGCGGTACTTGGCCAGCAGCAGGCCCAGGACGGCGGACACGGCAGCCGTGACCACGGCACCGGCCAGCACCATCGCCAGCATGTCCGACACCTTGCCGAACTGGTCGAGCAGACCGGCGGCGTAGGCGCCCAGGCAGTAGTACAGGCCGTGCCCGAAAGACACCAATCCGGTGCGCATGAGCAGCATCATGCCCAGCACCACGGTGCCGTAGCACATGGAGACGTTGAACAGCGACACCAGCCAGCGCGGGAACATCGGCCCCGCGACCAGCAGCACGACGGCGAGCCCCACCAGGGCGAGGACCGTGCGGTCGATCTTCATATCTTGCGCACCTCCGCGCCGCTGAACAGGCCCTTGGGCCGCAGGATGAGCACCACCGCCATGACGAAGTAGACGCTGAACAGCTCGACTTCGGGCTGGTAGTGGACCGCGGCGGCCCGGACCAGTCCGACGATGAGGGCACCGAGCGCCGCCCCCTGCAGGCTGCCCAGCCCGCCGATCACGACCACGGCGAAAGCCATGACGATGACCTCGGCCCCCATGCCCGTGACCACGGATACGGTGGGCGCGGTCAGCGCACCGCCCACCGCCGCCAGGAAGGCACCGATGGTGAAGGTGACGAAGTAGGTACGCCCGACATTGATGCCCAGAGCGGCGCTGATCTCGCGGTCGTGGATGACCGCGAGCAGCAGCTTGCCCGAGCGGGTGCGGTTGAGCGCCCAGGCCAGAGCCAGGCCCGAGATCACGGCCACGGCGATGAGCAGCAGGTTGTAGTTGGGATAGGTGAGCCCGGCGATCTCGAAGTTGCCGAGCAGGCCGTAGGGCGTTTCACCATTGGGCCCCTGGACGAACAGCGGATCCACACCCCACACGAGCTTGATGAAGTCCTCGAGGATGAGGAACAAGGCGTAGGTGACCAGGACCAGCACGACCTCGTCCTTGCCGTACAGGAATCGCAGCAGGCCGCGCTCGATCACGGGGCCTGACACGAGGCCGACGAGCACGGCGGCCAGCCCCAGCATGGCAAAGCTGCCCATGGGGGAGTAGCCCTGGGCGAACCACCACGTCGACAGCGATACCGCCGCGAACGCGCCGAGGGCGTACAGGCTGCCGTGGGCGATGTTGAGGATCTTCATCACACCGTAGATCAGCGTGAGGCCGACGGCGATGATGAACAGCCAGGAGGAGTAGACGACCCCGTCGACCAGGACCGCGACGAATTGACTCATGGGCGGCGGTTACTTCGTTTTCTTGAAACCGGACTTGATCCAATCGAGCGAGGGCACACCCTCGGGCGGGTTGACGCGCTCGGCTGGGTAGTACTTGATGTTGCCCACCTTGACCACGCCGTTCTCGGTGCGTGTGGTGCCGTAGGCCGTACCCTGGACCGCCTGGTGACCCTTGCCGAGGGTCATGGCGACCTTGCCGGAGGGGGTGTCGAAGGAGAGAAACTCCAGGGCCGCTATGACCTCCTCGTCGGTGGGCGGCGCGTAGGCCTTCTGCATCTCCTCCTTGACGTTCTTGGCGGCGCCCATCGGGATGGCGGAGCCGATCTTCTTCTGCATGGCCTTTTCGTAGGCGGCCTTCACCCCGAGGATGGCCTGGGCGACGCTGTAGGCCGGGTAGTTGGGGATGACGCCGGCCTTGGCCTTGTAGGTGTCGCGCAACCAGGTGTTGAGGGCCGAGGGCAGTGCGAACACCGCGTGGGGTCCGCGGGCACCGACGATGGTGCCGTCGGGCACGTTGCCCACCATGCGGTGCAGATTGGGCTCCCCGGCAATGAGGATGAGCTGGGACTTCTTGAACAGGTCGCGCGGCGTGGCCTGCAGCATGAAGGCCTCGAGGTCACCGCCCCAGAGGCTGGAGTGGATGACGTCGGCGTTGGAATTGATCAGGGCGGAGATCTCGGCGCCGTATTGGCCGGCGCCGAACTTCGGCATCTGGGAGGTGGCGATCTCGGCCTCCGGCTTCATGACCTTGAAGGTGTTCTCGAAGTCGGCCCAGGAATCCTGTCCCCAGGCGTAGTTCTGGTTGATGCCCGAGACTCGCCTGGCCGCAGGCCGGTTGTCGAGCAGGTAGAGCGAGGCCGCGACCGCGTCCATGGTGGCGTGGGCGCGCGTGCGGAACACATATTTGTAGCTCGCTTCCTCGAAGATGCGGGGGGTGCCGCAGTCGAAGAACACGGTGATCTTCTGCAGCTCCTCGGCCACGGGCGCGATGGCGAGGCAGTCGCCGCTGCCGATGTAGCCGATGACGAAGTCGACGCCCTGGCGCTGGACCAGGGTGCGATATTCACTGACCTGCTTGGTGGCGCCACCGGCCTCGTCGATGACCACCAGTTCGAGCGGGGTGCCACCGAAACCCTTGATCTGATAAGGCGCGGGCGCCTTGCCGGCATTGAGCGACTCGACGATGGCCTCGGCAGCGAGCTTGGCGGGCACGCCGAAGGGCCCGGCGGCCTGACCGGACAGGAAAGTGACGAAGCCTATCTTGATGGAATCCTTCTGCTGCGCCTGCGCGGCGGGCGAGATGCCCAGACCCAGCGCCAGCGCGGCGAGGAGCGCACGGATGACGGACGTTTTCATGAGCTTTCCCCCCAAGATGTATCAGTGACCTGCCTGGCGGAGCCTGCAGGCAAAGCCGAACGAATCTAGCACCCTGACCCTGTTTGTCAACCGGCCGAAAAGCCGCCGTCCACGAACAGGACCTGCCCTGTGATGTAGTCGGAAGCGCGCGAGGCCAGGAATATCGTGGCTCCGCGGATGTCGTCGAGCTCGCCGTTGCGGCCGATCATGGTGCGCGCCGCCACCGCCTGGGCCCGGGCCGGGTCGCTGAACACGGCGCGGGTGAGCGGCGTGGGGAAGAACCCCGGCGAGATGGCATTGCAGTTGACGCCACTGGAGGACCAGGCCTCGGCCAGCGTGCGGGTGAGCTGGGCGACGCCGGCCTTGGAAACTCCATAGGCACCGCTGTTGTTGAAGGAGCGCACCGACTGCAGCGAGGCCAGATTGATGATCCGGCCCCAGCCGCGCCGCGCCATCGCCGGGGCGAAGGCCCGGGCGAGCAGGAACGGCGCGTCGAGGTTGACGCGCATGGTGCGGTCCCAGCAACCCTCGTCCAGCTCACGCATGGACGGACGCTCGTTGATGCCGGCGGCGCACACCAGGATGTCGGGGTCTCCCGCCGCGGCGACGCTGTCGCGGGCGAGGCGCGTCAGATCGGCGCGGTCCGAAAGGTCGCAGGCCATGGGCCAAGCGCGCCGGCCCAGCGCGGCGATGCCGTGCCCTACCTCCTCCAGCCGCCCCGGGTCGCGCCCGACCACCACCACGTCGGCGCCCGCCGCGGCGAGCGTCAACGCCATGGTCCGCCCCAGACCGGAGTTGCCGCCGGTGA
>JBILUV010000255.1:0-5080 GCA_044370825.1 Burkholderiales bacterium | reverse complement strand
GCCCCGCATCGCGCGGCTCGCCGGTGAACTCGACGATCCCGGGTGAACCCCTCGGATACGCACCCTTCCCGTCCTCGTTGTACAGGCCGGTGTTGTGGAAACCGACCTCGGGAAACGGGGTGCGCGCATGCTTCACGTTGTCGGTGAAGTTGAAGCCACCGTGGCAGTGATAGCACTCGAGCCTCTCGCCGAAGAAGAGTTCCTCGCCGCGCCTGGCGGCGGGGCTGAGGGCATCTTTCCGGCCGCCATAGCGGTATCGGTCGTAGGGGCTGTCGAAGCTGAGCAACGAGCGCTGGAAGCTCGCCAACGCCCTGGTGAGTGTCGACAACGAGTACAGCGCAGCGTCGCCCTGCCTGGCTTCCGCCGGGAAGGCTCGCGCGAACAGGCGCCGATAGATCCGATCGCCCTGGAGCATCGCGAACACCTCCTGCTCGCGGCCGGCAAGCCCCATCTCGACCGGGTGCTCGCCGAACAGCGGGATCAGCGCCTGCACCTCCAGCGACGTGAGCTGCGGGTTCTGCCAGGTCAGCACCGGAAGGTAGGCCACGTTGACCAGGCTCATGGCACTGCGCGTACTGACCTCGCCCGTCACACCCCTGGAGAACGCCTGGCCATCGGTGAAGGCGCGCGCCTGGTCGTGGCAGCTGGCGCAGGACATCGTGCCGTTGGCCGACAGCCGAGGGTCGTAGAACAGGTGGCGTCCGAGTTCGACCTTGGCCGCCGACATCGGGTTGTCGGCGGGCACCGCAGGCGGTGGTACCCAGGCCGGCAGCGGCCACTGCCAGCCCGGAGACGCCGCGCCCAGCAGCAGCCCGGTCGCGGCCACCAGGACCGCAACCGGAATCGAACGCCAGGCCCGGGGCATCTACCGCTCCCGTGTCGTCAGCGGACGCTGAACAGGCGCTGAGGCCCCGGGGCCGCCACGCCACCGTAGGCCAGGCCCAACGCGCCCATCACCGGCGGGCAGTCCGCATCCCCCGGAAAGCTCATGCACCCTGGCGAGGTCCTGGGAGCGTTGGTGTCCACGTTCGCGCCGGCGAGCACGGCACCGATGTCGGCCACCACGGTCTGCTTCGTCGCGTCGAAGCGGTCGAAGGCCACGGCCACGCGGTTGGGGTTGGCGCACTCGACCTTCGGGGACTCGGTGCGCGAAGGCGATGCGCATACGGTACTGCCGAGGTGCACCGAGAAGCCCGATGCGGCTGCGCCGCCGTGCCCTGCGCCCGCCACGGCCGACGCAGCCGGGAGGCCAGTGCTGGCGGTGTCGAACTTGATGAACTTGTAGCCCCCCTGCCAGTTCCAGAACATGGCCGTGAGGTTCAGTGGCGACGGCGCCACCGTCGGGTCACCATGGTTGCGCGCGAAGGGAATGCCCAGCGTGAAGCGCAAGCCGACGTATCGACCCGCCGGCACGCTACCCCTGACCTCGGTGTTCATGCCAGCCGTGCCGTTACGGCAAGGGCCAGCGCCGTTTTCAAAATCGAGCAAGGCAATGTCGTCGACCTGCCAGATGCCATCCTGCGTCAGCGTCACCGGCACCGATCGGCCAGCCTCGTCGATCAGGGCGACCTCGCTCACGAAGAGCCGGAAATCGCTGGGCGTGATGGTCGAACGCGTGATGCCAACGCCGGAATAGCTCTGCCCGCACGCGAAGGGCTGCCCGTTCACGTGCGCGGCGAATCGCAGGCTGACCGGCTGGGAGTCGGGTGCGACGCCTGACGGGATTGGCATCGTGGTGCAGGCAGCCAGCACCATGGCCATGGAAACGACGGACGCAGCCGACAAAGGGCGAAGGACTCGGATCATGGAAGTTTCCTTGAGGTCTTGACTGGATGCAGGGACCGGTCAGTGCTTGTGCCCGTGGGCACCCGCCGAGATGCGGGGCTGCTGCACCCACACCGTCACCTCGCGCTCGCCAGCCCTCTCGAAGCGCAGGGTCATCGGGAAGCGATCGCCCACCTTCAGCGGCTGCTTAAGGTCGATCAGCATCAAATGATGTTCGCCACCGTGTCGAAGGCGAACCTCCGCTCTCGGCGGCAGGGCAATGCCATCGACGGCACGCATGCGCATCACGCCCTGCGCGTCGATGACGCTGCGGTGGATCTCGACGGCGCGCGCCACCGGGGAACTCGCGCCGACGAGTCGGTCAGGCTGGTCGCCCGTGTTGCGCACGGCGCGCAGGTAGGCGGCCCCATTGGCAGCGCCCGGCGGCGAGGGGGTGGCGTAGGGGTGTTCGATACGCAGTGCGCCGAGCCGGAAGTCGTGGGCTTCGACCGAGGGTGCCGGCAGCAACACCGCCGATCCGGTGAACGCCAGCAGGAACGTACGGCGCATGCGGCTGGGACAGGTCACAGGCACTGCGGATGTCATCGAGACCGCCACAGGTCTGTTCCCGAGAGGGACGCGGGCGCTTCCTGCACGCCTGGCCTGCGCTGGCAACACGGCGGTCGCGCCTGGCCGGATCGCGCAGGGATCGATCCCATGGGGGATGCAGCGTCTGCCGGTGGCAGGCTCGACCGACTGCTGGCTGCGGGCGCCGTGTGGTCGGGGGTGACGGCACCTGAAGCGACCTGCCCGCCGGAGCACACGACCCATGCGAAGAGAGCCAGTGCGCTCCCGATGTTGATGTGTGTCATGGCGCGCATGACACGTGCGATCAAGGTCATGACCTCTCCTGAAGCCGGGGTCAGGCCCTGATGGCTCGGACCCGGCGATCGACGAGTGCGAGGGCTGTACCGATCAGGAAGACCGGCCCTTCGCAGCGTTCAAGCGATCAGGCGGAGAGTGGCGGTGCGCGCGGCTGCGCGCCAAGCCACGCACGCAGGGTGCGTGGTGCGGCCAGGAAAGCTCGCGCAGGCTCGTGAGCGAGCCCGACCGCCAGATACCCGTGGACGGCCTCGGGCACCGGTCCGAGCGCGGGTGCATGCGGCGAGCAGTACGCGCAGTGCTCGGAAGCGTGGGCAGATCCGGGGGCGCGCCCGGTACCGTCATCGCCAGTCTGGATCCACCTCGAGCCCTGGGTCGAGCAGACCTCGACCCAGCGATCACCCGCACCCGCCGCCAGCGCATGACCGAGCGAAGGGGCGAGCAACCCCATCAGGACGGCCAGAATGGCCATCAGGCTGATCAGTCGTGCATGTACTCGGAGGCGCGGCATCAGGTCAAAGATATCAGATCCGGAAAGCCACACCGCTCGTGAGTACCTGCCGGCCCCGGGCCGCAAGCGCACGCCGCCCTCGCACCGGCGGGGTTCGACGGCGCTTCCGCAGCGTCGACATGCAGGCGCGCCGGGGGAGATTCGTCCCGAATTCGTCCCAGCCGGCCCCTCCGGCGCAGCGCCGGAAAGACGAAAGCCCAGGCAAATCAGCGATTTGCCTGGGCTTTTAACTGGTAGGCGCGATTGGACTCGAACCAACGACCCCCACCATGTCAAGGTGGTGCTCTAACCAGCTGAGCTACGCGCCTGTCGCGCGCCGAATTGTAGCGCATCGGGGACGGCCTGCATGCCCGGGAGCGCCGTCGGAGCCCAGCCAGGGGCGGCGGGTCGCCGCCGGCCGGGGTGGAGCACCTCGGCCCGTAACCCGCGCGCGACGGGGATGGAGCCCACGCATGGCCGCGGCACCCCGCAAGGCGGCGCGGTCCGTCACGGGATCGTCACATCCGGCCGCGACGATCGGGTCTTCGGCTAGTCCGCCGGCGGTGTCTTCAGTGCCACCAACACGGGCACGCCGGGCCGTCGCAAGCCAGCACCCGGGCCTGCACCCGCCGGTGCGCGCCGTCTCCGCGGCTGTCGTGGTCCTGCGCGCCGCTGTTCTGCCCCCTGCCCTCTGCACTCTTCGCACTGGCTTCCCCGTACTCCCCGCCCGCCCTCCTGCCCCGTTCCCCCCATCTCCTCCCAACGGACCTCGAACACCATGTCCTTCAACGACGATCCCGGCATCAGCAACCGCAGCGCCAACCCCCATCTCGACGACGTCATCGCCGCCAACCCCCGCCGCCGCTCGCTGCTGCGCGCAGCCCTCGCAGGCACCGGCGCGCTGGCCGCGGCCCCGCTGGTCGGCTGCGCCACGACCACCGGCACTCGCTGGAGCGGTCCCGACCGCCTGTCGTTCACTCCGGTGCCAGCCGCCGCCGAGGACGCGGTTCGCGTACCCGCAGGCTATCGCGCGCAGGTGCTGTACGCGTGGGGTGACCCGGTGGGTGCGAGCGCGGGCGCACCCGCATTCCGCCCCGATGCTTCGAACAGCACCGCCGATCAGGCGCTGCAGGCCGGCATGCACCACGACGCGATCGAGTACTTTCCGCTACCGCGCAACGCGCAATCCTCGCGTCGCGCGCTGCTCGCCATCAACCACGAGTACACCGACGACGGCCTGCTGCATACCGACGGCATGCGGACCTGGACGGCGGAGAAGGTCGCCAAGTCGCAGGCTGCCCACGGGGTGTCGATCGTCGAGGTGCAGTTCGACGACGGCCGCTGGTCGGTGGTGTCGCCCTCGCCGCTCGCGCGCCGCATCACCGCCAGCACCCCGGTCCGCGTGTCCGGCCCGGTCGCAGGCCACGCCGCGATGCGCACCTCGGCCGACCCGGAAGGGCGCACCGTAGCGGGCACGCTCAACAACTGCGCGGGCGGCATCACGCCCTGGGGCACCTACCTCACCTGCGAGGAGAACTGGAACCTGTACTTCGCCGCCTCCGATGGCCGCATCCCCGAGGCGCAGCAGCGCTACGGGGTGCGAGCGAAGAGCGGCTACCGGTGGAACGAGCACGACACGCGCTTCGATCTCGCGCGCGAACCCAACGAGGCCAACCGCTTCGGCTGGGTGGTGGAGATCGACCCCTATGACCCGCGCTCGACGCCGGTCAAGCGCACCGCGCTGGGCCGCTTCAAGCACGAGGGCGCGATGCTCGCGGTCGGCAAGGATCGGCGGGTCGCCTGGTACATGGGCGATGACGAGATCTTCGAATACGTCTACAAGTTCGTTGCCCGGGACCGCTGGAACCCCGACGACCGCGCCGCCAACCGCGACCTGCTCGACCACGGCACCCTCTACGTGGCCCGCTTCGACGCGGACGGTCG
>JBILUV010000253.1:0-5089 GCA_044370825.1 Burkholderiales bacterium | reverse complement strand
CGCTGACCCAGCCCTACAACCTGCTGATCACCGGCGTCGGCGGCACGGGCGTCATCACCATCGGCGCCCTGCTGGGCATGGCCGGCCACCTGGAAGGCAAGGGGGTGTCCGTGCTCGACATGACCGGCATGTCGCAGAAGAACGGTGCCGTCACCTCCCACGTGCGCATCGCGCCACGCCAGGAGGACCTTCGCGCCCAGCGCATCGCCACCGGCGAGGCCGACCTCGTCCTGGGCTGCGACATGCTCACCGCGGGGGCGGCGGACGCCATCGCCAAGACCCGCCCCGGGCGGACGGTCGCGGTCATCAATTCCCACCAGCAGCCCACCGGCGCGTTCGCCCAGGACGCGGACTGGCGTTTTCCGGACGGTGCCCTGCACGCCCTGATCGACGAGGCCGTCGGCGGCAGCAGCCATTACCTGGATGCGACCCGGCTGGCCACGGCCCTGCTGGGAGACGCGATCGCCACCAATCTGTTCATGCTGGGGTTCGCGTTCCAGAAGGGGCTGGTGCCCCTGGGGGCTGAGGCGCTCGACCGCGCCATCGAGCTCAACGGCGTGGCGGTCGAAGCCAATCGCCAGGCCTTCCTGTGGGGGCGCCGCATGGCGCTGCACCCGCAGCTCGTGGAAAAGGCGGCCACCCCGGCGACACCCGTGGCGCTGCCGCTGCCCCAGTCGCTGGACACCCTGGTGGAGCGGCGCGTCGGCTGGCTCACAGACTACCAGAACGCCGCCTACGCCCGTCACTATGCCGACGTGGTGGCACAGGTGCGGCAGGCCGAAGCCGCGCTGGGGCGTGGCGACCGGCTGTCCCGCGCGGTGGCACGCAACCTCTACAAGCTCATGGCCTACAAGGACGAATACGAGGTGGCGCGGCTGTATTCCAACGGCGACTTCGACAGGAAGGTGCGCGCGGCCTTCGACGGCGAATACACCGTGCGCTACCACCTCGCGCCGCCGCTGTTCGCGAAGCGCGATGCCGACGGGCGCCTGCTCAAGGCCGAGTACGGTTCGTGGATGAAGCCGGCCATGCGCGTGCTGGCGGGGCTGCGCTTCCTGCGCGGCACCCGCCTGGACCCCTTCGGCCGCAGCGTCGAGCGGCGCACCGAGCGCGAACTGATCGACCGTTACGTCTCGTCCGTCCGGTCGGTCCTGCCGCGCCTCGACGGTGACACCGTGGAACTGGCGGTGGAACTCGCGTCCCTGCCGGAGCGCATCCGCGGTTTCGGCCACGTGAAGGAGAAGTCGCTTCCGCCGGTGCTGGAGCGCTGGGCTGCGCTCGAGGCGGAACTGGGGGACCCGGTGCGTGGCGCAGGCGTGCGCCGGGCGGCTTGAGCGGACCGCCCAACCCTGGTACGCGGTGGGCGCAGGTCTCGGCGCCCACCGCGCCTGCGGCGCTTCCGGTGTCGCCGTCGCGCGGGACGGGCCCCCGGGTCCCGGGCAGGGCGCGGGTCAGTCGATGATCAGCGCCGTGGTGAGATCCTCGCTCGGCAGGATGTCCTCGATCAGGGCGGAGAGCTGGTCGGCAGCGCCCGGGGGCAGGCCGGCACCCGGGTGGCGCACAGTGGCGGTGGCGATCAGGCCGCGACGGCGCAGGATCTCCTTGCGCACGGCAACGCCCGGCTGCTGCTCGAACACGATCAGGGGCAGGAAGCGGGCGTACAGGTGGCGCACCCGGCGCCAGTTGCCGGCGCGGGCGGCGTTGACCATGGCGATCAGCACTTCGGGGAAAGCAAAGCCGGTGTTGAAGCCATCGCTGCCGGCTTCGAGGTCGAACAGGCCGTAGAGGCCGCCCAGCCCGGTCATGATGCCGATGTCGCGGTCACCGACAGCCTGTCGCAGGGCGCGCAGCTTGGGCGGGGTCGGCACCGCCTCCTCCTTGATGCCGGCAACGTTGGGCAATTCCGTGGCGATCCGGGCGAGCAGCGCTGCGCTCATGTGGACGCCGGTGGAGGCGGGGTGGTCCTGCACCACCACCGGGAGGCGCGATCCGCCACAGACGCGCCGGAAGTACTCGAACACCCGGTCCTCGCTCGGCACCGGTTCGGCCGAGGGCGCCACCATGACGGCGCTGGCGCCCGCGTCGGCCGCCATCGCGATGAGATCCAGCGTCGCCTGCGTGCCGGGGTGGCTCGCACCGACCACCACCGGGAGCCGGCCGTCGGTGGCGCGCACCGCGGTCTTGACGATGCGGTCGCGCTCCTCGTCGGCCAGGCGGTTGGACTCGCCCAGCACGCCGAGCACGGTCACCGCGTCGGCCTGCACCTGTGCCATGAAGCGCACCAGCGCGGAAACGGACCAGAGGTCGATGGACTCGTCGGCCTGGAAGGGGGTGGCGAGGATGGGCACCACCCCCGAGAACCGGAATGTCGTTGCGTTCATGACCGGATTCTGCGTCCATCGCCGAGCGCCTGCAAATCGGCGGCCGGCGCCCCGGGCTGTGGTGAAATAGGTCTCCACAACCAGGGGAGGTGGGCATGGACATGCCGGTGAACGAATTCAAGCGCAGCTTGCAGGGGGGGCGGAGTCAGCTCGGGTGCTGGCTCAGCCTCGGCAACGCGACTGCGGCAGAGATCGCCGGGAGCGCCGGTTTCGACTGGGCGCTGATCGACATGGAGCACACGCCGAGCGAACTGCCCATCGTCCAGCAGCAACTGCATGCGCTCGCGGGCAGCCCGGCCTCGCCCATGGTGCGTCCACCCTGGAATGACACCGTGATCATCAAGCGCCTGCTCGACCTCGGGGTGCAGACGCTGATCATTCCCTTCGTCGAGACCGCGGAGGAGGCGCGCCGCGCGGTCGAGGCCACGCGCTACCCGCCGGGTGGCGTGCGCGGCGTGTCCACCAACACCCGGGCGAACCGCTTCGGCCGCGTCCAGGACTACTTCGCGCGGGTCGAGCAGGAGATGTGCGTCATCGTCCAGATCGAGTCCCGGCGCGGGATCGAGAATCTAGACGCCATCGCCCGCGTCGAGGGACTGGATGGTCTGTTCATCGGACCGCAGGACCTTGCGGCCGGTCATGGCCACCTGGGCAATCCCGGGCATCCGGAGGTGCAGGCGGTGATCGCCGATGCGATCACCCGCATCCGCGCGGCGGGCAAGGCGGCAGGCATCCTCGCCTTCGCCGAGGCGGACGCCCGGCGCTGGATGGAACATGGCGCCGCCTTCGTGGCCGTCACCTCCGACCAGTTCATCCTCGCCCGCGAGACCGCAGCCACGGTGGCGCGCTACCGCGGCTGATCGCGCGGGCCGGCAAGGGGGGGGGCTGTCCCCTTTGCGGCACCGTCCTGCGGGGCGAAGAGCAGGCGGGCGGGGAGGCGGGACGCGCGCTTCCGGTGCATGGGGGCGACAGGTGCACCGATGTTGCAAACCTGTTGACAGGATCGTGGACTCAGGCGAAATTCGCGTCCGATCAGGCAGGCGGCAGGCCTCAGGTGCGCGGATGCACACCCAGCCCTGTTGCCTCGGGCAGGCTAATCGGGAGACGGTCCATGAAAAAAGCGCTTATTTCCGGGGTGCTGGCGTTGGTGGCGGCGCAGGCGCCCCTGGCTCTGGCCGACGAGACGGCGAACCTCCATCCGGACTCGAAGCTGATGGGGGAGCAGCACGCCATCGCGCGGCTTTCCAAGCCCCATCCGAAACGTCTTTACGTGCTCGAACCGGTGTTTCCCCACCTGATCGCCAGCAAGGTCTGGGTGATCGACGGTGACCGCCAGGACATCGTCGGCACCCTGTCCGCCGGCTACTGCGCCAATTTCGCGGTTGCCCCGGACCACTCGCAGCTGTTCACCTTCGACACCTACTGGTCCAAGGGTACGCGTGGGACGCGCACCGATCTCATCACCTTCTTTGATTCACAGTCTCTGGACATCACCGCCGAGGTCGAGCTGCCGAAGGGCCGTATGCTGGTGGTGCCCAAGAAGCAGAACGCCGAGATCACACCCGACGGCAGGTACCTGCTGTCCTACAACCTGGCGCCATCCACATCGGTCAGCGTGGTAGACGTCAAGGAGAAGAAGTACAAGGGAGACGTCGAATTGCCGGGTTGTGGGCTCGTGTTCCCCACCGCCGGCAATCGAGTGTCGAGTGTCTGCTCCGACGGGACCCTGCTGACCGTCAGGTGGGACGAGGCGCTGAAGACCACGTCGAACCGTACCGCGCCTTTCTTCGACGCCGAGAACGACCCAGTGTTCGAGCATGCCGCTTTCGACAAGAAGGCCGGCAAGGTGCACTGGATCACCTACGAGGGCAAGGTGATCGCTGGCGACCTCTCGAAGGACAAGCCGGTTCTGGGCAAGCCCTGGTCCATTCTCAGCGACGCCGACAAGGCCGAGAACTGGCGTCCGGGCGGCTGGCAGCTGATTTCCACGCATCGTGCCACCAACCGGCTCTTCGTTCTCATGCACCAGGGTGCGCGCTGGACGCACAAGACTCCGGGCGAGGAGGTGTGGGTCTTCGATGCGAACACGGGCAAACGCCTGAGCCGCATACATCTCAAGGAGCACGCGATCTCGATCGCCCTGTCCCAGGACGCCGAGCCCTACCTGTTCACGCAAACGGAGAAGCCCAGCGTCGTGACCTACAACGTCGCGGACGGCAAGGAAGTGGGTGAGATGAATTTCGGCATCACCCCCTTCCTCATGTTCACCGACGGCGACTGAGCCGGAATACGGCGCCAGCGGAGAGAGGTTTGATGGATCCCGTGCTGCAGTGGACTTCCGCCCTGACACTCGCCCTGGTTTTCGGCGTGGCGGCAGCTGGCAAGTTCGCTTCCTGGGCGGAACTCGAAGGGGTGGTGCTCAACTACCGCATCGCGCCGCGCTGGATGGCACCGCTGATCGCCCGGGCGCTGCCACCGGTCGAGGCGCTGGTCGCCCTCGGCCTGCTGGTTCCGGAGACACGGGTGCCATCGGCGTGGGTCTGCCTGACGTTGCTGGTGGTGTTTGCCGCGGCCATGGCGGCGAACATCGCGCGCGGCAGGACCGACATCGATTGCGGTTGTTTCCGGTCCTCGTTGCGACAGAATCTGTCCTGGTGGCTGGTGCTGCGCAACGCCATCCTTGCCGTGGGCGCGACGGTGTGCCTCGC
>JBILUV010000338.1:0-3553 GCA_044370825.1 Burkholderiales bacterium | reverse complement strand
GGCGGAAGGATCAGTCATCACCGGCCGTCACCATCGATGTCCCGTCGAAGGCGCGGCAGTTGTCCGGGCAACTCTGGCAAGGCTGTCTGAACGGTGTCCCACACCACGTCGAGGTCGATGTCGAAATAGCCATGCGCCATGCGGTTCCGTATGCCACGTATGCCGTTCTAGCGGACCTCGCCGTGGCTCCGTGCGAACCCGGCGTGACCATCCATGATTTTCGTGGCGGCCTCCCCGATGCTGAGGATGCTCATGATGACCGCTCGCTGGGTTCGCTTGTCCGCGAGGAAATCCTCTTGGGTCAAGCCTTCGACGAAGCCGCACGCGTCCGAGGCGGCTTGCTGCATGTGTTCGAGGTAGTCGGCGATGCGGTTCGCGGCAATAGGGGCTGGGCCTCCGCGAGCACCTGGGTGCGGAACTTCATCGGAAGATCACCCGGGGCTCGATCGGGGGCGGACCTCGCAGCATGTCTGAGTTGTCGAGGTCGTCGTCGGAGCGGCAGGTTCAAGGGGGCGAGGTATGGATGGCTGGGGTGTCATGCGAGCCATGATGGTCAGAAGATCGGATGCGGCCAAGAGCAGCCAGTCACAGTGGACGGCTTCGGCGAATCGAACCTGCAAGCCTCGCATTATGGGAGCGAGACGCAGCTTGAGGCGGGCTTCTTGTGGGGTGAGTACAGAAATCTGTACCATCTGGGCATGAAGACCACCCTCAATTTGAACGACCAACTGTTGGCGGATGCCAAGGCGCTTGCAGCCCAACAGCGCACGAGTCTGACGCGAGTGATCGAGGAAGGACTGCAACTGCGCCTGCGCGCGAAGACAGGCTCCACTAAGCACGACAGGGTCCGACTACCCGTCTACAAGGGCCACGGCGGTCTGGTCGAGGGCGTCGACCCGCTGAGCAACAAGGCGCTGCTCGAGGCCCTTGGCGATGACGCCTGATGTGAATGTGCTGGTCGCAGCCTCGCGCAGCGACCACCCGCACCATGCCGTCGCGCGCCACTGGCTGGAGGAGGCGATCGTCGCTTCCGCGACAGGCGCAGCCTTGACGGTGATGCCGATGGTGCTGGCCAGCTTCCTGCGGCTCGTCACCAGCCCGAAGATTTTCCGGGTCGCCACTCCGATCGAAGATGCGGTGGCGTTTGTCGGTGCGCTCCTGGCCTCGCCCGGTGTGCATCTCGCCGCCTTGGGCCCTGAGTGGTCGAAGCTGCGGCAACTCTGCCTCGACAAGCAGTTGACCGGCAACGATCTGCCCGACGCCTGGTTGGCGGCAGCGGTGTCTTATCTCGGCGAGCACCTCGTGAGCTTCGACCGAGACTTCAGGAAGCTGCTCCCGCGCAGCCAGTTCACGTTGTTGTCACCCGCGTAGCCACCAATCGGGGTCGGACCTCAAAGGGGCTTTGGTTCGTAAAGGAAAAACGCCTAAAAATGGTCTGAAATCGCGCTTAGAAGGCTATTTTCGGGGTTGAAATCGGCGAGCTCTGCCCGCGCCAGGAGCGGCGGAGACCCGCCGCTGTCGGTTGGGGAAATCCGTCGGGGGGGCCATTTTCGGGGGTGAATATGGTGGGCTCTGCCCCCGCAGTGACCTGATGGCCGGGGGCAGACCTTGCCGGATCGACCCAGATCAAACCGAAATATCACCCATTTACACCCGCTCCGAGGCCGCGCGGCTTTAAACGGGTGTAAATGGGTGTGACATCGGGTGCATGCTACGCGTAGACACCCTCCTGATCACCCCCGAGATCCTGAGCCTGATTGCCCGGATCGACGAATTCAAAGGCGCATGGCGGGCCTTGGGAACGCTCGCGCCCGAGCGTCTTTCAGCGCTGCGGCGGGTTGCGACCATCGAAAGCATCGGCGCGTCCACCCGTATCGAGGGCAGCACGCTGACAGATCGGGATGTGGAGCGCCTGCTCTCCAACCTGGCCATTCAGTCCTTCGCAACCCGGGACGAGCAGGAGGCGGCCGGTTACGCCGAGTTGATGGATCTGGTGTTCAGCTCGTGGCGCGACATCCTGTTCAACGAGAACCACATCAAGCAACTGCACCAGATCCTGCTGCGCCACGGCGAAAAGGATGCGCGCCACCGGGGACAGTACAAGACCAATTCGAACAGTGTCGCCGCCTTCGACGAAAGCGGGACCCGGATCGGGATCGTCTTCGATACTGCCACGCCGTTCGACACCCCGCGGTTGATGGCCGAACTGGCGTCGTGGGTGAATGATGAGCGGGAGAAGGCGCATCTGCACCCCTTGTTGATCATCGCGATCTTCGTGGTGGTGTTTCTGGAAATTCACCCCTTTCAGGGTGGCAACGGGCGGCTGAGCCGGGTGTTGACGACCCTGCTGCTGATCCAGGCCGGTTACGCCTATGTGCCTTACAGCTCGCTGGAGAGCGTGCTCGAGCTGAACAAGGAAGCCTATTACCTGGCGCTACGACAGACCCAAGGCACCATCCGTACAGAGGCTCCCAACTGGCAACCATGGCTCGTGTTTTTCCTGCGCTCGCTGGCGGAGCAGGTGCGGCGTCTGGAGAAGAAGGTCGAGCGAGAAAAGATCGTGCTGGCAGCACTGCCCGAACTTTCACTGCAAATCGTGGAATTTGCCCGAGAGCACGGGCGCGTCACGATGATGGATGTCATCAGACTGACTGGAGCCAGCCGCAACACATTGAAGGGACACTTTCGCGACCTGACCGGGCGCAACCATCTGCAACAGCACGGCAGCGGACGCGGCGTGTGGTACGGGCTGAAGTGAGGCAGTCGGTACGATCCCTGACATCCTCGTAGACATGGCGGTTTGCAGGAGGGCAGGCGGTGGAGAGTTGGGTGGCGGTGGGCCGAGGCATGGGGAGAGGCGGGCTGTTGTTGGGTTGCGGCCCAACGTGAACGCTGTGCGGCTGAACGCCGCAGGTGGACGGTCCGAACGAGTGCTGGGCAGGACGCCACTTGTGGTGGCGCTACAGATCCTCAGGTTTCAAGCCAGTATGCTTCGCGATCCGAGCAAGCATCTTGGGGCCAAGCTCATCGCCGTCATGAAAAGCGAAGACAAAGTCGGAAAAACCGACACGGGCCAGCGTCCGATGAGACCCCTCGCCCGAGGGGCCGATGGATCGTCAATCGCGAGGTTACTGCAAGATGGAATCCCTGTCCGCCAGCACGTTCGAACAGAACCATCAGTCCCACCTCAAGCACCTCAAGCTCAAAGGCCTGCAGCCCAAGACCATCGACGCCTACGCGCGCGCCATCCGCCGCATCGGCGCGCACTTCGATCAGAGAATCGATGATCTCACCGAGCAGCAACTGACCGACCACTTCACCGAGCTGCTGGACTCGCACTCCTGGAGCGCGGTCAAGCTCGATCTCTATGGCCTGAAGTTCTACTACGCCCATGTCCTGCGCAAGCCCTGGGTGGCCCCCGGGCTGGTCAAGCCGCCCAAGGGCCAGCGCCTCCCGGACATCGTCACCGTCGAGCAAGCGCAGCAACTGTTCGCCGCCACCCGCGTGGCGAGCTACCGGGTGTTCTTCTTCACCCTCTACAGCCTGGGGCTGC
>JBILUV010000075.1:0-13839 GCA_044370825.1 Burkholderiales bacterium | reverse complement strand
GATCAAGCTGCGCAACCTCATCCGCTTCCTCACCGAGGGCGACAAGACCAAGATCACGCTGCGCTTCCGCGGGCGGGAGATGGCCCACCAGGAGTTCGGCATCAAGTTGCTGGAGCGGGTGAAGGCGGATCTCGTCGAGCACGGCGTGGTCGAGCAGTTCCCCAAGCTGGAGGGTCGCCAGATGATCATGGTGCTGGCGCCCAAGAAGAAGTGACGTGAAATTGAAGTGACCGTGGTCCGGGTCCCGCGGCGGGAGTCGGACCACGCCAGAAGCGCTTGTCCGGCAGTTGAAGCGTCCGCGCTATGTGCGGGCCGCCGGCAGGTGCAGCCAATCAAGGAGTCGACATGCCGAAGATGAAGACCAAGCGTAGCGCATCCAAGCGCTTCCGCGCCCAGGGCAGTGGCGGTATCAAGCGTGGCAAGGCTTTCCTGCGCCACATCCTCACGAAGAAGTCCACCAAGCGCAAGCGGCACTTGAGGGGCGGGACCCAGGTGCACGAGTCCAACATGGGCTCGGTTCGCGCAATGATGCCTTACGCCTGAGGGGGGACGACACATGCCGCGAGTCAAGCGTGGAGTAACGGCCCGTGCCCGTCACAAGAAGGTTCTGGCGCGTGCCAAGGGTTACCGTGGTCGCCGCAGCAACGTCTACAAGATCGCCAAGCAGGCGGTGATGCGCGCCGGGCAGTATGCCTATCGAGATCGCCGCAACCGCAAGCGCGTGTTCCGTCGCCTCTGGATCGCGCGGATCAACGCCGCGGCGCGTGAACTGGGCGTCGGCCTGACCTACAGCACTTTCATGAACGGGCTGAAGAAGGCGTCCATCGAGGTCGACCGCAAGGTGTTGTCCGACCTCGCGATCTTCGACAAGGCCGCTTTTGCCCAACTGGCCACCCAGGCCAGGTCCGGACTGGGCCGGTAACGGAGTTCAGCCGCACCGAAAAAGGGAGGCCTGCGGGCCTCCTTTTTTTCGGACTGACCGGTTCAGCGCCGAGGCCCTGGCGGCGTCGCCGCCTTGTTCCGGCCATGACCAAGGATGGGATATGACATGGATGATCTCGACAGCCTGGTGGCGGAAGCCCAGCGCGCCTTTGCCGAGGTGAATGACGCCGCCCTGCTCGAACAGGTTAAGGCGCGTTTCCTCGGCAAGACCGGTGTGCTTGGCGAGGCGTCCAAGTCCCTCGGCCGGCTCGAGCCGGCGCTGCGCAAGGAGGCCGGTCAGCGTATCAATGCGGCCAAGGACGAGTTGGAGGGGCTGCTGGCACGCCGTCGCGAGGCGATCACCCAGGCGGAGCTTGACGCCCGCCTCGAGGAGGAGGCGGTCGACGTGACCCTGCCGGGTCGCCGCCGTGGCGACGGAAGCGTCCACCCGATCATGCGCACGTGGCAGCGCGTCGAGGAGATCTTCGCCTCCATCGGTTTCGACGTCGCCGACGGACCGGAGATCGAGACCGACTGGTACAACTTCACGGCGCTGAACCAGCCGGAGAATCATCCGGCGCGCTCGATGCACGACACCTTCTACGTCGAGGGTGGCCTGTTGTTGCGCACCCACACCAGCCCGATGCAGGTGCGTTACGCGCGCATGCACGCGCCCCCCATCAAGGTGATCGCTCCCGGGCGCACCTATCGGGTCGACTCCGACGCCACGCACTCGCCCATGTTCCATCAGGTCGAGGGCCTCTGGATCGGGGAGGACATCAGCTTCGCCGACCTCAAGGGCGTATACACCGACTTCCTGCGCCGTTTCTTCGAGACCGATGCCCTGAATGTACGATTCCGGCCCTCGTTCTTTCCGTTCACCGAGCCCTCGGCCGAGATCGACATGGCCTTCGACACGGGACCGCTGGCGGGGCGCTGGCTGGAGATCTCGGGCTCCGGGCAGGTGCATCCCAGCGTCATCCGCAATTTCGGTCTCGACCCGGAGCGCTACATCGGCTTCGCCTTCGGGTCCGGCCTGGAGCGTCTCACCATGCTGCGCTACGGTGTCGGGGATCTGCGCCTGTTCTTCGAGGGGGACCTGCGCTTCCTCCGTCAGTTCGCCTGAGGTGACACCATGCAATTCCCCGAACGTTGGTTGAGGACCCTGGTCGATCCGCCCCTGGACACCCCGGCTCTGGCGCATCTGCTCACCATGGCCGGCCTCGAGGTCGAGGAATGCGAGCCGGTGGCGCCACCCTTCGAGAGGGTGGTGGTGGCGACGGTGCTGGAGGCAAGCCCGCATCCGAATGCCGACCGCCTGAAGGTCTGCCGCGTCGACGCCGGAGACGGATGCATTCGCAATGTCGTCTGCGGCGCGCCGAATGTGAGCGTCGGCATGAAGGCTCCTCTCGCCCTCGAGGGTGGCCGTCTGCCGCAGGCCGACGGAGGCACCCTGGAGATCCGCCGCACCACCATGCGCGGCGTCGACAGCGAGGGCATGCTGTGCTCGGCGCGCGAACTGGGTCTGTCCGAGGACCACAGCGGGCTGCTGGTCCTCGATGCCGCAGCACCGGTGGGGCGCGCCGTGCGCGAAGTGCTGGATCTGGATGACCGACGCATCACCATCAAGCTCACGCCCAATCGCGCCGACTGCCTGTCGCTCCTGGGCATCGCCCGGGAGGTCTCGGCCCTGACCGGCGCACCCCTGCAAGCGCTGGACCTGACGCCGGTGCCGGCATCGAGCCCTGCCACCCACCCGGTGCGCATCAGCGATTCCACGGGGTGTGGCCGATTCACCGGCCGCGTGATCCGCAATGTCGACGCCACGGCGCCGACGCCCGAATGGATGCGGCGTCGGCTCGAGCGGGCGGGGCAGCGATGCATCTCGGCGCTGGTGGATGTCACCAACTATGTGATGCTCGAACTCGGACGCCCTCTGCACGTGTACGACGCCGACAAGCTGCGCGGGCCGATCGACGTGCGCTTCGGACGCGAGGGCGAGACGCTCGAACTGCTCAACGGGCAGACCGTTGCGCTCGCGCCGGACGTCCTCGCCATCACAGACGATCGTGGTCCCATCGGCCTGGCCGGCATCATGGGGGGCGAGAGCACCAAGGCCGATCTCGACACCCGCCACTGTTTCCTCGAGGCGGCGTTCTTCTTCCCGGACGCGATCGCCGGTCGTGCGCGCCGCTTCAACTTCGGCAGCGATGCCTCGCACCGCTTCGAGCGTGGTGTGGACTTCGACAACAACATCGCCGGCATCGAGCGCGCGACGCGTCTCATCCTGGAAATCTGCGGTGGCGAGCCCGGGCCGGTGCAGGACGTCATTGCCGCCTTGCCTGAGCGACGGCCGGTGGCGATGCGCACCGAGCGCGCGCGCAAGGTCATCGGTGTGGGCATCAGCGACGAGGAGATGGGCGACATCTTCCGCCGTCTCGGACTCGCGCACGTCTACCGTGCGCAGGGGCGGGGTGGCGTGTTCGAAGTGACGCCACCGTCGAGCCGTTTCGACATCAACATCGAGGAAGACCTGATCGAGGAGGTCGCCCGGGTCCACGGTTTCGAGCGCATCCCCGCGCTGCCGCCGGTGGCGCCGTCCGCGATGCGCTCGCGGCCCGAGGCGAGGCGGCCGGTGCACGGCTTGCGTGTCGCCCTGGCGCATCTCGGATACCACGTGGTGGTGAACTTCAGCTTCGTCGATGCCCATGGGGAGGCGGACTTCGGCGCCGGCGCCGATCCGATCCGCGTGCTCAATCCCATCGCCGCCCACCTGTCGGTGATGCGCACCGGTCTGGCGGCAGGTCTGATCGACAATGTCCGCTACAACGTCAACCGCAAACTTGGCCGCGTCCGTGTTTTCGAGGTCGGTCGGGTGTTCCTGCGCGACGCCACAGCACTCGAGGGCGAGCTCGAGGTGGCAGGCCTGCGCCAGCCTTTGCGGGTCGCCGGGGCCGCCTTCGGTCCGGCTCATCAGGAACAGTGGGGGGAGCCGCGTCGCGCCGCGGACTTCTACGACGTCAAGGGCGACGTGGAGGCGTTGTTCGCGCCGCGGTCTCCCGCGTTCCGCCGCATCGACCATCCGGCGCTGCATCCCGGGCGGTCTGCCGAGGTCATGCTCGATGGTCGTGCGGTGGGCTGGCTGGGCGAACTGCACCCGCGGCTGCAGCACAAATACGAGCTGCCGGGACCCGCGATGCTCTTCGAACTCGAGGCCGAGGCCTTGCTGGCAGCGCCGCTGCCGGTGTTCCGCGAGGTGTCGCGGCTGCCCGCCGTGCAACGCGACCTGGCTGTGCTGGTGGACGCCTCGCTGCCCGCATCCGACATGGTCGCGGCCCTGCGAAGCGAGTTGCCGGCCATCGTCGAAAGCGTCGAGGTGTTTGACGTATATCGCGGAAAAGGCATGGAAAAGAGCCAGCGCAGTCTTGCGTTCCGCATCCTGATGCAAGATACTCGTCGAACCCTGACCGATGTTGAGGCCGATGAGGTGATGGCCTTGGCGACATCGTTGCTCGAACGCCGGTTTGGCGCCCAGTTGAGGAAGTGAGACACACCATGACCCTGACCAAGGCGGAGCTTGCGGACCTCCTGTTCGAGCGGGTCGGCCTTAACAAGCGCGAAGCGAAGGACATGGTGGAGATGTTCTTCGAGGAAGTGCGGGCCGCCTTGGAGAGCGGAGACGGCGTCAAGCTGTCGGGGTTCGGCAACTTCCAGTTGCGCGACAAGCCGCAGCGTCCCGGTCGCAACCCCAAGACTGGCGAGGAAATCCCCATCACGGCCCGTCGCGTCGTGACCTTTCACGCGAGCCAGAAGCTGAAGGCCATGGTGGAAAAGAACTACCATGGAAGCGCTGAATAACGCGAATACCTCGCTGCCGCCGATCCCGGCGAAGCGTTATTTCACCATCGGAGAAGTGAGCGAGCTGTGCGGGGTCAAGCCGCACGTGCTGCGCTACTGGGAACAGGAATTCGCCCAGTTGAAGCCGGTGAAGCGCCGGGGCAACCGTCGCTACTACCAGCATCACGAAGTCCTGCTGATCCGCCGCATTCGTGAGTTGCTCTACGAAGAAGGTTTCACCATCAGCGGCGCGCGCCACCGTCTGGCACAGGGTGAGGAGCCCGCGCCGCGTGGCGAAGCTCGCAGCGATGGTGCCGACGTCCTCGACGAGGTGCGCACCGAACTGCGCGCCATCATCGCCATGCTCGACGACGAGGGTGAGACGTCGAAGTGATTGGTGGTGAGTGGCACGTCGGCAGGTCTGGCGCATTGCCGCGGAAGGTTCGCGCATCTATAATTCGCGTCTTCGGGGCGTAGCGCAGCCTGGTAGCGTACCTGCATGGGGTGCAGGTGGTCGGAGGTTCAAATCCTCTCGCCCCGACCAATTCGAAGTCGAGCCGCACGGCTTGAAGCTTCAAGGGCACTGGAGTATCGACGCGCCCTCCGATGTTGCCCGAGTGTTGCCCGAGGTTGCCACCTCGCCGGTTCGCTTCGACGAGTCACTCGTCAGCTCTTCCCGGCATCACCGCTCATCCTCCTTCCTTGCCTGAATCGGTGAACGGAACGATCGTGAGGTTTCAGCCAGTGGCTGTGCAAGCAGCCGAATCAACCTGACCCTGTCGTCCTCTTCTCGAGCCCAGTTGTGCCCTGGTGAGAGGCGTGCGCTTCGGGCCGGCCCGGCGAAACGTGCGGACTTCGCCAGCGCCAGAGGTGGAGCGGACTCAACTGCGCGAGGAGCGCTTCCTCCGGCTCTGCCGGGTCTCGCGCAATACTTCCTCCGCAGCCCTGAGACCGCTCTCCACGGCACCATTGAGGAAGCCCTGCCAGGCCAGAGACGTGTGTTCTCCCGCGAAATGGCAATGCCCTTCCGGCTCGGGCTCGATGCCCAGCACCGTGGTCACGTAGCCAACGGGATAGTACGCGTAGGACCCATGGCTCCACGGGTGTGCGTGCCAGGCATCCCGGATCACGCGCTGGTTCCAGCTCTCAGGTGGAATCTCCAGCACGCGTCCAAGCGCTTCGACGGCGGCGCCGGCTGCGACCGCCTCCGTCGGGGTCGCTGCCGCGAGGGCGAGTTCGCCGCCGCTCCAGAAGTTCAGGAGTCCGTGTCGCCCCGCCTGCGCACGCGTCGGCTCCCAGGTGCTGTGGAACGGGGCGCCTGTCATCGCGACCATGCCGTTGCTGCGTTGCCGGTTCCAGAAGCGCTCCTCGAACTGCAGTTGCAGCTTGGTGCTCGATCCCATGGGCAGTTCCCGGATGGCGCGCATCTTGAGCGGGCGGAAGGCTGCCTCCGAGAGATCGACCTTTCGCAGCGTCGAGAAGGGCAGCGCCAGGACAACCCGGTCGAAGACTTCCTCCCGGCGCCCTGCCGCGTCCTCCAGGCCGAGCCGGACATGACCATCGCCCGATTGCGTCACTGCGGTCAGGCGGGTCTCGAGATGCAGCTGTCCCCCCAGGGCCTGTGCCAGGCGTGCCACGATGCGGTCGTTACCACCCCGGACGTGAAAGCGCTGGTCCGAGCCGGCGTACGGTTCGAACTGGCTGGCCCTGGCGGCGGACAGTGTCGTCACGAGGCTCACGGCGGAGATGCGCGTGGTCTCGACGGCGAACTCCTCGGTGTAGGCATCGTCCAGGGTACGACCCAGGCGCGACGCCCGCCCGCCTGGCACGTGCCTGTCAATCCACTGGGCCACGCTGATGGCATCCAGAGCTCGCGCGCTCCGGTTCGCGTGCCGGTATCCGAGGTCTTCGCCGATCGCCCGCGCCTGACGCTGCACGATCGGATACACCGGTTGGAAATCGCGCGTCGCCTGCCGGGTACTGTAGGGAGCACCGTCGATCCATGTCAGCGCCGCGGTTCCGGGCGCCTCGGCGGCCAGCACGTCGTCGAGCGAAAGCTCGAGAGTCTTGCAGAGCGCGATGATCTCGCGGTGCACGGAGTCGATGAATTCGCCGCCGCGCTCGGCGACCTGTCCCCCGGCGAATGCCTCGCGCTCGGATCGGCAGCGGCCACCGGGACGTTCCGACGCTTCGTAGACGCGACACTCCACTCCGGCACGATGCAGCGTCCAGGCGGCGGTGAGACCGGCGAGGCCGGCGCCGACCACGGCGACACGGGGCTTTGGGCGGGTCGTTGCAGCCACGGCCCATCGGGGCGCCGCGGCGAGAAGTCCGAGGGCTGTGCCTTCGAACATCAAGCGTCGGCGCCCCGCGTCACCGTGCGGGACCACCGGAGCGTTGGCGATGCGTTGGAGCAAATTCAGCAGCCGGGTGCGAGCCATGGGATACCTTTGGGGTCGTGTCGTCCTCAGCCGAGGATCCAGGACTGGGTCATCCGTCCCCCGCACAGGGTGGTGGTGAGTTCGACCCAGCGCGCCAGGGCGCCCTCGAGCATCGTGGTGGGCGTTCCCGCGTGTCCCTGCAGAATGCAGAACACATCGCGTGTGGCCGTGGTCACGCGGGTCCGTTCGCACTGGCGGTACTCGAGCCGGCACAGGATCTCGCCGCTGTCGTCGACATAGGCGTACTCACCGGCGGGTACCTGCTCGGGCGCATCCGCGCCCAGTGCGAGGAAGCGTTCGTTGCCCTCGGTCATGCAAAGGCGGATGTCACCGCGGATGTGCCGGATGTCGTGAGCCCCCAGGGACAGCCGGGTCTCCAGGGATACGAGGTTGTAGATGTCCACCGCCGGGTTGATGCGCGGCACGATGCCCTTGCGCTGGTACAGGCCCACCAGCGACTCTGCGGAGGACGGGAAGCGACGGTTCGAGCGACCGACCGCATCGTGGAGGCGGCGAAAGCCGTGCAGGATGGGGTCGGTCTCGACGAAGCCCGGCACTACTTCCAGCGCGAGACGCGCCTCCACGCTCGTGCGCAGGGCGGCGAGAGCCTTGGGTTCGCTGTCGTTGTCCAGCCCCTCGACCACGGCGAAGGCACCGCGAACGCCGATGGCGAGCACCGCATCGTCGATGGACAAGCGCAGCCGGGACATGCCTGTGTCGTTGACCGACTCCGGGGAGCCGGGCGCAGTGGGGATCAGCTTGAGAAGATACCCGAACGAAGGCTTCGCGATGTCTTTTCGTGTGGTGACCGCAGCGGCATCAGGGATCGGGCATGGGATACACCCCACTGCCAGTTGATCCCGCCCGCCTGGGGCAGAGGAGACCAGCGACCCCTCACGGCGCCGCCGAACCGGGTTCCGGTGCTGCGCCAGCCATCTGTCGGCGCAGTTCCCGGCCCTGGAGCAGGCCGAGGATCTGGTCGAAAGGCACCGGCTTGCGCAGCAGCAGCACCCCGGGCGGCATTCCGCCGCGGCGCCCGATCTCCGCGTCGTCCAGACCGGTGATGGCGATGATGTCCATGCCGTTCAGATCACGGTTCATACGCAGGGTGCGGATCATCTGGAAACCGTCGATGCGCGGCATGGCGAGATCGGCCAGGAGGACGTCGGGCGGGAGCTTGCCGATCGCCACGAGGGCGTCCATGCCGTTGTCGACCACGGCGACCTGCAGGCCCAGCTTCCAGGTCGACAGCTTGGACTGGTAGAGGCGCTGCAGCGCGAGATCGTCCTCGGCGATCAGCACCCGCGTGGGCCCGGCCGCGGCGGCGACCTGCCGAAGGGCGGTACCCCGGACGCTCTCGTGGCGGCGGGCCAGGGCTTCCAGTGCCTCGGCGGGAATGCGGCGATGGCCTCCGGCGGTCTTCCAGGCCGGCAGCTCGCCGTTCTCCACCATCAGCTTGACCGTGGTGGGCGACAGCCCGAGCATGTGTGCCGCCTGATGCGTGCCCAGGAACCGGCCTCGCGCACTGGGCGTCTTCAGCATCTCCTCCAGCTTCTTCCTCGCCATTGCTCCCCCTCTGGCGTACAGAAAGCCCGTGTCGTTGCCCACGCTGTCGGCCTGTCGGCTTCGTCTGGTGCCAGGACAGGCCGCAGCCCGAACGGCTCTCTCCGGCCGTGCCGGAAATAAAAACAGCGAAATCCATGTTACGTGGGGGGGCGGGGCTGCGCAAGGCGGGCGAGGGCCGGAAACACATTTGGCAGAACGCGCCTGCACAACGCATGAGGGGCGGCGTGTGCGCCCGGGGTGGCGAAATCCCCTCAGGCTGCGGCGGCGGTGTCCGCTTCACGCAACAGGAGGCTGGCGAAGTCTGCCGCCGGCACGGGCTTGCCGAACAGCCAGCCCTGGCCGATCTCGGCCCCCCAGTCGCGCAGCAGGCTGGCCTGGGCCTCGTGCTCGATGCCTTCCGCAACCACATGCTTGCCCAGTGCTTGGGCCATGGAAATGATCGCCAGCGCGAGTGCTCGCGACTGGGCGTTGTCCGGCAGATCCCTGACGAAGGACTGGTCCACCTTGACGATGGAAACCGGCAGATGACGAAGGTGGGACAGGGAGGAGTACCCGGTGCCGAAGTCGTCCAGCGCCAAACTGACGCCCTGGCTGGCGATGCGCGCGAGCAGTCCAACCACCGACTCGCCCTCGGCGATGGCCGACTCCGTGACCTCGAGTTCCAGCGCCACGCCGGCCGCGGCGAAGTCCGCGCGCGCCCGCGCGATGGCCTGCTCGAGCAACCCCGGATCGCGCAACTGGGTCAGCGAAAGGTTGACGGCCAGGCTCTGCAGCCGGCCACCGCGGTCACGCCAGTCCCTCACCTTCCGGCCCGCCTCCTCGATGGCCCAGGCTCCCATCGGGACGATGAGCCCGAGTTCTTCCGCCAGCGGGATGAATTCCGCCGGCGAGATCAGACCGCGCTGCGGGTGGCGCCACCGCAGCAAGGCCTCGGCACTGACGAGGCGACGGTCCCGCAGCGCGACCTTGGGCTGAAAGAACAACTCGAACTCTCCGCGCTCCAGGGCGATCTGCATCTCCTTTTCGAGCTGACGGCGTCGCGCGAGCGCCTCGTTCATGCGCGCCTCGAAGAAGGCGAATCCGGCACCCGACTCCTTGCTGCGCTGCATCGTTAGGTAGGCGGCACGCAGCAGCTCGTCGTGCCCGGCGGCATCGGATGGGTGCAGCGCCACGCCGACGGAAACGTCGATGCTCACCGGCCCGGCGGCCAGTTGGTGCGGGGGGAGAACGACCTCGCGCAGGCGCTGCGCAAGATCACCTGCCGCGCCGGCGTCGGCCCGTGGGAGGATGCAGGCGAACTCGTCTCCGCTCCAGCGGGCAAGGCGCGCCGCCGCCGGCATGGCCCCTCGCAGGCGGTCGGCCAGCGAGATGATCAGCTCATCGCCGCTGGCGTGGCCGAGGCTCTCATTGACGCTGCGGAAGCGGTTCATCCCGATGAACAGGATGGCCAGGCCTTCTCCACGGACGCGCGAATCGATGATGCCAGATGCCACGAGGTCGCGGAACGAGGCGCGGTTCATCAGGCTGGTGAGCCCGTCGTAGTGCGACTGCCGGTAGAGTTGCTCCTCGCGCTTGCGCGAATCCAGACCGACGGCCAGACGGTCCGCCAGATCACGAGCGAAGCGTCGTTCCTCCTCCTGCGCCCGCGCTCCGGATGTGTGGCCCAGCAGCAGGACGCCGGAGGTCTCCGGGCCGCGCCCGATCGGGAAGGCGAGCACCGCCCCGCAGAGGGATGTGAAGCCCTCGGGCAGTCGATGTAGATGGGAGCCGTCCAGCACCAGCCCGTCCGGATGCGCGGCAATGCGGTCGATCTCCTCGTCGCACACCCCGCAGTCCCCCGCAGCCGACTGCAGTGCCCCGGCCGGCCGCAGACCCGCGAAACGAAACGCCGCCGGCGCCTGTCCCGCGGCGCGCGCGAGCACGCCGAAGGCGATGGCCCCTGAGCCCTCGGGCAGCCCGAGGCGCAGCGCCTCCAGCGCCTGTTCGAAGGGGGCGCGCGAAAGGATCAACTGGTCGAGCTTCGACAACAGCGCCATGGCGTGGAACTGACGGCCGAGGCTGCCCGACATCAGGTTGAAGGCCTCGCCGAGCTCGCCGAACTCGTCCCTGCGCGTCAGCTGGACGCGGCCGTCGAACTGGCCGCGGGCGAGCTTGCGTGTCGCCGCGATGAGCACGTCAAGAGGGGCGAGCAGGTTGCGGATCTGGCGCACCCCTAGCAAGCCCACCAGCCCCAGGGTGAGCAGTGCCAGCGGCAGGAAGGCCAGCGCGAACTCGCGCAGCGTGAGCCCGACGCCGCGTTCCACCGGGATCGACGCCACCACCAGGTAGCGCTGGCCGGCACGGCTCGCGATCGGCACGTCCCGCACGTGGGCAATGCGGCGTCCAGCGGCGCTGTCGAACTGCAGATGAGCCGGCACCGAATGCCCGGCCACTTCCCGGACGCTGGACAGAGCCTCGTCACCCGGCTTGCCGGCGGCGTGCAGGTCTTCCCACTCGCGTGAGAACACTGCCAGTTCCATCTGGCTCGGCAGGGTGTCGTCGTCACCCCACAGGTACTCCCGGTGCGGCACGAGGATCAGGTGCACCGAGCCGTCACCCGGCGTCTGGGCGTGCTCATTCGATACCAGGGCCAGACGGGGGCCGTGGCCGCAATGCAGCAGGACCGGCCGAGAGAATCGGAGCGCGACGAGCGGCTCGTCGGGCGGCGCATCCGGCGCGCGGCAGCCCAGTGGCCGGCCCGCCAGCGTGCGCACGTCTCCGGTCGTGTCCACTGTCAGGACGGCGTCGACCGTGCCGGCCCACAGGCCACCGCGTGCCTGCGGCATCGGCCGCGGCTGGCGCGTCTCGCGGGTAGCGTCGGCCACCAGTCCGTCGACCACCAGCAGACGGTCCAGTACCCCCTCGGCGAAGGACTTCGTGAAGGACGCCACGAAGCCGCGCTGCTGCTCGGCCACGGTGCGCTGCACTTCGAGCAGGGTGTAGGCGGCGAAGATGCCCAAGGGCACGAAGGCGCACACGATCAGCATGGCGAACACCCGCCGCGCAACGCTGCTGCCGAATGTGCGGTGCTGGAGCTTCAACCGTCCACGCCCCAGGCACCGGGTGTTCGCGCCTTCTGGAGGCTGACGCTCGACCACCGGGGGAGTCCGGCGTCACGCGTCGGCAGGGCAGGCGACAGGGCCAGGTTCACAGGGGGCTCAGGGATCGAGGTCAGCTACCTTGGCGACAACGCGGCCGTCGTAGGCGCGCACGATGTCATCGCGGCTCATGGAGGCGGTGACGGGCGGCCGGCTGTCCTTGTCCGGCCCCATGCTGTAGAGGTCGTAATCGGTGTTCAGCGGCACCAGGTTCTTGTCCTTGCGCGCCTGGCCGTTGCCGTTGATGTCGTCGAGCGGCAGGTACTGATAGGGCGTGCCCCAGGGGTCGAGCAGGCCGCCGCTGCCGAGCTCGGCGAGCGTGCGGGGCAGACGGCCACCGTTGTCGGCCGCGAATCGCTCGATCGGCACCTCCAGCGAGCGGATGTCGGCGGCAGCCTGGGCGATCTGGTTCTTTTCCTTGTGACGCACCCAGGAGGGCACGGCGAGTGCCGCGATGATGGCCGCCATCGCGGCCACGATCATCAATTCCAGCAGCGTCACGCCAGCGCGGCGGCGTCGGAGGCCGCGTTGGCTGCCGGGGATCTTTCTGACTGGAGACATGGGTGGCTGGAGTCTTTTGCAGTGCCCGCTGAGACCGGTCCGATCCGTCGAGGCGGACGGTTTCGTTCCTTTATCGGAAGGTTTACGGCAGCGCTCTGGCAGCGTTGAGGCCTGTTGCCAGCCGCCGCCTGCAGACCTGCCTTCAAGAAATCGCCGTTCCGGTCGTTGTGCGTGTCATGACCCAGCGAGGGTGTGCGTCAGGCAAAGTGCTGGCCACCGACGGCGTGCTGGGAGGAATTCATCTGCAGTGGGCCGCCCGGTCAATGACCGGGCTGGAGGGCGGGCGCGCATGGAAGAACAGATCACGAAACAGCCACTGGCGACTCTGAAGCCGGTGGGTCAAGCACTGTCCCCGGCCAGCTTTTCGCCGACCAACCTGAGTCAGGCTTCGGTGCTGTCTCCGGTATGGGACGTCAACGGCAACTGGACGGCGGTGCTGGCACGCGTTCCGGGTGGCGAGTTGCCGGAGGACCTTGTGCCAGCCTCGGTGCCGTGGTTCGTCAGCGAGTCGCGCTGGCTGGACCACACCATTCCATGTGTCGCGTTGCCCATCGGGCCGACTCCCCGGGGACGGCCGGCCGTCCCGGTCATCGTGCCCTGGGATCTGTCACTTCGGCACGTGTCGAATCCGATCTGGCGCACCGGGGCCGACGACACGGAGCGCTGGCGAAGCGTGCGCCAGCGCGGGGCTGCAGGGGCCACCGGTCTGTTCTGGCGCGCGGTGACGCCGTCGGCGGGTCTGCACCACCACCGCATCGTGCTGCTCACCCTGCTGGATCTGCTGAAGAACGATCGCGACGACAGCGAAATCACCGAGGCCATGCGCCACGACCCCACGGTGGTGCTGGCAGTGCTTCGCATCGCCCACTCGCTGCGCCTGTCCCACGGTATCGATATCCGCAGCCTCCACGATGCCCTGGTTGCGCTTGGCCGCAAGCAGCTGTATCGCTGGGTGCTGCTGATGCTGTTCGCCCGCAAGGACAGCCAGATCGCGATGCTCGAGCCGCAGATGCTCATGGCGATGCACCGCGCCAGTCTGATGGAGCTGGTGTGCGAGGCGGCGGGCGGTGAGCTCGCCAGCCTGGCGGAGGAGGCCTTTCTTGCCGGCACCGTGTCGCTGCTCGACGTGGTCCTGCTCAAGTCTCCGGCCGAGATCGTTGCCATGATCTCCGCCGGGGAGGCGACCCGCGACTGCGTCGTGCGCGAAGCCGGCCCGCTGGCACGCGCGCTCGCGCTGGCGCGGGCGATCGAGGAAAGCCGCTTCGAGGCGGCCGGGGAAATCGCTGCCGCCCTCGGGCTGTCGCCGGTTGCACTGCTGGGCTGCCAGCTCTCGGCGATGCGCTGGCTGTGCCAGGTCAAGGAGCAGTCCTACCTCT
>JBILUV010000364.1:0-3232 GCA_044370825.1 Burkholderiales bacterium | reverse complement strand
CGATCAGGCAGTTGTGAACCACGAACAGCTGCGGGACGACGCATCACGGCCGTTCCGGACCGCCTCTGGCGCCTTGCAGATGAGCGCCCGACGCCCGGCTCGGCGAGCACTGGGTGTCAACGCCTGTCGGTGGGCGGCGGTGTGTCCACTGCGGCATCGCGCGTCTCACCGGCGAACTCGGCGCGACAGTGGGCTACTTCGAGACGGTCCCGGGTCTGCATGAGGTCCGGTGATCTGGACCGCTCATTCAGTTGCCTCCCGTGTGCCGTGTGTGCTTCGCGGGAAGAAGAGGGATACGGTCCTGGCTTGACAAATGCTTGGGGGCCTGTCGATAAAACGTCAAAAGCGTTTAATTCGACACAGTAATGTGGGCTTTGCTGGCGGCAAGGAGTGGTGCGATGCTTCAAGCGATGTTTTTCCCCAAACCCGCCCCGGCGCGCCTGCGCGCGCCCTCGACGGTCATGCTCGTTCTGCGCGACGAGGCCCCGCGCCAGCGCTTCAGCCTGGTGGTGCGTGCAGCCGGTGCGGCCTGCCTGCCGGCCAGGGCAACGACCGTGGACGAACTTCTGCGCGAGTACGCCGAGTACACGCCGGATGTGCTGATCGTCGATGCCGGGTTCTCGGACTCCGGCGGATACGAGACTGCGCGTCGACTGGTCGAGAACTTCCCCGCTGCCCGCGTGCTCATGGCGGGTGGGGCCACTGCGGCCGTGGACGTGGCCTGCGCCCTGGGGGTCGGTGCCGGTGGCTATGTCACCCTGCCCGTGTCGGGTGAATGTCTGGCCGAGGCGGTGCGCAGCGTGTTCCAGGGTCGGCGCTACATCGGCCCCGAGGTGATGGAAGCGTTGCGTGCGCGCGGCGTCGATACCCGTTTCCATGGACTGACCGTGCGCGAGCTCGAGGTGCTGCGGCAGCTGGCGACCGGCCGCCCGGTCAAGACCATCGCCGAGCGTCTCGATCTCTCCATCAAGACGATCTACAACCATTTCCGCAGCATCCGCGCCAAGCTCGGCGTGGAAACCGCCACGGATGCGGTCACTGCCGGGTCGCGGCTCGGCTACCTGCGCCCGGCCCCCGAAGTCGACACCGTTCTGCGCGCTCTCGGTGCCCGCGTCCGTCTGGCGCCCAGCTGATCCGGACGCCGCGTCCCGTCCGGCCGGCCTGACCTCCACCCGGTCCCTCAAGAAAGCCTCCCCGGCGACGTAAACCTTGATGGGACGCGGGCTTCTCGCCCGCCGCTGGCGCGGCCGTGTCCGACGGCCACGGGGCAGACGGAGGAATGTGAGCGATGGAAGGTGGACGCAACGCGAATTACTGGCCGGGTTTCGTCGACGCCCTGGGCAACACCATCATCGCGATGATCTTTGTGGTCATCGTGCTGGCCATCTCGGTGGCCATGTATGTGCGGCTGCTGGCTGAACGTCAGGCCGAGCGCCTCGTTGCGCAGCGTTGCGCCCAGGAATTGAAGTCCCAGGCCACCGGGCCCGTGCCTGCGGTACCCGTTGCCATCGCGAGCCGCTCCACCTCGCCGGGCGTGCCCTCGGTCGGGGCCACCGAGGTCGGTGGTGGCATGGCCATGCCGACCAGGGTGCTGCAGGCGGCGCAGACAGCCGGCGCCGAGGATCCCGCCATGGCATCCGTGCGCGACAAGGGGGGCGTGATCGAGGTGCTCTACGGCCAGCAGGTGTTCGACATGGACGAAGCCGGACGAGCGGAATTCAAGTCTCTCGTCGAGCGCATGCGCAAGGGTCCGGAAGACCGTGTCGAGATCCTCGTGATGGCCCCCGACATGACCTACACCGAGAACCAGCGGGCCGCCTACACGCGCGCCATGACCTTGCGCAACCAGCTGCTCTCCCTGGGTTACTCGCCCGCCAACATCAAGGTGCGCACCGCGACCGCGCCGGGCCGTCCCGACGAGATGGTCGCCCGCATCGTCCACCTGAGCAACTGACCCACCGCGGAGCCATTCCACCTGGCGGAGGATCTTCCGTCGCACAGGTGAGGGCGGGCGCGGTAGGAGAGCATGACGCTCCGGCCGATCGAGTGCCGGGTCGGACCGCGCTGCCGGCCCGAGATGCATCCGGCAGTCGTCTACCTGACGAGAGCGGAGTACCGCGCCGCGTCAGCGGCCAGATCACCGGTCTGATGAGATGTCCTCACCGATCGTGATGACGCGCAATCCGGTTCATCCGCCTTACACCTGTGGGTCGCGCGAGTTCCTGACGAGCCGGTCGGAATGCGGTACCTGCTGTTCGAGCCTCCAGTGGCGCTCCTGCATTGCGGCGCGTGCATGCATGGCGAGGCGGGCGATCCGCAGTGGAGCGACCGCGGCTACATCGGCGCAGATGCGTGTCAACGCACCCGCCAATTCTTCCCGGGCTGCAGAAACGACACGGCCGTCCCGAGGGACGGCCGTGTCGTTTCCGATGCAACAGGTTCAGCGTGCAGCCTGACGGCCCGAGCGGGATTTCTTCTTCCTGGCCGCGGCGGCGCCGGCCGAGGGCGCGGGCTGTGACTTCGTCTTGGCCGGGCTCTTCCTGTCTGGCGCCGCGGTGGCAGCTTCGGACACCGCGGTCTCGGCGGTTGCGATGGCCTCGGCGATTCTGACCTCGGACACGTCGTCCGGCGCAGAGGTTTCCAGTTCCGGCGCAGCAGGCTCGCCTGCGGTGGTGGCGGAACGGGCGAGACCGAGCACCCAGTCCACCTGGCCCGGGAGGCAGATGGTGGCGAGGTCGAAGCGCGAGACTACGGCCTCGCGTGCCCGGCGGCCGAGCGCCGCGCGCTCCGACGCCTTGCCGGCGAGCAGTCCGCACACCGCGCCCGCCAGGGCGCCGGCATCGAAGAAGTCGACCAGCCGTCCGGTCTCGCCCTCACGGATCACGTCGCGCACCGGACCGGTATCGCTGGCCACGATGCAGCAACCGGCGCTCATCGCCTCGAGCAGGCTCCAGGACAGGACATAGGGATAGGTCAGGTAGGTATGGACCGTCGACACACGCAGCACCGACAGGTAGTCGGCGTAGGGGATGCGGCCCAGGTAGTGGATGCGGGACATGTCCACGCGGTCCTTGACCTCGCTCAGGAACACCTGCTTCCATGTGGTGCCCTCCGGCGCGCGCCGGCCATAGCTCACGTCGCTGCCGCCGACGATGACCACCTGCGCCTTCGGGCGGCGGGCCATGATCTCCGGCAGTGCGCGCATGAAGGTGTGGTAGCCGCGATAGGGCTC
>JBILUV010000252.1:0-5121 GCA_044370825.1 Burkholderiales bacterium | reverse complement strand
CCGCGACCTCAAGCGCGAAGGCCTCACCCTGCTGATCTCGGAACAGAACCTTGGATTCGCCGCCACCATCACCGACCGCGCCTACGTCCTCGAGCAGGGCGCAGTGCGCCACGCATCCGGCATGCGCGAACTCATGGCCGACGAGGCCACCCGCCACAAGTACCTGGCTGTCTGACAAGAGGCAAAAGGCAAGACCTGACCCCAAAGATATTGGGGTCAGGTCTTGCCTTTTGCCGCCTCGGACAATAGTTCAGGCCTCCCCCACGAGGGGCACGAAACGCACCTCGAGCACCGGCTGTTCGCTGAGCACGCCATCTTCGGAACGGGTCACCACCATCAACTTCTGCACTCCCCAGGTCTGCCCGCGCGGGTAGACGAGACGGCCACCCGGTCGCAATTGCTCGCCAAGGGGAACGGGAAGGCTCCCGGAGGCGGCGGTGACCAGGATGGCATCGTAGGGTGCGTGCTCGGGCCAGCCCAGGCGACCGTCGCCCTCGCGTACGGAGACATTCGTGACGCCCAGACGTCGCAATGCCTCGGCTGCCCCGGCCGCCAGTTCCGGCACGACCTCAACGGAGTAGACGTGCCGCACCAGACGCGCCAGCACCGCCGCCTGATAGCCCGACCCGGTGCCGACCTCGAGCACGGTGTGGTCCGGGGAGCAATCGGCGAGGTCGGTCATCAGGGCGACGATGAAGGGCTGGGAGATGGTCTGACCATGACCGATCGACAGCGGCTCGTTGAGGTAGGCGAACTCGCGGTCGGATGGGCGAACGAACGCCTCGCGCGGCACCTCCCGCATGGCCTGGAGGACCTCGTCGCGCAGGTGCGGCCGGCCCGTCGCAGGTCCGCACAACCGTGCTTCCCCGACGATCTCGGCCATCAGCCTGTCATGCCGCGCCCCGGCCTTGCCCCCACCCTCCCGGCCGGCTGCCGGATGATGCTCGCTGCCCATCGGTGCACCTCCTCATGCCGGCGACAGGTCCAAGCCCCGGAGCTTGGATTATGCTCCGCGCTCACCGGCAACGAAGCCATGCAGCGGCCTTCGGACCCGACACGAAGCGGAGCACCGGCACTCAGATGAAGACCGTCGGCATCGATGTGGGAGGCACGTTCACCGATCTGGTGTCATTCGATGACGCCACGGGCGTGGTGCGCGTGGCCAAGGTTCCGACCACACCGGACAACCAGGCCGGCGGCGTGCTGGCGGCGCTGGCGCGCTCCGGGTTGTCCCTGAACAGCGTCGACGCCCTGATCCACGGCACCACCGCCACCACCAACGCCCTGCTGGAGCGCCGCCTCCCGCGCGTCGGCCTGATCACCACGGCAGGCTTCCGCGACGTGCTGGAACTGGGGCGTCGCACCCGGCCCACAGCCTACGGCCTCACCGGCAGCTTCGTGCCGCTGGTACCGCGGGAGTTGCGCCTGGAAGTCGCGGAACGCATGGACGCCGACGGGCAGGTCCTGGTACCGCTGGACGAGGACGCGATGCGTCGGGCTTTGCGGCAGCTGCTGGATGCGGGCTGCGAATCCCTGGCCATCCACTTCCTGCACAGCTACCGCAACCCGGCGCACGAGCGCCGCGCCGGCGAGATAGCGCGGGAGTCATGGCCCAACGCTTACGTCACACTGGGTCATGCCGTGCTGTCCGAGTATCGCGAATACGAACGGGGCGTGGCGGCGGCGGTCAACGCCGCCGTGCAGCCCGTGCTGCACCGCTACCTGGCACGGCTGCGCGAAGGTCTGGCCACCGGCGGCTTCCGCCGCGAGCTCCTCGTGATGCAGGGCAACGGCGGCACCTGCGCCGCCAGCGTGGCGCACGAGTTCGCGGTCAGCTCGGTGATGTCCGGCCCGGCCTCGGGCGTGATCGCAGCGGCCGCCACGGGTCGGGCGGCGGGCTTCCCGCGGCTGATCACCTACGACATGGGCGGCACGTCGAGCGACGTGGCCCTCATCGAGGACGGATTGCCGCGCCTGAGCACCGAGCTCGAACTCGAGTACGCCATGCCCATCCACGTGCCGATGGTCGATGTGCACACCATCGGCGCCGGCGGCGGTTCCATCGCCCGCATCGACGACGCCGGCCTGCTGCAGGTCGGTCCGCGAAGCGCCGGGGCACGGCCTGGCCCGGTGTGCTACGGCCGCGGTGGCGACGCACCCACCATCACGGACGCCAACCTCGTGCTGGGACGACTCGACCCGGACCGCCTGCTCTCGGTGGACTCGCCGGTCGGCCTAGAACATGTGCGCGAGGTCATCCGCCGCCGGATAGGCGAGGCCGTCGGGCTGGATGCCGACGCCGCGGCGGCAGCCATCCTGCGCGTGGCCAACGACCGCATGGCGGGCGCGATCCGCATGGTCAGCCTGGCGCGCGGCTACGACCCGCGCGACTTCGCCCTGTTCGCGTTCGGCGGCGCCGGCCCCCTGCACGCCTGCGCGCTGGCGCGCGAACTCGGCATTCCGCAGGTGCTGGTGCCGGCGCGGCCCGGTCTCACCAATGCCCTCGGCTGTGCGGTCGCAGACCTGCGCCACGATTTCCTGCGCACCGTGAACGCGCCCCTGGGCGCGCTGCCTCCCGAACGCCTGCGCGAGATCCTGCTCGCCCAGCGCGCGGAGGGCGAGGCCATGCTGGGCCGCGAGGGCATCGCCATCGAGTCGATCGAGGTGCTGCACGAGGCAGACCTGCAGTTCCAGGGACAGAGCCATCTGCTCACCATCCCGTTGCCCGGCCCGGACGTGGCGATCGACCAGATCCAGGCATCGTTCGAGAGGACTTACTGGCATCGCTTCCAGGTGGAATTGCCCGAGATCCGAGCGGTGCTGGTGAACCTGCACACCGCGGTCATCGGAAAGCGCCGCACCCTCCCTCTGGGCGACCTGGGTCGAGGCGAACCGGCACCCTCGGTGGCAGCCGCCGTGCGCACGTCGCGACCGGTGTGGTTCGACGGCGGCTGGCACGACACGCCGGTGTTGCGCCGTGAGGCATTGCCGGCCGACGCGCGCTTCGACGGGCCGGCCATCGTCGAGCAGTTGGACACCACGGTCGTCGTGGAGCCGGGCTTCACCGCCCGCCGCGACAGCCTGGGCAACCTGATTCTGGGGAAGATCTGATCCGGACCTTGCCTGGAGCGGACCTGCGACAGGCCGCCGCACCATGACACCGCCCCCTTCCTCACCAGCCCCGGACGCCATGCCACCCCTCGACGCCATCACCCTGTCGGTCATCCAGAGCGGCCTCCAGCAGGTCTGCAACGAGATGGACCTCGCCTTCGTGCGCTCGGCCTTCAGCCCCGTGATTTCGGAGGCCCTGGACCGATCCGACGGCATCTACCACCGCGACACCGGCGCGCTCATCGCCCAGGGTGATCTGGGCCTGCCGGTGTTCGTCGGCACCATGCAGTTCTCCACACAGGCGGTGATCGAGCGCGCGCGCGACCTCGCCCCCGGGGACGTCTACATCGTCAACGATCCCTACCTGGGCGGCACCCACCTCATGGACGTGAAGTTCGTGAAGCCCTTCTTCCACGGCGGCCGCCTGTGGTGCTGGCTGGCCAACACCGGCCACTGGCCGGACACCGGAGGCATGGTGCCCGGCGGGTTCTCGGCCAACGCCACCGAGGTGGAACAGGAGGGCCTGCGCCTGCCGCCGGTCAAGCTGTTCAAGAAGGGCGAACTCGACCAGGAAATCCTGTCAATCGTTCTGTCCAACATCCGTCTCGCGGACCAGCGCATCGGTGACATCAAGGCCCAGGCCGCGGCGCTGGCGGTGGGCGAGAAACGTCTCACCGCCCTGCTGGAACGCTACGGCGAGGACACGGTCGAGGCCGCCATCGCCGAGCTGGAGAAGCGCGCCTCGCGCCAGATGCGCGCCCGCATCGCCACCATTCCGGACGGCACCTACCACGGCGAGGCGTGGGTGGATTCCGACGGCGTGGTCGACGCGCCCCTGCGCATCGACATGGCGGTGACAAAATCGGGCGAGACGCTGAGCTTCGACATGAGCGGCTCCTCGCCGCCCTGCCGCGGCCCGATGAACAGCGTCATCGCCACCACCAAGTCCTCGATCTATCTGGCGGTCAAGCACATCTTCCCCGAGGTGCCGATCAACGCCGGCACCTTCGAGCCGCTGCACATCGTCGAGCCCGAGGGAACGTTCCTATATGCACGCTACCCGCGGCCGGTTTCAGGCTGCGCCGCGGAGGTGAGCCAGCGCATCGCCGAGGCCGTGTTCGACGCCCTGGTGAAGGCCATGCCGGACCGGCTGTTCGCCGCGCCGGCCGGCACCTCCGGCAACTTTGCTTTGGGCGGGTTCGATCCGGAGCGCGGCCGCCCCTACGTAATGTACGTGATCTCCGGCGGAGGCTATGGCGGCTCGCCGGTCGGGGACGGCATCTCGAACGGCTGCTCCACGATCGGCATCTCCAAGACCACGCCGATCGAGGTCATGGAGCAGCGCTACCCGGTTCTGTTCGACCGCTACGCCCTCCACGAGGGATCGGGCGGTGCCGGCGAGCACCGCGGCGGATTCGGCGTGTCCTATGCCGTCCGGCTGCGGCGTGGCGAGGCCCGCGCCTCCATGGTGATGGACCACGGCCGCTTCGGTCCGCGCGGCGCGCTGGGCGGTGCAGACGGCGGTACCAATCGCGTGAGCATCGAGTTCGAGGGCAGGGCCTACGTGCCGCCGCACCTGTCCAAGGACCAGGACATTTCGCTCGCGCCCGGAGACGTGGTGTCGGTCGCCACACCCGGCGGTGGAGGCTATGGCGACCCGCGGCGCCGCCCGGCGGAGCTGGTGGCACGGGACGTCGCGCGCGGCTACTACACACGGGAGCAGGCGCGCGAGCGCTTCCTCGTGGCCATCGACGACGATGGCGCGGTCGTCGAGCACGCCACCAACGCGCTGCGCGATGCCTCGCCACCGTCGGGCGGCGCAAAGGCAGCGCACCACGATGGAGCCGACACTTGAATTGACCGGCATCGAAGAACAGAATCTTTCGTCGAATGCGCCGTGGGCACGCCATGGCCGCGACCCCGTTCAACAACACAAGGAGAGAGCAGAGATGAGCGGTCTACATCGTCGCAGTTTCCTCAAACTCGCCGCCGGCTCGGCGGTGCTGACCG
>JBILUV010000251.1:0-5130 GCA_044370825.1 Burkholderiales bacterium | reverse complement strand
ACGACGGCCAGGACGTACCCTAACGAGGCGAATGCCGCGAACGCCGCGCGCCCGGACATCGGCCGGGACGAGGAGGTCATGGGCTCCGGCCCCTAGATGGCCACGATCGGTGTATCGCGGCCGTCCCGGAAGTTTCATCAGGCTGCGGGATGTTCGCGAGGCAGCTGCCAGGGTGGGCCGGCAGATCCAGGCGCACCTTCGACCTGCTTGCGCGTTTTCGATACGCACGCGCGTTGCGCCGCTGGTCGAGGCTGACCTGGTGGAGTTTCCAGGCTGGAGGCATCGATGAGATTCTATGACATCTTCAATGGCGACGCGGACGGCCTCTGCGCCCTGCGCCAGTTGCGTCTCTTGTCGCCGGTGGAAGCGGAGCTTGTCACCGGGACCAAACGCGATATCCGCCTGCTCGACCGCGTCGGCGCTGGTCCCGGGGATCGCCTTCTCGTGCTTGACATCTCCATGGCTCCGAACGCCATCTCCCTTGCCCGAGTGCTCGCTGCCGGAGCCACAGTGCAGTGGTTCGATCATCACAACCCTGGCGATGTTCCGGTTCACCCCGGTCTGGACGCCCACCTCGATGCCGGTCCCGCCGTCTGTACCAGCCTGCTCGTGGACCGTCACCTCGGTGGACGGGCGCGTGCCTGGGCCGTGGCGGGCGCCTTCGGAGACAACCTGCACGGGCCTGCGATGGCGCTGGCGCAGGGGGCGGGGTGGGGCGCGGAGCGCATCGACCGGCTCCAACGCCTCGGCCTGACCCTCAATTACAACGCCTATGGTGACAGGGTGGAGGAGTTGCTTTGCGATCCCTGCGCCCTCTACGCGCGCCTGTCCAGGCACACCGATCCTGAGGTCTTTACCCACGAGGACCCGTTGTTCGGCCGCATCGAGCGCGCCATGGCGGAAGACCTCGAGCAGGCGCTGACCCTGGCGCCGGAAGCGGCGACCGCCCGGGCGGTGTTGTACCGGCTGCCGGATGCGGCCTGGAGCCGGCGGGTCTGCGGAACCTTTGCCAACCATTTGGCCCGCCGCGATCCGGACCGGGCCCACGCCGTGGTTACGCCGGTTCGCGGGCGGCTGTCGGTCAGCATCCGGGCGCCGCTGGGGCGCCTGGAGGGAGCGGATCGGCTGGCGCTGCGTTTCGGAGGAGGAGGCAGGGCGGGTGCTGCCGGCATCGAGGGTCTCGGCACCGAGGCGCTCGGGCCTTTCGTCACGGCGTTCCAGGATCACTTTGGCTGAGCACGGCGCGGCCTCGGTCTGCCGACGGGCCCCAGCCAGGGCGGGATTGCAGGCACTGTAGCGGTGCATCGCTGCCGCAAGGCGGTGCCCGTCAGCCCTTGTCTGGATTTAGTTGGTTACAATGCGCCCGCCCTGTTGGACGCCCCACAATGGCCCTTCTCGATATCCGAAACGTCACCCGCCGCTTCGGCGACTTCGTCGCCGTGGACGAGGTCAGCCTGGCGATCGGGGCTGGGGAGTTTTTTACCCTGCTGGGTCCGTCGGGGTGCGGGAAAACCACTCTGCTGCGCATGATCGCCGGGTTCGATCGTCCGGACAGCGGCAGCATCGTGCTCGACGGCCGTGATGTCGCTGGAGTCCCGCCGGAGGACCGAGACGTCCACACGGTGTTCCAGAGCTACGCCCTGTTCCCGCACATGACAGTGGCGCAGAACATCGGTTTTCCCCTGCGCATGAAGCGGGTCGGCGGTGCCAAGATCGAGGACCGGGTGCGCGAGGCTCTCGAGGATGTGTCGCTGTCCGGCATGGAGAAGCGCTACCCCAACGAGCTGTCCGGAGGCCAGCGCCAGCGCGTCGCCGTGGCGCGGGCCCTGATCAACCGCCCCAAACTGCTGTTGCTGGACGAACCGCTCGCCGCGCTGGACGCCAAGCTGCGGGAGCGCATGCAGCTCGAGCTGATCACCCTGCAAAAGGAGATCGGTATCACTTTCGTCTACGTCACCCACGATCAGGAGGAGGCGCTGGCACTGTCGCATCGCATCGCCGTCATGAACCGCGGGCGCGTGGAGCAGCTGGACGAACCCTCGGTGATCTACGGGTTCCCGAAGAACCGCTTCGTAGCCGATTTCATCGGGGAGTGCAACCTGTTCGACGGCGATGTCCTGTCCGCCGGGCCGGATCTCATCCGACTTCACGTGGCCGGGCTTGGGACGCTCAATTGCGCCGCGGGTCCGGATGCCGCTGCCGCAGGGTCGAAGGGCACGCTGGCCTTGAGGCCGGAAAAGGTGGCGATCGGACGCGAACTGCTCGCGGACGACCTCGGCAACCGTTTCCACGGCAGGGTTTTCGATTACCTCTACACTGGCGACGTCACGCTCTACATCGTGGAGGTTGAGGGTGGTCGCCGTGTCGAGGTGATGTTGCCGAACAGCGCGGCCGGAAGGTCGTCCAAGTTCTTCGAGCCTGGTGATGCCGTGCAGATCGGTTGGCGCGACGACTCCGGGCACTATCTCCATGACTGACCCGGAGCCCGGAACGGCGCCGCGGCCGGGCAGGGTGGGGTGAGGCCGTGACCCCTCGCGCGCAGAGGTGGCTGCTGAGCGGACCGCCACTGATTTATCTGCTGCTGTTCTTTGCCATTCCCGCCGCCATCATGGTGGTGGCCTCATTCCGCCATCCCGGCGAGTTTGGAGGCCTGGCACCGCTGGCCGGGTCCGGGGACCCGGACGAGATCGCCGGCCTCACTCTGGAGGGCTACCAGCGGCTGCTGGGGGACCCGATCTACATCGAACTGTTCCTCAAGTCGTTTCTCTACGCCACGCTCACCACCGTCATCTGCCTGGGGCTCGCCTATCCGCTCGCCCTGATGATCGCGCGCAGCCCCAAGCGCTTCCGCGATCTCCTCGTTCTGCTGGTGATCCTGCCGTTCTGGAGCAACTTTCTCATCCGCGTCTACGCCTGGATGATCATCCTCGGCCCCCAGTCGGCCCTCTCCCGTGCGGTCAATGGCGTGGCGGCGCTGTTCGGCGCGGGGCCAGTGCCATTGCTGTTCTCACCCGTCGCCGTGCTCATCGGTCTGGTCTACGTGCATCTGCCCTTCATGGTGCTGCCGCTCTATGCCAACCTCGAGAAGCACGACCCGGCCCTGCTGGACGCAGCCCAGGACCTTGGGGCGGGTGCGTGGGACCGGTTCTGGCGTGTCACCTTCCCGCTGTCCCTGCCCGGCGTGTATGCAGGTGCCGCCCTGGTGTTCATCCCGGCGCTCGGCATTTTCGCCATTCCCGACATCCTCGGAGGCACCGACGGGATCCTCATCGGCAACCTCATCAAGCAGCAATTCTACGACGCCCGGGACTGGCCCTTCGGCAGCGTGCTGTCCATCGTCCTGACGGCGGCGGCCATCGGATTCGCGGGATTGGCGGCGTGGTTCGCGCGCCGCCAGAGGGTCTGACATGCGCCGCCGGCCCTGGCTCCTCTGGAGCGCCGCGTCAGTGGTCTATGCCTTCCTCTATGTGCCGTTGGCGATCGTGGTGGCGTTCTCGTTCAATGACTCCCGTCTGAACGCCGAGTGGGTGGGTTTTACCCTGCACTGGTACGATGTCCTGTTCCAGGATGAGCAGATGCTCGCCGCCGCCCTCAACTCCCTGGTGATCGCGTTGGTGGCCAGCAGCATGTCGACCGTGCTCGGGACTCTGGCCGGCTATGCCATGTACCGCTACCGCCTGCGGCTCCTCCCGGCGCTGGTGCTGACGCCCATCGCCATTCCCGAGATCCTGATGGGCGTCAGCCTGCTGATGTTCTTCGTCATGCTGAACATGACGCTCGGGCTGTTGTCGATCATGCTGTCCCATATCGCGTTCTGCATCGGCTTCGTCGCGATTGTGGTGCGTTCGCGCCTGTCGGGCATGGACGAGAGCCTGACTGAGGCGGCCCGTGACCTGGGGGCGACGCCGGCCCAGGCGTTCAGACTGGTGACGCTTCCGTTGATCATGCCGGGCATCGTCGCCGGGGCCCTGATGGCTTTTACCCTGTCGATCGACGACTTCGTCATCACTTTCTTCACTGCCGGCGTGGATGCCACCACGCTACCGCTGCAGATCTACTCCATGATCAAGATCGCCGTCACTCCGGAGGTGAATGCAATCTCGACGCTGCTGATGCTGCTGACACTGGTGTTGATCGTGATCGCGAGCCGCCTGGCACCCGGGGCTCTGCGCGGCCAGTGAGCCTGACCCGGCCGCCGCGTGACCGGCGGACATTGATCAAACCTTCCTTGATCGGATTCTCTGATCAGACCTTGCCTGGGGAGATGACCACCATGAAGCGGTTGCTGGCATGCCTGGCTGTGGGAGCGGGCCTCGTCGTTGCAGCGGGAACGGCTGTGGCCGAGGACGTGCTCCACCTGTACAACTGGAACAACTACATGTCCGACGAGACGATCAGGCGTTTCGAGGGCACGTGCAAGTGCAAGGTGAAGCAGACCTACTACTCGGACAACGACGAGCTGATCGCCAAGCTTCAGGCGGGCGGCAGGGGCTACGACGTCATGGTGCCCACCATGAGCGCGGTCGAGACACTCATCCGGATGGATGCGCTCATGCCGCTGGACCAGGGCAAATTGCCGTCCATGAAGAACGTCATGGCGCAGTACATGAACACCGCGTTCGACCCGGGCAACCGTTACTCCGTGCCCTACGCGATGACCACCACGCTGATCGGCTACAACGACGCGAAGATCCAGGAACTGGGCATCCCGGTGGACTCCTGGGCCTCCATCTTCGATCCCGAGATCCTGAAGAAGATCAAGGGCAAGGTCACCGTGCTCGACAGCCAGCGCGAGCTCATGGGCGCGGCGCTCAAATACCTCGGCCACTCCGTCAACGACACCGATGAAAAGCACCTGCAGGAGGCCAAGGCGCTCATCCTCAAGGCCAAGCCCTACTGGGCGGCGTTCAACGCCTCCAGCTACATCAAGGAACTGACGCTGGGCAACATCTGGGTTGCGCACGGGTACTCGAACGACATGTTCCAGGCCGACCTTGATGCCCGGGCGGCGAAGCGCAAGTTCAGGATCCGCGACGCCCTGCCCCGCGAAGGCGCGGTGCTTGCCCTGGACGCCATGGTGATACACAAGACCGCCCCGCGCCCGGATCTGGCCCACCAGTTCATCGATTT
>JBILUV010000250.1:0-5231 GCA_044370825.1 Burkholderiales bacterium | reverse complement strand
GGCCAACGCCGTGAAGCCGTAGACCACCAGAAAGCTCAGCACGAGCATGACGACGCCGATCGCCGCACCTGAGGGGTAGTTACCGACATCGGCAAAGCGTGTGTACATCAGCGAGGTGGTGAAGACCACGACCCCGCGCCCCAGCAGCAGGGGCACGATGAAATTGCTGATGCACATGGCCAGCGCCACTAGGAACCCGGAGACCAGGCCGGGCGCAGCCAGCGGCAATACCACCGAGACGATGACATCGGTCCGCGTGGCGCCGAGCGAGGACGCTGCCTCCTCGAGGCGCGGCGATAGCGCACGAAACGTTCCGACCATCATCAGGGCCGCGATGGGCAGCGTGAAATGCAGCAGGCCGATGGCTACCTGCACCTCGGCATAGCGCGGGCTACGGGGTTCGATTCCGGTCAGCGCGCCCACCGCCGCCAATGGCCCATGGCTGCCCCAGGTCATTTCGATCGCATAGAGACGAGCGATCAAGCTCATCACAAGCATTCCAACCAGCATCGACAGCAATCCCTTCCGCACCCAGGGGCGCGGGCTGCGCACCGCGGCATAGGCCAGCGGCGCGCCCGCCATGACCGACAGCATTGCCACGATCAGGCCGAACCGGAAGGTCTCCCAGATGTAGAAGAGGTAGGCTGGCTGCAGTAACTCGCTGTAGTGGAACAGCGTCAGACCATCGCCGGTGGCTATGCCGCCGGGAACGAACGGCCTGAAGCTTTGGAGCGTCAGTACCAAGACTGGGCCACCCATCAGGATGGCCAGCGCCAGGACGGCCGGCGCGAGCAGTGCCCAACGCAAGCTCATCAGGCGCGGCGGATGAGCGGAGTGATCTCCGTCTCCCAGCGGCGAGACCAGCCATCGATCTGCGTCGCCATGTAGGCGTAGTCAGGGATGTAGGCGTAACGCGGCAACTCCTCGGCCGAATAGAAGATGCCTTTGATGGACGGCGCCGGGGTGCTTTTTCCATTGGTCGGCCCGGATCCCAGTGCCATGTTGTAACGGGTGTTGATGGCAGCGGTCGCGAAGTGGTTGGCAAAGCGCTTGGCGGCAGCAACCCGGGCGGGGTCGCTGCCCTTCATGACGGCGAAGCCTTCGTTGAACAGGAAGCCCTTGTTGTCGGTCAGGCGCGTGAGAAGTCGGCACGGGAACCGCTCGCGCACCGCCTGCCATCCGCCGGTGTTCCAGAACGCCACAGAGAGATCGCCCGCGCTCATTGCGTTGATCATCTCTGCGTTGTTCGCTACGACTCGCCCGATCTGCCCGCGCTCCGCCAACTCCTTCATGAAGGCCCAGCCGGGTTCGATGTTGCGCTCGTTGCCGCCGCGCTGCATGGCAAGGCTGACCAGCAGCAGGCCGGAAAGATTGACCGGGACGGGCACACACAGCTTGCCGCGGAAGCGTGGTTCAAGAAGCTGCTCGATGCTCTCGATCGGTGCGCCGGACACTAGGTCTGTGCGATAGCCCCAGAACGCGCCGGCAGTGGAAAGCGGCACCGTCATCTTTTGCCCGGCGGCGTTCTTCTTGAAGAAGATGTCAGGAATCTCGCGCAGCGCAGGCATCTCATCTTCGCTCACCGGCTCCATCCATCCGGCTTGCATCATGGCGTCGAAGACCGGATCCCAGCCCGCGATCAAGTTCTGCTGGATACGGGGGAACAAGGGACGCAGGCGACCAACCACCGCCATGGCGCCACCGGCGTGCAGTTCCCACTGGATGCGGTCGCCGGTCGCGCGCATCCATTCCTCCCCGATCGGGCGGCAGACCTCGATCCACTGCGCGCCCCACATCACCACCAGAAGTTGTTCGCCGCGCGGTTGTGCGAAGACCGGGCCCGAGGCTCCGGCTGCCGCCATCGCCGCCATGCTCGAGAGAAATGCCCGCCTGTTAGTGGTTGCCATTGACGTACCCCCCCAAAGAGTCTTGGCATGGAACATGCATGTTCCATGCCAGCGAAGGACGCCTCCATGCAACCCGAACTGATTCTGACCGAAGCCACCATCCTGACCACTGCCGCCCCGCCCATTGGACGCGGATGGCTCGCCATGGGCGGCGGGCTCATTCTGGGACTGGGGCCGATGGAGACGCTTCCACCGAGCGACGCTCCCGTGCTGCCGCTGCCAGGCCGCGTACTGACGCCGGGCATGGTCAATATCCACACCCATGCCGCGCTGAACCTGATGCGCGGCATTGCGATAGATATGGGCTTCGCGCCCGCATACACCCCCGGCGTGCCACATGGCCACGAGGTGGGGGCCGAGGAGGCGGAGATACTGGCCCGCCTGGGCGCGCTGGAGGCGCTGCTGGCGGGAACCACCGTAATGGTGGACAGCTTTGTGCATGGCAACGTGACAGCGCCCGCGATGTGCGGCCTGGGCCTTCGTGTCTGGGCTTGCGGCCGCCTGCACGATGTGGACTTCAGCCGAGTGCACCTAGCCGATTGGGAGTACAGCGACGCGATCGGCGCGAGGCGGATGACAGAGCTCTCGGACTTGGTGCGGGACTTCAATGGGAGCCACGGCGGGCGGGGGAACGTCATCGTCATCCCGCACGCGCCCGATACCTGTTCTTCCGGACTGCTGCGCCGGGCAGGGGAGTTCGCCCGCGCGAACGGGCTCAAGGTCTCGACACACCTCTCGCAATCCAAACTGGAGAACACCCAGATCCAGTCGCGTGACGGCTGTTCACCGACGGAACTGCTCGAGCGCTGCGGCCTGCTCAACCAAGATCTCATCGCGGCGCACTGCATCCATATGAGTTCCGAGGACACTGCCCGCTTCGGCGCGGCCGGCGCCACAGTGGCGCACGTACCGAAAGGCAATGCGACCGGCGGCGCTGTCGCGAACACCCCTGCCCTCCGGTCGGCTGGCGCCAACATTGCCATTGGCACCGACAACCTGACGCAGGATATGGCCGAGCAAATGCGTTGGGCGCTCGCCAACGCGCGTACTCATTTGGGCCGCGTGGCCGATGACTGGCAACCGGAGGACGCGCTGGCCATGGCCACCAGCAACGGCGCGGAAGCGTTGGGCATGGGCCATCGCTTGGGAAGGCTCGCATCCGGGTTCGAGGCGGACATCGTTGCCTGGGATTTCCGCCGGCCGCACCTGGCTCCCCTTCTCGATCCCCTTGGCACGCTGGTGCATGACGCGAACGGGCGTGATGTCGAACATGTCTGGGTGCAAGGGCGACAGGTGGTGTCCGGCGGCCGCGCCCTGCTGGTGGACGAAGCTCGAGTCATTGCCGAGGCACAGGCGGTGGCCGAGGGCCTTTGGGCAAGGGCAGCAGCAGGCGCGAGAACCACTGCCCTATGAGCGCGATCATCCCCCTGCGCTTGCCCATGACCGCACCCGATGACCTGGCGGGCTTTGAAGCGTCGTTAGACAGCGGTCAAGTCGCGGCCGACGACATCGTGGCGCTATGGTGCAAGACCCGCGGCAACGGACTGCTGAACGATTTCACCAAACCTTGGGTGGATCTGCTGCTGCGCCTTGCTGTGGCGCGTCGCCTCGGGTGTTCCGAAGCCGAGGTCGCCAAGCGCCTGCTCATTCTCGTCTCCGGCGGGGCCGAGGGTGCGGTGTCACCGCATCTCGTCATCTGGTATCGCGGCCGCCCCGGCAGCCACGGCCTGCTGGCGGCGTTGGAGGGGGCCAACGTACCGCCGGCGGCGCAGGGCGGGACAGCACAGGCCGACATCACCTGCCGGATGGTCCAGTCCGCGATGGCGCGGCTATCCGTGGCGCCGCCCGCGGTCGGCCTCGTCGTGGTGCGCGCGCCGACGCAGGAGGGACTAGATGGTGCGACGCGTGCCCAAGCCGCGCAGGGTGTCGCCCGCGCGCTGGGTGGGACAACGGCGTTTTGTGATCGCGCCTTCGTCGTCGCGCGGCATGACGGGCCGGCGCAGCAGGTGTTCATGCTGGCCAACGGCCCTGGCGGGGATGCGGGCTTCGCCGTGGCCCATGGCCTGTTGAGCGACCCGTTGGATGCGCCCGGCGCCGCGGCCGTGCTCGCCCGGCTGGGGCTGGTGGCAGCGCCACAAATCCCCGACCCGACCCGCGTTGTGGCGGCCATCAGCAAGGGAGACGCCCCCGAGGGCAACCTGCTGCGTGGCCTGCCTCATGCCATGCGCCTGGACAACGATGTGGGCATGCACCGCCATTCCCGTGCGGCCTATGGCGCCATGCTCGGCGCGCTCATCGGCCATGGGGCTGTTCTGGTTTCGGGGGGCGCCGAGGCTCAAGGGCCCCCCGACGGCGGCTTCGTCAGCATCATCGCCAGCACGGGAGAAGCGCGACCATGACCGTGCCCGTCATTGACCTCTCGCCGATCCGCGGCCACGACCCAGCCGCGATCGCCACACTCGGCGCACAGGTAGACGCGGCCTGCCGCGAGATCGGCTTTCTCGTGGTGCGGGGGCACGCCGTTGACCCGGCCTTGATTGGAGAAGTGCGCCGGCTGGGCTTCGCCTTCTTCGACCTGCCTGAAGAAGAGAAGCTGGCGATGCGACCACCGCCCGGCACCTTCCTACGTGGCTACACCCCGCCCGAGACGAATACCCTCTCGCGATCCCGCGGGGTCGAGACGCCGCCCGATTTCCGCTCTTTGCTCTCGATGGGACGCCCTGAGCTGACGGGCGCGGAGTACCCGCAATATCCCGAGGCCCGCCCGTTCTACCGGCCGAATTTCTGGCCCGCGCGGCCACCCGGACTTCGCGCGGTGTACGAGGCCTACTTTCGCGAGATGGAGCGCCTGGCGAGCGAGATCATGGCGGCGTTCGCCGCCGCACTGTCCCTGCCGCTCAACTTCTTTGCCGACAAGATCAACAATCATTTCGCCGCCTTTCACGCGCTTCACTACGGCGCCCAGACGCAAGCCCCCAAGCCGGGTCAGCTGCGCGCCGGAGCGCACAGCGACTTCGGCAGCCTGACGATCTTGATGCCGCCGGCCGAGGGCGGCACGGGGCTGGAGGTGCAGAGCCCCGACGGCCACTTCTTGCCAGTGGATCCACCGCCCGGTGCCTATGTGGTGAACATCGGCGACCTCATGCAGCAATGGACGAATGGCCGCTGGGTCAGCACCGTCCATCGGGTCGTCAACCCTGCAGGCGAGGGTTGGCGGACGCGACGGATGTCGCTCGGCTTCTTCTGCCATCCAAATTACGATGCCGTGGTTGAAGCGCTTCCAAACACCGTGGCGCCTGGGGAGACGGCAAGGTACCCCCCGGT
>JBILUV010000048.1:0-17750 GCA_044370825.1 Burkholderiales bacterium | reverse complement strand
CGGACTGTAGAACAGGGCATACGGGATGGCGGCGAACGCGACACGGCGTTTCTCCGCCTCGACCATCCTGAAGTTCAGCACCCCGCCATCGGCGGACTGGGCAATTCGCCCCGGACCCAGGCCGGCATCCACTTCAGCCCCGTCATCGTGCCGGTGCGGTCTTCCGGTACCAGTCCGGTCGGTTCGTTGTGCTGCGACATGCTCCACCGCCTCCCGTCCATCTTCGCGAAGGGCGAAGCTGCGCCGACCCGAGACCGGAACGCAATCGGCATGCACACGATGCCGGATCCACTCCGGGGTGCGCCTCGCCATCGTCCCAAATCCCTGTGAAAATCACGGACCTTTCGTCCATTGCAGGAACTCCGCAATGCGCCTCGTCTTCTACAGCCGCACCGACGACCCCGAACCATGGCGGCAGGCCCTCACCGCCGCCCTGCCCGACCTCGATTTTCGGGTCTGGCCGGACGTCGGAGACCCTGCCACCGTCGATTGCACGCTGGTATGGAAGCCACCGCCCGGATGGCATCGCCAGTTCCCGGCACTCCACGCGATCCTGTCGCTGGGTGCAGGGGTCGACGCATTGCTGGAGGACCCTGACCTGCCCGTCGGCGTTCCGGTCACCCGGATGGTGGATGCAGGCATGGGCAGGCAGATGGCGGAATACGCCGCCTACGGCGTGATGCACTTCCATCGCCGCATGCAGGACTACGCGCGCCTTCAGCGCGAACGCAAATGGCAACCCGTCGAGCCCGCCATGGCCAGGGACTTCCCGGTTGGCATCATGGGCCTCGGGGTGCTGGGTCGCCAGGCAGCCGACCTGATGGTGGCCATGGGATACCCGGTGCACGCCTGGAGCCGAAGCGACAAGTCTTCCAGGGGGGTGACTGCTCACGTTGGCTTCCAGGCGCTGCCCGGTTTTCTTGCCGCTGTTCGAGTCCTGGTGAACTTCCTGCCGCTGACGGCCGAGACCCGCGGCCTTATCGCCGCTCCTCTTCTTGCCCGGCTGAGGCCGGGGAGTTACCTGGTCAATCTGGCAAGAGGCGGGCATGTCGTCGAGGCCGACGTCGTCGCAGCCCTCGACAGCGGGCAACTTGGCGGAGCGATGCTGGACGTATTCGAGCGCGAGCCCCTGCCGTTGGACAGTCCGTTGTGGCATCACCCCGCTGTCGTGATCACGCCCCACATTGCTGCAGTCACCCTCGCCGACGATGCAGCGGCGCAGGTGATCGACAATCTGCGCCGTCTCCGTGCCGGTCTCGATCTATACGGGCTGGTGGACCGGCAGCGGGGCTACTGAAAGCCGGGAAGACCGTCACCGGCGGGCGGAGGACCGTGCACCGCTGCGACGGTTGCGGCGCCGGATCGGCACCAGGAACTCGCCAGCCCCCGATCCGCCAGGATCGGCCTCGACCCGCTCGAGGACCAGAACGATCTCCGGCAGATCGGATGCGCCACCCGCGGACGCCGCACCCACTGACAGGCCTCGGGGCGTCAGCACCGGCTGCACCAACAGCGGGACATCCTCGCGCACCTTGCGTCGCCGCAAGACGCTGTCGAGCTCTTCCGTCTCCGTCACGTATGCCTTGTCGGGGGCGGGCACCGGGTGCCGCGGCTCCGGCATCAGCAGGGGAGGTTCGCCAGGGGGGTAGGCCGGCTCAGCGCTTCCTGCACTCGGCACCGTCGATTGTGTCGAGCTGTCCAGGCCGTACTCCTCGCCGGCTGATGTCTCCTCCGCCGCCGGCCTGACGAGATTAATGTCCGCCTCGACCGCCGCGAGCAGATGCCGGATGCGTTCGGCGGGCGCCGGACCTTCGATCCTCCATTCGTGCGCCGGCTCGCCACCCCCGGTTGGCGCGCTCCGCTCTGCGTGACCCGGGGTCAGTGCCTCAGGCGACGGAACCGACGAGGACGGAAGCGGAGGCACAGCGCGCAAGCCACCAGCCTCGTCCTCCCAGACCGCCGGCATGAAAGGTTGGTAGGAGTCGGAGCCCGCGCCGAGCCGCTGCGCCAGGAGATCGAAGGTGGAGGTGTCGACATTCATGGAACGGCCTTCCGGGCCTTCGCTGGTTCCGTCAGTGTCTTCGCCGCCTGACAGCGCATCGCTGGTGGCGCGTGGAGTCGCGCCGTCATCGAGCACGAAGTCGACTGGCGTCGCACCCTCGACCCCCAAATCGGTAATCACGAAGGACTGGGCCACATCCTCCCTGCGGACGGGCGTATCGTCGCGCCGCCTGGAAACCGGTTGATCCGCTGGTGCGCGCAAGCCAAGATCCCACGCAGTCTCCATCTCCTCGACACGCATGCCGAAGGGCCCGATCTGGATCGTGTCGCCCTCGCAGATGGAAACATGCTGTCCATAACCGACGCGCATGCCATTGACGCGCACTGGCAGGTAGGAACCCTGATCGTGCAGCAGGAAACCATCGGGAGCACGAACGATGAGAGCGTGTATCCGCGACACATGCCGTCGCTTGTCGGGAACCACCAGGGTGCAGTCCGCCCGGCGGCCGATCGTGCCGCCGCCCTCATCGAATGCGGCACTTGGACCGTCGAAGGGCCTGCCATAGGCAGACATGATCTTGATGGTCATCCGCATGGGCGTCGTATCGGCTCCGGAACAGATCTCTCGGGTGGCAGGGCAGTCTGTCTGGCCCCAGCATGGATTATGCCGTCGTCAAACCCAGGCAGTCAGCAATGTCAAGGCTATGCAACGAGGCACCCGGCCCCGACGCCGCCCTGGGCGGCTCCGCCACCGCACCTCCGGCCAGGCAAAGTCGGCTCTTTAATTTCGTTCGGTATATCGACCCGTGCGCCTTTGTCCTTGAGGAAGGTCCAAGTGCCCCGCCCATGGCGCCAGCCGTGGCGGGCACCGGCCGCGCCATCAACCCGGACATTTCATGAGACCAAGAGATGATGAAGAGGCGAGTTGCGAGGCAGGCCGTACATCCCGCACCAGGCCAATGGCGGAGCTGAAGGAAGGGCTTATCGATGCGCGCGGTCGGGACGGGTGGTCGGATGACGCGAAGGTCCGGGCCGCCGTGTACTCGACACACACCAAGTACGCCGCTACGGCGTGGCGGCCCGGAGCGAGGCCCCGTCCCGATGGCGGCTTGCCACCGGAAGGTGCCGAAGAATCGCGGCATTGTTTCGGCGCCACCGGATGATATACTCCGCGCCCTCTAGGGGACGTAGCTCAGCTGGGAGAGCGTCGCGTTCGCAATGCGAAGGTCGGGAGTTCGATCCTCCTCGTCTCCACAATTTTGCCCTCCGGGAGCATCTTTCGGACTTGGCCGCTCGGAAGTCCGAAGCATTGGGTCCGATGTCGGCGAATTTCACGCGCCGGGCAGCCTTCTCAGGTACGCACCGGTCCATGGATAGTCCGGCACAGAGCAGCTGAAAACGAGGGGCGCTGCGTATTCCTGAATACTGCCAGCCATCTTGCCTCGCCTGCTAGCTTCATGCTGCGTCAAATGGTCGTGATTTCCATGCCGAGGCCTGACATGGGCATGGCCGAGCGGCACAGTGCATGCGGTCTCAGGGCCATGCCGCGACACGCTGCGGATCACGACGGTCAGGCGCGGCCCTTTGCGGCGTCCTTGCGAATCGAGACCGTGTCTACGCGCCCGGGACGTGCGGCAAGGTCGGCGGAAGAACGGCGGCGCACCACGCTCTGCATCCTGTGCAGCAGCATCCCGGCCAGAAGCGCAGGAATGAAAACCCAGGTCTCCCAGGACACATTAGCGAGCAACGCGACTCCGGGCCCCGGGCAGTAGCCCGACAGACCCCAACCCACGCCGAACAGGGCGGCACCGGAAAGCAGAGGCACATCGACATACCTCCGGTCGGGCAGGTGAAACGAACCCCCGAGCAGGGGCGCCGGCGATCGGAGAATGAGACGGAAGCACAGGGCCGTGACGCCCACGGCCCCGCTGAGCACCAGCATGAGGCTCGGGTCCCAGGCCCCGGTGACATCCAGGAAACCCAGCACCTTGGACGGGTCGGTCATACCCGAGATTCCAAGACCAAGACCGAACACCAGGCCCGCCGCCAGGGACGCGACGCGACTCACGATGCGACTCCCGCGATATGCCGCACGAAGGTCGTGGTCGCGACGCCGGTCGCGAGGAACACAGCAACCGCTGCGAGCGATCGGGGCGACAGCCTGCCCAACCCGCAGACACCGTGACCGCTGGTGCAACCGCTGCCGAGTGACACACCGAAGCCGACCAGGAGGCCACCGAGTGCCAGCACCCACGGCGCCAACCCCTCGCGCGCCGCAGGTGCGCCATAACCCAGCGCCTGCGCCAGGGCAGCGCCAGCCACCAGACCGCCCAGGAACAGCACACGCCACGCCGCATCGCCTCGACGCGGCGGCAGCACCCCCCCAAGGATGTTGCTTATCCCGGCGATCCGACCGTTGAACCACAGCAGCAGAACCGCTGACGCCCCGATGAGCACACCGCCGACCAATGCTGTCCACGGAGTGAAATTGACGATCTGCATCACCACGCCTCGCTGTTTCCTTTACGACACGCGAAAATAGCAGAGGCGGAACCTGCGATGAACCAACAGAAAGAGCATTACTTATTCCCGTGGAGAACGACCGACGGCCGCCATACCCCGCGGCGGCGGCATCGGTTCGCTCGGATCGCGCGCAGGGTCATCATGGCCATGGCAACCCGTGCAAAGCCGGCGATGTTGGCTCCATCGACGTAACTGGCGCGGCCATCAGGCAGTCCGCCGTGCTCCACACAGGCGTCGTGCATGCCAAGCATGATCCGGCGCAGTCGCTGGTCCACCTCGTCCGCCGGCCAGGCAAGGAGGATCGCCTTCTGGCTCATCTCCAGCCCCGACCTGGCAACCCCGCCTGCATTGCTGACCCTCCCGGGGGCATACAGGACACCGGCACTCTCGAAGGCCTTCACCGCCTCCGCGGTGCAAGGCATCCTGGTACCTTCGGCAACACAGATCACGCCTTCGCGGATGAGTGTCGCCGCATCCCCCGCATCGAGTTCGTTCTGGGTCACGCGGGGCAGGGCCACATCCATGGAAACGCTCCAGGGCTCTCCCCTGGGGACGAATCGCGCCTTGACTCACCCGGCATAGTCCCTCACCCGCCCCCGCCTGTCGGCCTTGACCTCTGCCGGCATGGAAAGCTTCTCCGGGGCAAACCCATCTTCGTACACCACGGTGCCGTCCGTGTCGGACGCGGCGACGACACGGCCGCCCATGGCTAGCGCCTTCTCCATGGCATGACGGGCGACGTTGCCCGATCCCGACACTCCGACGCGCATCCCGTCCAGCGAACGCCCTCGGGCAGCGAGCATCGTCTGGACGAAATAAACCAGCCCATAACAGGCGGCCTCCCGACGCAGAAGCGAGCCGCTGTAGCTCAGGCCCTTGCCGGTAAACACGGAGTCGGAACCGTTGATAAGTTTCCTCACCATGCCGACCATGTAGCCCACCTCCCTCTGACCGACCCCAATGTCTCCCGCCGGCACATCGGTGTTCGGGCCGAGAGGGTGGTGTAGTTCGGTCGTGAAGGCCTGGCAGAAGCGCGTGACCTCCCCGTCGCCGTGGCCACCGGGGGCGCAGTCCGATCCGCCTTTTCCCCCTCCGAGGGGTAGGTTGGTGAGCGCATTTTCAGCTTCTGTTTGAAGGCGAGGGACTTGAGGATCGAGAGATTTACGAACAGGTGGAATCTCAACCTGCCCTTGTCGGGTCCGATGGCCATGTTGTGCTGGATGCGACAGCCGCGATTCACCTGCTCGGCGCCGCCGTCGTCGATCCAGCAGACCCGGGACATGACCACCCGATCCGGTTCTACCAGGTGCTCCAACAGGCCTTGATCGGCAAAGGGAGGAGACGGCCTGTGAAGGGACAAAGGCAGTACATCATCTCCTCGACTACCTGGAGGAATTCGGGTTGACCTGGATTTCGATCGGCGACGCGTTGCAGGAACGCGCCCAGTTCGGCATGGGCCATGGCATCTCTCGTCTGGATGGATCTTCGAGTAGCGTAAGTGCGCTGTTCCAGGCCTTGGAGCGCATATCGGGCGACTGTCCGCGCACAAGCTCAGTTCTGCACCGAGACGGTGCGGCATGGATGCTGCCAGCGCGGTGACCGGTGCCAGAGGCCTGTGCCATAATTCGCAGGCAAGAGCAGTTTTCTTGAAATTCCTGTCCACGCGCCTCGAGGACCCCGCCATCGCATGATGGTGCGCGGTCCACCCAGCCCAGACTCCCCCATGGCTGAAGACGAATACCTCGACTCAGACGAAGAATATGGTTGCCGGCAAGTGTTGCGCGTGACTGGTCCGGCAGCAGATCTCGCCAAGTTCCGCCGGGATCTCGAGGAAAGCGAACGCTGGGGCAACGAACTGGACTGGTTTCTCCGCTTCGGAGACTTCGATCCGGTGCCGGAACCGCTGTTCAGCGACTCCGCACTCACCATGGGCAGGCTGTGCGCCTACCTCAGGGAGCGCTGGGGCGACTACGCCGACTCCAGCCATCCCGTCGGCATCCTGTCCCAGTCGGATGACGCCGTGGCCTACGAGTTCTTCACCGCGCGCACTCCCCTGCTGGGTCTGACGCGCATGCTGTCAGGCGAACACGCTGCGCTGCGCTTCACCCTCGAATATGCCTACCCGGACGGCACCGGCTACGACGGCGAGGTGGTCTATGAGCGGGGCGCGATGGCCGAGGGCCTGGAGGAGACCTACGAATACATGTCCCATTCGGACTTCGAAGAGTTCGCGGGCTTCGAGGTGGGTGACGGGCACGTCAAGCTCATCTCTCCGTCAGGGAATGGGGACGCGACGGAAATCAATGACTTGAAAACGGGCCGCTGGGATCTTTCCTTCGCGATCGAGACCGCTCTGAAGTGGGGGCAGGCCGCGGTGAGCTTTCTGGTCTTTCATCATGAGGCCTACACCTGTGACATCGAGTCCTATCGCGGCATGGACTCGTTCGTGGTCAGCATCGGATTCGAGCGCACGGAGTTGGGCGAACCGGCGCGCCCGGTAGTCGTGGGAGTTCTGGAGGCATCTCAGGCATCGCGGGCTCCGGACTTCCACCAAGCGTTGCGCGGGACGGAACACCAGTCGCGACGCATCCTCCTGGTGCCCGGGGGTTTCATGGCCGAACTGGCGCGCTGCGACCGTCTCGCCGACCCCTACTGGCACATCGACCAGCTCAAGTTGCGCTGCTACCGAGACGCTTCCCGGAAGGTCATCGCCATCGTGTTCGATGCCGCGGCGGACGCCGCCTCGCGTCCCGCGCACCCCCCCCAGCCGCGCATGAAAGGGGGCAAGGTGTACATGTTTCCGGACTCCAAGACGCGTCACTAGCCCGGAGCGAAAACCACGGCCGGCCACAACCGACTGGTCCTGAGGCAGGACCGGCTTCCGATTGCCGCCGGGCACAGTGATTCAAACGAGCCGGCGCAAGAACACGCTCATCTCACGCGCCGCCTGCTTGTCGCCGTTGCGCTCAGCCACGGCGATGCCCTCCCGCCACGCCCGCGCTGCAGCATCCAGGCAGCCGGAGGCCTCACACGCCTTTCCGAGCAACTTCCATCCCGCCGAGTAGCGCGGGTCCAGCTCCACCGCCTTGCGCAGGTGTGTGGTCGCAGAAACCGTATCGCCCCGCTTGAGCAGTTCGTTACCCAGGCTGAAACGCAACAGTGCGCTGTCCTTGCCGGACGCCAGTATCTGCTCGAGTTTCTCCAGCATCGTCTTCCTCCTGGCGGCCTGGGGTCAGATCTCGATCTGGGTGCCCAACTCCACCACACGGTTCGTCGGAATACGGAAGAAGTCCGTGGCACTGCCCGCGTTGCGCGACATCGCCGCGAACAGCTTCTCTCGCCACAGCGCCATCCCCTGAGCCACCTTTGGCACAATGGTCTGCCGCGACAGGAAAAACGACGTGGTCATCATATCGAACTGCAGGCCCGCGCCGTTTGGCAACTGGAGGGCGGCAGGAAGGTCTGGCGCGTCCTTGAAGCCGAAGTGCACCGTCATGCGAAAGAATTCGTTGCCCAGGATTTCGACGTCGAGTCGCTGCGCATTCGGCACGAAAGGCACGTCGGCCGTCGCCACAGTGAGAAGGACCACCCGCTCGTGCAGTACCTTGTTGTGGTTGAGGTTGTGCAACAGCGCGTGGGGCACACCCTCCCGGCCGGCAGTAAGGAACACGGCCGTTCCCTCCACCCTGGGGGGCGGGCTGATGGCCAGGGACTGGATGAACGGCTCGAGCGGTATGGCCCCGGGCCGCAGCCGCTCCAGCAGGATCTCACGGCCCCGTCGCCAGGTCGCAATAAGTATGAAGACCACGGTGGCGATCGCCACAGGGAACCATCCCCCCTGCAGCAGCTTGACCGAGTTGGCACTGAAGAACGCCAGATCGATCGCCAGGAAGAAGCCCGCGACGCCGAGTGAAAGCACGCGGTTCCAATGCCACAGCCGTGAAAAAACGAAGAAGAGGAGCACGGAATCGATCGCCATGGTGCCGGTCACCGCGATGCCGTAGGCGGAGGCCAGAGCGCTGGAAGACCGAAAACCCAGCACCAGGGCAAGCACGGCGACCAGCAAAACGCCGTTTATCCAGGGCATGTAGACTTGCCCCATCTCCTTCTCCGAGGTATGTCGGATGGCAAGTCGCGGGCAGTACCCGAGCTGGATGGCCTGACGCGTCAGCGAGTAGGCGCCCGAGATGACTGCCTGTGAGGCGATCACGGTCGCCAGCGTGGCCAGAACCACCATCGGGATCAGGCCCCAAGACGGCACCATCCGGAAGAAGGGATGCTCGACCGCGGTGGGGTCGCGCAGCAACAGCGCCCCCTGGCCGAAGTAATTGAGCACCAGTGCCGGGGCAACGAAACAGAACCACGCAAGCCGGATCGGCCGACGCCCGAAGTGCCCCATGTCGGCGTAGAGCGCCTCAGCCCCCGTGACCGCCAGTATCACGGTGCCCAGTGCGAGGAAACCGGCCATTCGGTTGTCGGCGAAGAAACCTGCCGCGTAGGCAGGGTTCAGGGCGAGCAGCACGTGGGGATTGGCCAGCACCTGCTGAACACCCAGCAGGGCCAGTACCAGGAACCACACAGCGGTGATAGGGCCGAAAAAGGCGCCCATGGCGCCGGTGCCTTTCGACTGGACCAGGAACAGCGCGATGATGACGACGATGGTGATCGGCAGGACATAGGGCACGAACACCGGTGTCGCCAGTTCCAACCCCTCGACCGCGGACAACACCGAGATCGCCGGCGTGATCATGCTGTCACCGTAGAACAGGGCCGCGCCGAACATCCCGAGGGTCATGAGCAGCCAGCGGCTTCGGGACCCCACCGCGGTAGTGCCGACCACAAGCGACATGAGCGCCATGATGCCCCCCTCGCCACGGTTGTCCGCTCGCATGATCATCGCCACGTATTTAAGACTAACGATGATCGCAAGGGCCCAGAACACCAGGGAGAGCACACCCAGGACGTTGTCGTGGCTCAGGGCGATGGCGTGCGACCCGCCGAAGGCCTCGCGCATGGCGTACAGCGGGCTGGTTCCGATGTCCCCGAACACCACGCCAACAGCGCCGAGTGCCAGGGTGAAGAAGCGGCTGCGCGGATGACCGGCGCCTCCGCCATCGGACCCGGCGCCGGCGGTACCTGCGGGCCCACCACCATTCTCCGGCAGGGAGGGCGGAACGTCCGGCATGAGATCTCCGGGGATTCGGCGAAGGGGCCCGATGGTAGCACCGCGACAGGCAGCCTTGTTGCGGCGCGTCACGACGTTGAGGCTCATCGGTGATGGGCATACCATCCCGCATCATTGTTCCACGGAGGTCTCATGCTCACGCCCATCCAGACGCCGGATGCGCCTCAGGCCATCGGCACCTACTCCCAGGCCATCCGGGCCGGAGACACCATTTACCTGTCCGGCCAGATCGGTCTTGACCCCGCCACCGGCGAACTGGTCTTGGGATTTGAGAATCAAGCCCACCGCATCTTCCGCAATCTGGCGGCAGTCGCCGCAGCTGGCGGCGCCAGCCTGGCGGATGCCGTGCGTGCCACGGTCTACCTGACCGACTTCGCCGATTTCGCGAAGCTCAACCAGATCATGGCCGGATACTTCAGCGCACCCTACCCCTCACGGTCCACGGTCCAGGTGGCGGCACTGCCCAGGGGAGCGCTGTTGGAGGTCGACCTCATCCTGGCACGGAGCTGAAGGCTCAGCCTGAGCGCATGGACGTCACGCCGCCCTCGACCGAACCAGCAGATGCATTGCTGGCGGGCTTCAACCAGGGCACCCGCACCCGTCTCGGAAAGCTCGGCCTGCACCGGCGGTTCGATCTGGTTCTGCACCTGCCGCTGCGATACGAGGACGAGACCGTCGTGCACGCCGTCATGGCGGCTCCCCAGGGGGTCGTCTGCCAGGTGGAAGGGGTGGTGGTTGAATGCACGGTCAAGTTCAAGCCAAGGCGTCAGCTGGTGGCGCGGGTACGCGATCACAGCGGAGAAGTGGCGGTCCGGCTGCTCAACTTCTACCCCAGCCAGCAGAAGCAGTTGTCGGAGGGACAGCGGGTGCGGCTCTGCGGCGAGCTGCGTTCCGGTTTCTTCGGCGCGGAAATGATCCATCCCCGGATCCGCGTGGTGGGCGCGGACACTCCATTGCCCGACCGGCTGACGCCGGTCTATCCCACCACTGCGGGTCTTTCCCAGCCTGTCCTCCGCGCAGCAGTGCACCACGCCCTGCACATCGCACCCCTCGAGGACACCCTGCCGGAGGATGTGCTGGCAGCCCTTCACCTGCCCGGTTTCGAGGCCGCCGTGCGCCTGCTTCACGATCCGCCGCCCGAGGTCCCGCTCGAAACCCTGGAGTCGAGATGCCACCCCGCCTGGCAGCGGGTGAAGTTCGACGAACTGCTGGCCCAGCAACTGTCGATGCGCTTGCACCGCCAGCGGCGAGACACCACGAGGGCGCCGGTGCTGTGCCCGGCTCCGGATCTCGGGCGGCGGTTGCGGGCATCACTACCCTTCGCCCTCACTGGCGCCCAGGAGCGGGGACTGTCCGAGATCCTGCACGATCTGGCCCAACCACATCCGATGCAACGACTGTTGCAGGGCGATGTCGGGAGCGGCAAGACGGTGGTGTCGGCGCTCGCCGCGCTTGCGGCCATAGACGCTGGCCATCAAGTGGCCGTGATGGCTCCCACCGAGATCCTCGCGGAGCAGCACTTCGTGAAATTCAGGCAGTGGCTGGAGCCCCTGGGACTGAAGGTCGTCTGGCTGTCCGGGAGCCTGGGGGCAAAGGAACGCAGGACGGCCCTGGAAGCGGTATCGGAGGGCCAGGCAGCCGTAGCCGTCGGCACCCATGCCCTGTTCCAGAATCAGGTCAGCTTCGCGCGTCTGGCTTTGGCGATCGTCGATGAACAGCACCGCTTCGGCGTCCACCAGCGCCTCGCCCTCCGGCTCAAGGGCGCTGCCCCCGATGAACTGCCGCATCAGCTGATGATGAGCGCCACACCCATTCCGAGAACGCTGGCCATGAGCTTCTACGCCGACCTCGACGTCTCGGTGATCGACGAACTGCCACCCGGCCGCACGCCGATCGTCACCAAACTGGTGTCGGACACCCGGCGACACGAGGTGTTGTCCCTGGTGAGCGAGACCTGCCGTTCCGGCGGCCAGGTCTACTGGGTCTGCCCCTTGATCGAGGAATCCGAGCAGTTGCAGCTCACCACCGCGGTCGAGACGCATGTCGCACTCACGGCGGCATTGCCGGACCTCAGCGTCGGTCTCGTTCATGGCCGCCTGGCGGCGACAGACAAGGCAGCCGTCATGGCCGCCTTCAAGGCCGGTCGGATACAGCTGCTGGTGGCCACCACGGTCATCGAGGTGGGCGTGGATGTTCCAAACGCCTCCCTCATGGTCATCGAACACGCGGAGCGCATGGGGCTGGCGCAGCTGCACCAGTTGCGCGGGCGGGTGGGGCGCGGCAGTTCCGCCTCGGCCTGTGTGCTGCTCTACCAGCAACCCCTGTCGGAGACGGCACGGGCGCGGCTGCGCATCATCTTCGAGAACACCGACGGCTTCGCCATCGCCCAGGAGGACCTGCGCCTGCGCGGACCGGGCGAACTGCTCGGTGCGAGACAGAGCGGCACGCCGATGCTGCGGTTCGCCGATCTGGTGGCGGACGTGGCCTTGCTCGAGGAGTCCAGACGCTGGGCCGATCGCCTGCTGCGCGAACACCCGCTGGTGGCTGCCAGACACGTGGAACGCTGGCTGGGCGGACGCGAGAGTCTGCTGCGGGTGTGACGAGAGCAATCATCCGATGCGGCATGCCGGGAAGACCGGCACACCGCATCGGCGCGAGTCGCGCTCAGGCCTTGCGGCGGCGACGTGCCTGCAGCACGCCCAGAATGCCGAGCCCGGCCGCCAGCATGGCGTACTCGGAGGGCTCCGGGATCGGTGCGGGCGCGAAGCCTTCGAACTGCGCGATCTTGAAGGGCGGATCGAAATCAGGGGCTGAGCCCGCTGCCTGGGTGATGCTGACGGCGCCATCGAGGTAGCCGAACGCCGTGGCGTTGGTCCTGATCACGTACCAGGCGGTGCTCGGCGTCCCCTCTTCCAGAGAGATGTCCGTACGCATGCTGACGATGTCGTCGCTGAAGACGTCCGGAATCTGAGGACGGGTGCGACCGACGCTCGAGTGGGCGACACTGCGGAGACGATCTCCATCATCCCCGTACCAGGCGACGGACACGTCGTAGCCCGCGAAACCGGCGCGGAAGATGTCGTTGAACTCGAGCGTGTACCCGTTCTGCTCCTCCACCTCCAGAGTGAACTGGGAGGCGAACAGCAAATGGCCGTCGGTGTGGCGGTAGACGAAATCCTGGAACAGGCCGATGTCGTTACCGTCGACCAGGACCGAACTGATCCGCCGCGCGGCGCGGGCGTAGCCGTTGGACTCTGGCGTCCACCCATCCCCGAGATAGAGCGGGTCGGTCGCCGGATTGTTGGTTCCGACGAGGCGCAGAGGATCGGTTTCCGGGAGGGTGACGAAACCGCCGGACCACACTGGCGAGGCGATGGCGCCCAGAGACAGGGCGAGCAAGATACCTTGGTATTTCATGACTGCGGTCTCCTTGTTATGGGAATGCTTGCGTGCAATATCTTCGGCAGGCCTGAGCAGACTGTCGACTCACGAAACGTAAGCCGATCGGAGGACGCCTGCCAGAGGCAGCTTCCCCGATGAGGTCGGGAGTTTTTCCTTCCCGCAGGCGGCACTCCGGTCCGGCCGGCAATGACAGCGGTGCTATGATCTCCTGATGGGTAAAATCGGGAGGTTACGCTCCCCCTGCACCCCTTCGGTAACTCCACCACAGCCCTTCCGTCGACCGCAGCCCCCGGGGCATCGCCCCTTGCCGCATGAACTCTCCGGCATTGCCGCCCGAGCGACACCTCGACCTTCGCGAACGCCTCGGCCTCTACGCCCGGCTGGTCCGACTGGACAAACCCATCGGCACACTATTGTTGCTGTGGCCGACCCTGTGGGCCTTGTGGATCGCGGGTTCGGGTAGGCCGGACCTGACGGTGGTTGCCATCTTTGTGACTGGCACGGTGCTCATGCGCTCCGCCGGCTGTGCGATGAACGATTTCGCAGACCGGGACATCGACCCCCACGTGCGCCGCACGGTGGACCGGCCGCTTGCCGCTGGACTGCTGCGACCGAAGGAGGCCCTGGCCGTCGCCGGCGCGCTCAGTCTGATTGCCTTCCTGCTGGTGCTGGCGCTGAACCGGCTGGTCCTCGGGCTTTCCTTCGTGGCCCTGTTCCTCGCCGCCAGCTACCCGTTCACCAAACGGTTCCTGGCACTGCCGCAGGCCTACCTCGGCATCGCCTTCGGTTTCGGCATCCCCATGGCCTTCGCAGCCCTGCTCGACGACCTGCCCGCGATCTGCTGGTGGATGCTGCTGGCCAACATCCTCTGGACCGTGGGCTACGATACCGAGTACGCGATGGTCGACCGAGACGACGACCTGAAGCTTGGCATCCGCACCTCGGCCCTTCTGTTCGGCCGTCATGACGTGGCCGCGGTGGCCTTCTGCCATGCGGCCTTCATCGTCATCATGGCGGGTATCGGGCACGCAGCAGGCTTGGGCAGGGGATTCATCGCCGGTTTGGCCGTCGCCGGGGCGCTTCTGGCCTGGCAGGTCTGGCGCATCCGCCACCGTGAGCGCACTGCCTGCTTCCAGGCCTTCATGCACAACAACTGGGTCGGCGCCGTGGTATTTGCCGGCATTCTCGCCGGCTGACGCCACAACAGGAATTGCGGATTTGGAACTGGAGCTTTCCGACAAGGTGGTGGTGGTGACCGGCGGCAGCCGCGGGATCGGCTTCGCCTGCGCGGCGGCCTTCCTCGAGGAGGGCGCGCGGGTGGCCATCGTGTCGCGCGATGCGGGGCGTCTGGCTGTGGCCGCAGCCCGGCTGCATTTGGCTGGGGAGGTGCCGCCCGTCACGATCGCGGCGGATCTGAGCCGGGCCGAGGAGGCGCAACGCATGGCGCGCGAGGTGGCAGATCGGCTCGGGCCGGTCGATGTGCTGGTCAATTCCGCCGGGGCGGCGAAGCGCTACCTGCCCGAGGAACTGGACGCGGCCGCCTGGCATGCCGCCATGGACGCCAAGTACTTCACCTACATCCACGCCATGGATGCTCTGCTGCCGGGCATGACGGGCCGGGGCACCGGAGCGGTGGTCAACATCGTTGGCATGGGTGGCAAGGTGGCCGCACCGATCCACCTTCCGGGCGGAGCCGCCAACGCCGCGCTGATGCTGGCCACGGTGGGGCTGGCCAATGTCGTCGGCCCCAAGGGGGTGCGCATCAATGCCATCAACCCCGGAGCCACCATGGGGGAGCGTTTGCAGGAAGCGCTGCACCTCGAATCCCGCGCACGCGGCGTCCCGGAGGAAGAATTGTTGCGCCAGGGCACTGCCCGGGTGCCTCTGGGCCGTTACGCCAGCAACGAGGACATCGCCCAGGTGGCCCTGTTTCTGGCCTCGCCGCGCGCGGCCTATGTCACCGGGGCCGTCATCCCGATGGATGGCGGCCTGAACCCGGTGCTCTGATCGATGCGCTACGCCGACCTGCGGGATTTCATCGTCCAGCTCGAGAAACTGGGGGAGTTGCGCCGCATCCGGACCGAGGTGTCGCCAAACCTGGAGATGACCGAGATCTGCGACCGGGTGCTGCGTGCCCAGGGCCCGGCCCTGCTCTTCGAGCGCACTGCCGGCCACACGATGCCGGTGCTCGCCAACCTGTTCGGCACGCCCCGGCGGGTGGCGCTGGGCATGGGCGAAGACTCGGTGGAGGCCTTGCGCGAGGTGGGCAAGCTGCTGGCCTACCTGAAGGAGCCTGAACCGCCAAAGGGGCTGAAGGACGCCTGGGATAAGCTGCCGGTGCTGCGCCAAGTGCTCAACATGGCACCCCGAGTGGTGTCCTCCGCCCCCTGTCAGCAGGTGGTGTGGGAGGGCACGCAGGTGGACCTGTCACGCATTCCGGTGCAGACCTGCTGGCCAGGTGACGCCGGACCGCTCATCACCTGGGGGCTCACCGTCACCCGCGGGCCGAGCAAGACCCGCCAGAACCTCGGCATCTACCGCCAGCAGGTCATCGCCCCGAACAAGGTGATCATGCGCTGGCTGGCGCACCGGGGCGGAGCGCTGGACTTCCGCGATCACGGGTTGGCCCGTCCGGGTGAACCCTTCCCGGTCGCCGTGGCACTGGGCGCAGACCCCGCCACCATCCTAGGCGCTGTCACGCCGGTGCCGGACACCCTGTCCGAGTATCAGTTCGCCGGTCTGCTGCGCGGTGCCCGTACCGAACTGGTCAAGTGCATCGGCTCCGACCTGCAGGTGCCGGCCAGTGCCGAGATGGTCCTCGAGGGTCACATCGCGCCCGGTGAGACGGCACTGGAGGGACCGTTCGGCGACCACACCGGTTATTACAACGAGCAGGATCGCTTTCCCGTTTTCACCATCGAGCGCATCACCATGCGGCGCGATCCGATCTATCACTCGACCTACACGGGCAAGCCGCCCGACGAACCGGCCATCCTCGGCGTGGCGCTGAACGAGGTGTTCGTTCCACTGCTGGTCAAGCAGTTCCCGGAGATCGTGGACTTCTACCTGCCGCCCGAGGGTTGCTCCTATCGCATGGCCGTGGTGTCGATGCGCAAGCAGTATCCGGGGCACGCCAAGCGCGTCATGTTCGGCATCTGGTCCTTCCTGCGCCAGTTCATGTATACGAAGTTCATTGTGGTGACCGACGAGGACGTGAACGTGCGCGACTGGAAGGAGGTGATCTGGGCCCTGACCACGCGGGTAGACCCCTCTCGCGACACCCTGCTGGTCGACAACACGCCGATCGATTACCTCGACTTCGCCAGCCCGGTGTCGGGCCTCGGCTCCAAGATGGGCGTGGACGCCACCAACAAATGGCCAGGAGAGACCCAGCGGGAGTGGGGCACCCCCATCGCAATGGATGCGGCGGTCAGACAACGCGTCGACCAACTCTGGGACACCCTGGGACTGTGAGCGCACGTCTCGTTTCGGCTCCCTCACGCAGGAGCCCTGCTGCATGAATGGCGCAGAGAGCCTGGTGCGCACCCTGCTCGCAGGCGGGGTGGACACCTGTTTCGCCAACCCCGGGACCTCGGAGATGCATTTCGTGGCCGCCCTGGACCGGGTGCCCGGCATGCGTTGCGTCCTGGGTCTGGCCGAAACCGTGGTCACCGGCTGCGCCGACGGCTACGGCCGCATGGCTGCGAAACCGGCGGCCACACTGCTGCACTGCGGGCCCGGGCTGGCCAACGGCATCGCCAACATCCACAACGCCCGCCGCGCCTTCACCCCCATGGTGAACATCGTGGGTGACCACGCCAGCCATCACCGCCTGCTGGACGCGCCGCTCACCGCGGACACCGAGGGACTGGCGCGGGCCTGCTCGGACTGGGTGCGCACCACTGGCACCCCGGGGCGGGTGGGGGCCGACGCCGCGGCGGCGATCCAGGCCGCACTGACGCCCCCGGGACAGATCGCCACCCTGCTCCTGCCTGCGGACGCCGCCTGGGGCGAGGGTGGACTGGCGGTCGATCCTCTGCCGGTCCAACCACGGCCTGCTGTGGACCCCGAGGCTCTGCGCCTGACGGTGCTGGCCCTGAGGAGCGGCAAGCCGGCCATGCTGCTGCTTTCCGGGGCGGCGCTTTCCGAACCCGGTCTGCGCGCGGCGCAGCGGATTGCGCAGGCGACCGGCGCACGCCTGCGCTGTCCGACGCAGGTGCCCCGCATGGCGCGCGGTCGGGGCCGGCCCGCGGTGGACCGCATTCCCTACGCGGTGGACCGGGCGCTGGAAGTGCTTGCAGATGTCAGGCATCTCATCCTGTCCGGCGCGAAACCCCCGACCGCTTTCTTCGCCCACCCGGGCAGGCCGGGCCTGCTCGCGCCACCGGCGGCAGATGTGCACGTGCTCGCCCGCCCGGAACAGGACGTGGTCGCCGCTCTCGAATGGGTAGCCGACGAGTTGGGTGCGGCTCGGGAACCGTCGCTGGCGGCGGCGCCCCCCGCCACGGCGCTTCCGCGGGGCCGCTTCAGCCCCGAGGCCTTCGCGGCGACGCTGGCGCCGCTGCTGCCGGAGCATGCCATCGTCGCGGAGGACGGCGTGACATCAGGGCGGGCGCTGTTCGCGCCAACCTTCGGCGCC
>JBILUV010000046.1:0-17829 GCA_044370825.1 Burkholderiales bacterium | reverse complement strand
CACGCGGCGCCGGCGGCGTCATCCCGCCCAACGCCACCCTGGTGTTCGAGGTGGAACTGCTGGGCATCGATTGAGCGCGTGCGGGGCTCGGGCTCCGCACGGATTCGCGGGTGTCACAGGCGACCGATCAGCGCCACCAGTACCTGCCAGCGCTGGAACGTATACAGGTCGATCGACGAGTCGTTGTCGTGGCGGGTGACGGACAGCGCGGGTGAGAAGCCATGGATGTCCCAGTCCCGTTTGGTCAGCACCAGGGACCAGGTCACCAGCCGATCGTTGCGGTACTCGGCGAACAAAGGCTGCAGCCCCTCGAACTGCGTGAATGCGACGCGCGCGGTGGCGGCCGTCGACAGCCCGACCCGCCAGTCCCTGAAATGCCCCGCGGTCCAGCCTGTGGCCTCCTGCCTGTACAGGGCCTCGCGGGCATCGTCTCGGTAGTAATCGATGCCCAGTAGCACGCTGGATACGGGATCCCACAGGCGCCGCAGACCCGCGAAGCCCCAGACAACGTCACCGTCGCGTGCCGACTGCTGCGGATGTTGGAACCGCTGCCACTCGAGCGCACCCTCGCCCAGCCACCGAGCGCCCAACTGCCAGCCGCCATCTGCGCGCACACCGGTGGCACGGTTGAACACATCGTTGCCGAAGCGCCGCTCCGACACGAAGGGGGCGATGCCCATCTCCCCCGTGCCCCACACCCGGCGCGGCCCCAGGCCGGCACGCAGGATCATGTCGTCGAAGCGGCTCTCGGCATAGTCTCGGCGCAGCAGGCTGCCGAAGCCGCGCAAGCGCCAGTCGGCCCCCATGTCCACCGAGCGGGTGCCTGCCACCGACACCAGCAGGCCCACGCCGGATTGCTCCCGTGCCTCCGAGGACAGGGTGAACGGCAGCCCGGCGATGGTGACGTACTGCTGATTGCTGCCGGTGTTGATGTTGCTGTCGGGCAGGATGCCGACTCCCACATCCAGCGACCACATCCGCCGGCGACGGATGTGCTCCAGATAGCGCCTGACGTTGTCCTCCACCGCCTCCGGCAGCCGGGCACCCAGGGCTCGCTCGAAGTGATGCCTCGCCGCACCGTCCTCGCCCGCCCGGAACAGCGCACGGGCGAGTTCGAGGCGCACCCGGACCAGATCGGGTCGCTGGTTGAGGATGCGACGGAACGCCTCGATCGCCTGCTCGTCGCGCCCCTGTGCCGTGGACAGCATGCCGGTCAGGAACAACATCTCCAGCGGATCGACCTCGACACCCCCGCGCAGCCGCTCGAGGATGACTCCGGCCTGGTCCCAGTGGCCGGCCAGCAGCGCGCGGCGCACCGCCTCCAGACCTTCGGATCCATCCTCGCCGAGCGCGGGCGCCGATGTCAGGCACAGGGCCAGCAGGCAGGCGCAGCCGCGCAGGGTCACCGTCCGCCAACGGCTCCTCACGACCTCCCCTTCCCGCCGGCGGGTCTTCCCTGCCCAGCCTGCCCGCTCTCCACGACGCGCACGGTCACCGCGATCCCCCATGGTCCTGCCCGCGACGACAAGCAGCATGGATCCTGCCAAATGCATGTAGTCGGTCCGGCATTGACGGTGTTCCCGACGTCGTCCCGTGCTGGCAGACTCTGCGCCGACTCCAGCCTGGACGCATTGCCTTGAGAACCACCAGCCACCTGATCGTCGACACCCTGGTCCGCCACGGAGTCTCTCGCGTGTTCTGCGTTCCCGGGGAGAGCTTCCTGGGCCTGCTCGACGCCCTGCATGACCGCGACGACGTCGACACGGTGGTCTGCCGCCACGAGTCCGGCGCGGGCTTCATGGCCCTCGCCGATGCGCGGCTGACGGGAGCGCCCGGCGTCGCGCTGGTGAGCCGCGGCCCCGGCGCCGCCAATGCGGCCATCGCGGTGCACACCGCCCAGCAGGACGGCGTGCCCTTCCTGCTCATCGTGGGTCAGGTACCACGCGACCACCTGCGCCGCGACCCCTTCCAGGAGATCGACTACGGCTGCATGTTCGGTGGCATGGCCAAATGGACCGCCGAGGTCAGCGACCCGCCGCGCATGGCCGAGACCCTGCTGCGGGCCTGCCATGTAGCCACATCCGGCCTCCCCGGCCCCGTGGTCATCGCCGTACCCGAGGACGTTAGGACGTTCTCACCGCCTCCTGTGACGTTGCACCGGCGGCGCCCCAGCCCGCTCCCCGGTCAGCGCCCCACCCCGACGACACCGCCCGCCTGCGCGACTGGCTCGGCGCAGCGCATCGTCCGCTGCTGCTGGCCGGCAGCGGCATCGAGCGCACCCCGGGCGGACGGGAAGCCTTGCACACCCTCGCCGAAGCCTGGCATCTGCCGGTGCTGGTGTCCTTCCGGCGGCACGACCTGTTCTCCAACCGCCACCCCCTGTACGCGGGCGACATGGGGCTCGCCATTCCGGCAAGCCAGCTCGCACTGCTGCAGGAGGCCGACTTGCTGTTGGTCGCGGGCGCTCGCCTGAGCGACGTCACCACCCAGGGCTACCGCTTCCCGGCCCTGGTACGCCCGGAGATGCGCCTTGTCCACGTACATGCCGACCCTGCGGTCATCGGAAACCACTTCCCGGTCGACATGGCCATCGCGTGCGATCCAGCTGCACTGTTCCGGGCGCTGGGCGATCCATCCGGACTGGCGCCGGACAGAGACGCGTGGATCGGCTGGCTGAGGCGGGAACGCGAACGCATCACCCGGACACGTGCCTTTGAGGTCCACGACGGGATCGCCTTTGAGGAGGTGGTCGCACGCCTCGGTGCATGCCTGGCGCCGGACGCCATCGTCACCGTCGACGCCGGCAACTTCGGAGCGCCGGTCTACCGCGTCGTCCCCTTCGAGCCACCCCAGCGCCTGCTTGCCCCCATCGCCGGCGCCATGGGCTTCGGCGTGCCGGCAGCCGTGGCCGCCGCGCTGCGCTGCCCTTCGCGCCAGGTGGTGTGCCTGGTGGGCGACGGCGGCTTTCTGATGACCGGCAGCGAACTGGCGGTGGCAATGGAGCGGCGCCTGCCGCTGAAGGTGGTTGTGTCCGAGAATCGAGTCTACGGCTCGATCCGCATCCACCGGGAACGCGAATACCCGGGCCGCACGACCGGCACCGGCTTCGCCAACCCGGACCTGGTGGCCGTGGGGCGCGCCTATGGCTTCGATGCCACACACCTGCGAAGCCGCGCCGATCTCGATCGTCTGCCAGAACTGCTGGCCAGCCCGGGGCCGGAGTTCGTGGTCGTGGATACCAGCCTGGCGGCCGTGGTGCCCGCGAGAAACCCTCCTCAGCTCGCCCCCGAGGAACGGTTTGATTGATGGACGCCGTCTCGACGGAGGTCAGGCAGGCGGATGGCGTGAAGGCTGCCGCATGCTGAAGCACACCAAGCCCAAGCGGACAATATCAACTGCCTGCAGGACCTTCGCTCCCGGGGTGGCGGTCCGTAAACATTGATCAGACCCTTGCCAGCGCGGTACCGATGAACAGCAACTCCGTCCTGCTTTGGGCTGCCTTCTGCCTGGGCTGGCGTGGGCGCGGCGCCTGACGCTCCAGGCAGCCTGGGCTCGATGTCGTTGCGGTAACGACTGCGCATCCGGGCATAGCCGCGGGCGGCCGCACGACGCCCGCTCTCCAAGTGACGGATGACAGCAGTCCGCACTGCGTCGAGCGCCGGGACAGCGGCCGGGATACCCCGGTTGACGCGCACCAGATGCGTCCCGAGCCTGGAGGCGATCGGTGGTCCCTGCCAGTCGCTGCGCGCCATCCCACGCCGCCTGGCCGAGGTCTTTCCGCCATCGCGGGCGACCAGAAAGACGGACAGGTCGTCCACCCGCATCGGAAGCAGGGCGAGCTCACCCGATGTGGCTGGGCGCTCGGCGTACGCTGACCGCGGCGCGTTCCACTCCCGCTTCGGGTGCTGCGCCGTCAGTGGCGAGTTGGCCGTGGCTCACCCGCATGGCCGGGCAAAGGCGCTTGCCGTTACCCTTCAGGGAAAGCGTTGCGGGGATGCGAAACCCAGACCCACCAGCCTCGCCAAGGCGTGCCGGAATTGCGGACAGCCGTGCCACGCACAAACACCAACCCATCGAACGGGGCCGAACGCAGCGGTGGAACTTCCCCGCCATGCCGGCAGCCCCGTCGGGACCCGTTACTTCATCTCTGCCACATCCGGCAGCACCCAGGTGCGATCGAAGTAGGGCTGCGTGGGGCCGTACAGGCGGAAGTACGTGAACCAGCCCCGGCCGGGGATCGTCTTGATCCAGTTGCTCGCGGGTTTTCCCTTCGGCGCGCGCGGGCCGAAGTACAAGTCCACCGACCCGTCCGGATTCTTCACGATGTCGTCGCGGGACGAGCGGTCCGGCTGCAGGCCGGTATCGACAAAGCAACGGGTCTCGTTGTCGTAGACCGTGAAGGACCAGAACTGCGCCACGGGTGCGTCTGGCGGCACCCGGAGGCGATAGGTCTTGCTCCCGTTGAGCCAGCGCCCGGCGCTGTCCCGGGTGGCTTCGAGGTACACCTGCCCGAAGCCCACGGTGCGTCCCATCATGCCCACTGACACGCCCACCGCCTCATAGAACCACGAGGCACGCTCGTCGAACTGAGTGTGGTGCGGTGCCTCCTGGGAGGTCTCCTTCAGGAACAGGGAAATGTCCCACTGCTTTCCCGGCCACACCTTGACCCCGGAGAACCGCTTTTCGTAGGCGATGGTGCGCGCCATGGCCTCGCCGGTGCGCGCTGCGTCGATCAGGATGCGCTTCTGGCGAGCATCGGGGTTGAAGGGCTTGCCCTTTTCGATGCCGAGCGGCTGAAGCATCCCGAGAATCATGCGATCCCGTTCGTGCACTGGTTCCTCGTTGATGACGCGGGCGAGTTCCTCCCAGTAGGCCAGGCCCCGCGGCTGCTCGCCGCTCCACTTGCGTCCGGCAGGCGAGACGTGCGGCGGGGCGGGCGGATTGTCCCGCTGGCTGTAGGGATAGATGCGCATGGCCGCCATGGCGGCCAGGGCCTTCTGGCGGTCGGGGTCGAGCACACGCTGCCCGATGAAGATGTTCACGGTGGGGGACCGGACGACGAAGTACCCCTCGGGGTTCATGTCGGGCGCGTCCGGTCCCAGCACCAGGTACTTGCCGCCGGCGCCCTTGTCCGGGCCGGTCTGGCCGGTATCCGTGATCGGACGCTGCCAGAAATCGGCGACGCCGCCTGCAGTGGGGCCTGCGGGAATTTCCACCACCAGCGGCCCGGATTCCCGCAGGTTGGGGAAGGCCATGAGGTACGGAGTCGTCGCGTTCGCGGTCAGGAGGCCGAGTTTGTCCTGGAACGTGAGGTAATCCACGTAGTCCAGGTTGCCGGCGCCGAACTTGAGGCGCTGTTCCTTCTGCCACTGCACCATGCCCATGAGGGGCAGCGCCCACAGGTAGGCCTGCGAGGCGCGCTGGAAGTCGATCTGGTCGTACAGCGCTTTCGCGGTGCGATCGGTCGGATACCCGTTGTGCAGTTCGATCTTGCCGGCGGCTGACGTCACGGTGCCCGTGGTGGGGAGATGCTGTGCACGGGCGGCGGGCACTGCGAGGGCACCGGCCAGGACGAAGGTCAGCCAGACAGGGCGGAATGGGGTGTTCATCGGTGGGTTCCCGTCGGATGAGGGTGGATCACTGCAGCGGTTCGATGTCGCCCGGTTTCCAGGTCCGGCTCATCGCGGTTTCCGTGGGACCATACAGGCGCAGGATGGCGAAGTAGCCCCGGCCCGGCACCGTTGCCAGCCAGTTGCCTTCCCGGCCTGCCGGCGCCTTCGGCCCCAGGTAGAGGTCCGTGCTGCCGTCGGCGTTCTGCCGGGGCCGGTCACGGGAGCCCAGGGACGGAAACGGCTGGCCGTTCGCCAGCCCGGAGGCGTTCTCGGCCTCGTAGAGCGTCACGGACCAGAAGTTGGCGGCAGGAATGTCGGGCGGCAGGGTCAGGCGATAGTTGCGCCCCCCCGACAGGCTGGCGCCGTCACTGCCGTTGAAGGCGATCATGTACATGGCCCCCTTGCCTGGAATCTTCGAGAGCATGCCCGGGCTGACCGAGTAGTAGTTCGTGAAGAACCAGATGCGCGCGTCCAGATCCAGGTGCCCGCCGGCGACGTTCTGCCAGGCCAGGTTGAGCGCCGTGCGCGGACCAGACGGGGTCACGTTGTCCAGCGGATTGACCCACTGCCGGTCAGGATACATTCGAAGAGATCCCCCGTTGAGCGTATCCGCGAACCCCTGGACGCGGCTCATGCTGTAGCCCGTCCGCGCCGCCCTGTCCAGGATGGCCCGGGTCCTGGCATCCGGCGCGAAGGGCTGGCCCTTGACGATGCCGATTGCCGCAAGCATCCCCAGAGAATCCGGGTCGGCCAGGTGCGGGCCTTCGCTGTCCACGAGTTCCTTGAGGCGATCGAAGGCGCTGCCGTCGCGGAGCGGAAGCATGTCGACCGGGACGCCCGACGCGTCGGGGAAGCGCATCGCCCGGGCGCGCGCTTCGCCATTCAGGGGGTAGATCCGTGTCTTTTCCAGCAGCGCCACCGCCGGGCTCAGGTTCGCCGAGTCCTGATAGAACCCGCGCAGGAAGATGAACACGTTGTTGGTGCCGGACCGGTACACGTGGTAGCCGCGCGGTACGGGGCCCCGGTAGCCCGGGGGCAGCAGCAGGAACTTGCCGCCCTTGCCGGCATCCGGGCCCGGCAGTCCGACATCTCCCGCGAAGGACCGGCCGTCGATCACCGGCCCCGGGATGGGCCGCTGCCAGAAGTCGAGGAGAATGCCCTGCAGCATCGGCGGAGCGTCGAGCACCAGGGGCCCGTCCCGGCCGAGGTCGACATAGCTCATCGCGTAGATGACATCCGAATTCGGCGTGGTGACCAGAGTGCGCGCATCAAGGCGCCGCTTCCAGATGGGCAGCACGTGGTACCCATCCCCGAAGGCCTGTTCCGATCCCCCCTGCATGCCGAGCGTGTTGAGGAGCGGCAGCGCCCAGAGATAGGCTTGCGTCGCGCGCTGGAACAGCAGTTCGTCCCGCAGTGTTTGGGCAGTCTCGACAGTGGGCCGGTTTTCCGCGAAGGGGAGATTGGCCAGCTCGTCGAAGCGGGAGGTCTGCGCCCGGACGGGCGCTGCGAGAATCGCGCCAAATAGTGCGAGGGCAACGAATCGGGCCGAAGCTGTAAACATCGTGCACATCTCCTGTAGCGGAATGATCGTGCTGAAGCATGCGGATGGCGACCACATCGCGCCGCCGCGAGAATACAGTAAACCCCTCAAGGGTCAGACGGCGAAGCGTGTGGCGTTCCGCCCCGGCACGCCCCATGCCGGCCGTCGGGTGCGAACGCTGCCGGACAGCCGAGGGGCACTCGAATACCCGGGCGGCACCACGGGCACCGGGTTTGCCAACCCCAAGCTGCTGGGGATGGGGCGCGCCCATGGCTTCGATGCCACCCACCTGCGAAGCGGCGCCGATCTCGAGCGTCTGCCCGAACTGCTGGCCAGCGCGGGGCCGGAGTTCGTGGTCGTGGATACCAGCCTCGAGGCCGTCCTGCCGGCGAAAAAACCTCCCCGAGTCGCCGACTGAGGCCGGGACCTTCCCCCAGGCGGCTGCCACCATCCACGGGCTGCGGCACAATGCGCCCGCCGTCCCGCCGGGGCGGCACATCAAGGAGACACCCGATGCCCGACATTACCCTCGAACAGGCCCAGCGCCTGGCCGCTGCGGCCATGGCGAAAGCCACCCAGGATTATGGCCGCCCCATCTGCATCGCCATCTGCGATGCCCGCGGTTTCCTCACCGCCTTCGCCCGCATGGAGGGTGCTCCGGTGCGCAGCATCCAGATCTCCCAGGGCAAGGCCTACACCGCCGCGCGCATGGGTGTGACCACCGAGGCCCTGCTGGCGCGGCTGCACCGCGAACAGATCGAGGTCGGCTACTTCTGCGACCCGCTCCTGACCGCGCTGCCTGGCGGATCGCCACTGAAGGATGCAGGCGGTGCGCTGGTCGGGGCGGCCGGCGTCAGCGGCCTGACCTCGGCCGAGGACCAGACCATCACCGACCACCTGGCGGCTCTGATGCGCGACGGCGGCGTCTGAGCGGCGCTCGCCTTCCGCCGGAACTCCCCGCCCGCCGCGACGATCAACACGCCACACGCCGGACCGCCCGGCGCGGCCGCTTGCTCAGCGTCCCGCCAGCCAGTGCGGCAGCCCGGTCGCGAGCCCGGGCACCAGAGCCACGAGCAGCAGCATCGCCAAGCCCATCAGCACGTAGGGTGTGACGGCGCGGAAGATCTGCCCCATGGCGATCTCCCGCGGCGCCACGCCGCGCATGGTGAACAACAGCATGCCGAAGGGTGGCGTCAGCAGGCCCAGCTGCATGCAGATCAGGAACAGCACCCCGAACCAGAGCGGGTCGAAGCCATAGTGCTGCACCAGCGGCATGTAGAACGGCAGCGTGATCAGCATCATGCTCACCTGGTCGATGAAACAGCCCAGGAACAGCAGGATCCCCCTCATCACCGCCAGCACCGCCCACGGCGGCAGGCTGGCGTCCTGCACCAGGCTCACCAGGTCGTTGGTGGCGCCCGAGAACGCCAGCACCTGTGAAAACGTGGTGGCGCCCAGGATGATGAACAGGATCACCCCGGAGATCGCCGCCGTGCCAAGCAGCGCCCGTCCGAGGTTGCGCGGCGTGAGCGCGCGATGCAGCGCGGCCACCAGCACGGTCGCGGCGGCGCCGATGGCGGCCGACTCGGTGGGCGTGGCCCAGCCGGCCGTCATGGCCGTGATCACCGCCACGAAGATCAGCACCAGCGGCGTGACATGCACCAGCAGCGGCTGCCAGCGCGCCCAGCCGCGCACGGGGGCATGTTCGAAACGCGGCGCCAGGGACGGGTCGAGCACCGCACGCAACACGATGTAGCAGATGAATGCGGCCGCCAGCAACAGCCCGGGCACCACACCGGCGACCAGCAGTCCCGAGATGGAAATACCGGCCAGGCTGCCCAGCAAGACCGTCAGCGCCGAGGGCGGAATCAGCATGTCCACCCCGCCGATGGCCATGATCGGCCCCATCGCCATGCCGGGGTGATAGCCCCGCCGCAGCATCTCCGGCAACAGCAGCCCGCCGAGCAGGGCCGTGGTGGCGATGGTCGAGCCGGAGATGGCCGAAAACACGGTGCCCGCCACCACCGCGATCACCGACAGGCGACCGGGCACCCGCCAGATGAGATTGTCGAAGGCGTCGATCGCCTTCATGGCCACGCCGGTGTGGAACAGCACCTCCCCCATCAGCACGAAGAACGGGATGGGCGTGAGCGAGAAGTTGGTGACTGCCGCCAGACCGTTGCGCACCACCTGCATCAGCCCCGGCTCGCCGCCGAGGTAGGCTACCGCCCCGACCAGATTGACCGCGAGGAAGGCGAACGCAGCGGGCATGCCGGTGAGCAGCAGCACCGACAGGGCGCCGAACAGCAGCAACAGCGTCTGCCACCAGTCCATGGCTCAGCTTCCCCGTCGTGCGGCGGAGCATGCGATCCGATGCTTCACGGCAGCCCCCCGGGCCCGCCTGCCGCATCTTCCGGCTGACCTGCTGGCGCGCGCAGCACGCGCCGGGCGAACTCCACGGCCATCAACCCGAAGCTCAGGGGCAGCGGCACGAACAGCCACCACTCCGGGAAAACGAAGCTCTTCATCACCAGCGCACCGATGGCGATGTTGTCCTGGATCACGCGGATCGAGTACCACACCACCGTCGCGCACAGCACCACACCGATCACGCTCACCAGCCGGTCGAGGCGCGCCAGCTGCCGGGCCGGCACGACGTTGTGGAGCAGGTCCAGCCTCACGTGCTCGTTCCGGTGCAGCAACCACGGGGCTGCCAGCAGGGTGGCCAGTGGCAGCGTCAGTTCGGTGAGTTCGATGATCCACGGCAGGCTCGTGACGCCGAGATTGCGCCCGACGACGTCGATGCACACCAGCACCACCATGAGACCGACGAGGGCGCCGGCGAGGGCACCGAGGGCGGAGAACAACCGCGCGTACAAGTGGAGGATCCGGATGGGAAAGGGGTGTTGGCAGCACCGGGGCGACGGGTCGCGCCGGGACCGCGCCGGCCACTCAGTGCCGCGGCGCCATCATCTCCCGCAGCTTCGGTCCGTGCACCGGACTGGCCGCCACCAGGGCATTCCAGGCGGCGTCGTAGGCGGTCTTGATGAGCAGCTTCGAATGCGCGTCGTCGAGCTTCACCACCTGGATACCGGCCTCCTGCTGGCGCTTGAGCTCGGCAGGGGCGTCCTTCGCCGCCATGTCGGCGTTCTGCGCCTCCAGCCAGGCAGCCTGGGTCTCGAGGAACTGCCGCTGCTGCGGTGTCAGGCGGCGCCAGGTATTGAGGTTGAACACCACCCCGAGCTCAATGTCGTAGAAGCCTGGCTCCAGCCGGTATCTGGTCTTCTCCTGCCAGCCGAAATCGAAGATGCCGATCAGCGGCCAGCCGTAGCCGTCGACCACGCCGCGCTCCAGAGCCGTATACACCTCGCCCGGCGCGATCTGCACCACCCCTGCGCCCAGCTTCTGGAAAAACTCCCGGTAGATGGGCGCACTGCGCAGCTTGAGGCCGGTGAGGTCGGCGCGCTCGATGCGGCGGCTGGAGTAGATGTAGTACTTCACCCCCTCGCCGGTGCGTGCGAAGTAGTGCAGGCCCTTGTCCTGGTAGAAGCGGTTCCAGGCGTCGAACACGCCGTTGCGTCGCATCTCGGCCATGCTCAGGTGGGTGTAGTTGATGGCGATGCCTTCGGGCACCACGCTGGTGGTGAAGGAACTCGTGGTGTTGGCCAGATCCACCACTCCGCTGCGCAGCGCGTTGGCGAGCTCGAAGGTCGGGATCGCCTTCGGACCGCCGACGTACTGGATGCGCACCAGGCCCTTGCCCTCGTCGTTCACCTTCCTGATGAAGCGCTCGAAGTTCCGCGCGAAATAGGTCCCCTCCTGGAAGGCGTTGCCGGCCCGCAGGGTGATCTCCTGGGCGTGGGCAACCGTGGTCGCGGCGAGGGCGGCGAGGCCCAACAGACAGGCCTTGAGGCGTGGGAACATCGGGATCGTCTCCGTCTGGGGGAATTGTGCGGCGGCTCAGGCCGCGGGTCTCTGCAGGCCGAAGTGACGCAGCATCGCGAGTGTGCGTGCCAGCACGTCCTTGCGATAGGCCGGCACGTCCCGGTCGCGATAATCGAAGAAACCCGACCGGTCGCGCAAGCCGTTGTGGCCCTCCTGCATGAAGCGCTCGACGATCGCGGGAACTTCGTATCGCCCGGCGGACAAGTTGCGCGACAGGTAGCGGCTCGCGTGGTAGAGGATGTCGTTGCCTCCGAAGTCCACGAACTCCAGCACGCCCAGCGCGGCGAAGCGCAGGCCCAGCCCGTGACGGGTGGCGCGGTCGATCTGCTCGGCCGTGGCCACGCCCTCCTCCACCATGCGTGCGGCCTCGTTCATGACCAGCGCCTGCAGGCGCGGCACGATGTACCCCGGTGCTGGCCCGCACACCACCGGGACCTTGCCCATCGATTCCAGCAGCGCCTCGACCGCGCGCACCACCGCCGGGTCGGTTGCTTCGTGAATGCTGATCTCGACCAGCGGGATCACATACGCCGGATTGAGCCAGTGGGCGTTGAGCACCCGCGCCGGGTGGGTGGCCATGGCAGCCAGGTCGGTCACCAGGAAAGTCGAGGTAGTGGAGGCCAGGATGGCCGTGTCCGGCGCCAGCGCCGACAGCCGCGCGAACGCGTCGCGCTTGGCCTCCTGCGTCTCGGGCACCCCCTCGAATACCAGCGTCGCCCGGCCCAGCACCGCCGCCGCCTCGGTCTCGGGATGCAGATGGACCCGGCCGAGCACGCGATCGACGCTGTCGGCATCGGTCGCCCCGAGCTCGACCAGCGCCCGCAGGCTGGCGTCGAGTTCGTCCCGGGCCTGCTGCGCGAGCCTGCGGTAATCGCCCTCCGGTCGCGGCTTGAAGTCCAGCAGAGCCACCTCGTGGCCGGCATAGGCGAAGGCCAGGGCGATGCCCCGGCCCATCCGGCCCGCCCCCGCGGCGACGATCACGCCGGCTCCCCCGTCTCCAGCAGGGCGTGCAGGCCATCGCGGTCCAGGTCCGACAGGCCCAGGGCCTCCAGTGTCCGTGGTCCCCGCCGCAGGTCCGCGCCCAGCCAGCCGCCGGCGATCGCGAGCAGGCCGTGGGCCACCGGCGCGTCCACCCCCGCCCAGCGCGCCACCGAGGCCAGGAAGGCCAGCCCGAGGACGATGTCCTCGGTCACATAGCGATGACGATGCAGGTCGATGTGCTCGCGCCAGTCACCCGAATCGACCAGACGCTGGTGGGCATCGCCGTACATCCAGCGGTCGCTGGTGTAGTGGTCGGCCAGGGGGAAATGCGGCGCGCCGCAGCCCAGGGCCTCGCGCACCGCAACGCGCTCGGCGTCCAGCCGGTCCGTCACCGCGCGCACCGCCGGCTGCGTCCCTTCGGCGTGGATGTCCCAGCGTCCCGCACCCTGCAGCGGCGCTGCGTTCATCACCACCAGCGGGGGATGGATGATGGGTCCGGCGTTCATCAGCGCCCCCGACAAGGCATCCCCACACGGCAGGACAGCCGGGTAGGCGGCGCGGATGCAGTCAAGCGCCTCCCGTTCCCGCACCCGCGGGTACACCCCGGTGGGCAGACGCACGGCGCGGATGGTCACGGCGACCTCCGCCGTACCGTGCATGCGGGCGAGGTAGGGCAGTGTGCCGGTCTCGGCCCATGTGACTCGCGCTCGGCAACCCGCCGCGCGGGCCAGCCTCGCCATGAGGAAACTGCCGAAGGTGCCCGGCGGCAGGAACACCACCTGCCCGTCCTCGAGATGGGGGGCGAGCGCCACAGCCAGATCGGACTGGGCGGTGGCAGGCAGCGGGATCAGCACCAGTTCCGCCCCACGCACCGCCTCGCCGAGGTCGGCTGTCACCCGGGCGATGGTCACCGACCGACTGCCGCGGACATCCTTGAGCAGGATCCCGGGCCGCGCCCGCAGCGCTTCCAGCGCAGCGGTGTCCCGGCGCCAGAACCTCACCTCGTGGCCCTGTTCGGACAGGTCGGCGGCGGCGGCATGGCAACCATGCCCGCCACCGAGGACGGCGATGTGCATGCGGCTTCTCCTCGGTGATCGAGCGCGGGTGATACCCCCTGGCACCCGGCTTGTCAAACCGCGCGGGCGCGGGGGTCGCCACCGCGACCCGGCCGTGGCACCCTGCCGGGCGTTGCGCGCCCGCGCCGTGGTCTTAGCCAGGGCGCAGGTTTCGAATCACCGTCCGGAGGTTTCGCATGGCTCTGCCAACCCGTCTCATGCGCCTCGCCGGTGCCGCGTCGCGTCGCGCGCCCGCCGTCGTCCTCCCGCTCGTCCTGTGCTCTCCGCTGACCGGCCTGTCAGCGGCGGAGACCCGTCGGGACCCGGAGCCCGGCAGCTACCAGACCGACGGAGGCTGGGGACGGCTGCAGATCACGGCGGCGCGGCCCGTCGGCGTGCGCTTCGACCTGCGCGCCGAAGGCCCCAACGGCCACAGTTGCCGCCTCGAAGGCGAGATCCTGGCGGGCGTGGGCAGCCTCACGCCGGAGGGCTCGCGCGAGGTCTGCCGCGTGATCTTCCGCACCCAGGGGGATCACGTCGACGTGTCTACCAACGGCGCCGCCAGCTGCCGTGAGTACTGTGGTGTACGGGCCAGCTTCGAGGGCAGCTACCTCAGGCGCAGGGCCGCCTGCGCCGAAGCCAGCCGCAAGCAGGCGCGGCGCGACTTCAAGAAGCTCCACGATGGCGGGAGACACGCGGCGGCGGCAGCACGACTGCAGCCCATCATCGACCAGTGCGCGGCGTCGATCCCCTGGCACGAGGCGGGGTGGATTCGCAACGACCTCGCGCTGGCCCAGCTGAAGGCCGGGGACGCGGCAGGCTGCCTGCGCACACTGGAGCCCCTGGTCGCGGATGCCGCCCTCAGCGAGGAGGAGATCCGTAACGCGCTGCCCCCGTCGGACGCTACCCGGGCGCTGACCATCGGCCGTGCCACGCGGACCAACCACGCCCTGTGTTCGGCCCGGGCGGGCGGCTGATCCCGGCGGCCGGCACCGCGTCACCGCGCCGGCTTGCGCCGACCCGCCTCAGACCACCTCGATCGGGGCAGCGGCCCGGATCACCGTCCCCAGGTCGTCGATCCAGGTGAACTCGAGTTCCCCGGAAGCGCGGGCGCGCACCGGGAACATGAGATAGGGGTTGGTGCTGATCCCCGAGGACAGTTCGGCGCGGAACACCACCTGCCCCCCGTATTCGCAGACGAACTCGCGGACCACGTTGCGCGGCACGAGGCGGCCCATGTTGTCGTGCCGGAAGCCGCTCTCCATCAAGTGCCGCGCGATCACCTTCACCACGAAAACCTCACCCTGACCGACGCGTGTCGGAACCCGGATGCTGGCATCGGCCACGGTTTCAGTCCCCGCAGGCGGAGATGGTCACCTCCACCTGGACTGCAGCCGACCAGAGGCTGCCGTCGCCCATCTCCGCCACCGCGCGCACCTGCTGGCTGCGGGCGAGGCGGATGCGGGTGGCGACCTCGGCGCGCGGCACCACCGGGCCGAGGAAGAAGCGCGCGATGACCGGCACCGGGTTCTGCTCCGAGAACACGTGGATGACGCGCACGTGGTCCGCCTCGGTCTGCGCGCTGTCCACGCGAACGCTCATCGACACCACGTTGCCGTCGTCGGCGATGCGCGGCAACTCCAGGGTCACACGCCCGTCGTTCACCGGACGCCCGCGGGCCACGGCCTCCAGCGCCGCCGCCATTGCGGCCGGCTCGGCCCGCGCGGGGCCTGTGACAAGAAGCCCCGCCAGAAGACCACCACCGGCCCGCAGCATCCGGCGACGCGCCCTCGGCGCCACCGGATGCGCGCGAACCGCCCGAGCCGCGCTCACGCGTAGGAGTAGCCGAAGTGGCGCAACGGCATGGCCCGGATGCGCTCCCCGGTGGCGGCGAACAAGGCGTTCAACAGCGCCGGCGCCACCGCGGCCAGGGGGGGCTCACCGACCCCGCCCCAGAATCCGCCGGTGGGTACCAGCACCGCCTCGACCTTAGCGGGCATCTCGCGCAGCCGCAGCACCGGGTAGTCGGTGAAGTTGCCCTGCACCACGCGGCCCCTCTCGATGGTGATCTCCTCGTGCATCGCCATGCCAAGGGCCCACACCACGCCGCTCTCGATCTGAGCCACCACGGCATCGGGGTGGACGATGTGCCCGGGATCCATGGCCACCACCACGCGCTTCACGTCGATGGACTTGTCCGGCCCCACCGAAAGCTCCACCACCGCGGCCGTGTAACTGCCATAGGAGTCGGATACCGCGATACCCCGGAACACCCCCCGGGGCAGCGGCGAGCCCCAACCGGCGCGGGCCGCCACGGCCTCGAGCACACCCAGATCCTTGGGCTTGGTGCGCAGCAGCGGACGGCGGAATGCCAGCGGGTCCTGCCCTGCGGCGAGGCAGATCTCGTCGATGAAACACTCCCGCGACACCGGGTTGTGGGTGTGCGCCACGGCCCGCCAGAACCCGGGCGGCACGTGCGTGTTGCGCATGGCGTATTCGCTGATGAACTGGGGCACCGCGTAGGGGCTGTCGCTGAACACGCGCACCCCGACGGGGTCGATGCCGTTCTTCACGTCGCCCGGACGCACCGAGACGAAGATGGACTGATCCGCCTGACGCACGTGCCACGCCGTCCAGTTCCCCTGCGCATCGAGAGCGGCGCGCATGCGCACCAGTGCCACCGGCCGGTAGCGGCCCTGACGCATGTCCTCCTCGCGCGACCACTGCAGCCGCACGGGGGTGCCGGGCATGGTCATGGCGATCTGCACCGCCTGCTTCGTGTACTCCTGGTGTGGCCCGCGCCGGCCGAAGCCACCGCCGGCGTGCATGCGGTGCACCACCACCTTGTCCAGCGGGATGCCCGAGGCCTCGGAGGCCGCTGCGATGGTGGCCTCGCCGTTCTGCGTGCCGCACCACACCTCGAGCGCGTCGTCGCGCAGGACCGCCGTGGCCGTCTGGGGCTCCAGCGTGGCATGGTTGAGATAGGGCGCGTAGTACTCCGACTCCACCACTTGGGCAGCATGGGCGAAGGCTGCCTGCATGTCCCCTCCGTCCTTGCGCGCCACCGGCGCCTCGGGAGCGTCGATGCCGGTGCGCAGGAAGGCCTTGATCGACTCCGAGCTCACGGCGCCGTTGCCGCCGTCGTCCCAGCTCACGGGCAGGACCTTGATCGCCTCGTTGGCACGCCACCAGTTGTCGGCCACCACGGCCACCCAGTCCGGGCCGGTGACCACCTTGCGCACACCGCGGCGGCCGAGCACCGCTGCGGCGTCGTGGGACACCAGCTTTCCGCCGAACACCGGGCACTGCAGGATGCTCGCGTGCAGCATGCCGGGCAGGCGAACGTCGGCGGCGTAGATCTGCCGGCCGGTGGTCTTGTCGGGGATGTCGAAGCGCTTCGGCGAGGTGCCGATGACGCGCCAGTCCTTCGGATCCTTGAGCTTCGGCTCCTTCGGCACCGGCAGGGCGGCGGCGGCCGCGGCGAGTTCGCCGTAGCGCAGCTTGCGGCCGCTGGCCATGTGGGTCACCACGCCCCGGGCCGCAATGCAGGTGTCCGGAGCCACGCCCCAGCGCTGCGCTGCTGCCGCCACCAGCATCTCGCGCGCCGCGGCCCCGGCCTTGCGCAGATACTCATGCGATTCGCGGATCGAGCGGCTGCCGCCGGTCGACATGGCGCCGAACACCCGGTTGCGCCGCACGTGCTCGTTCACGTCGGCGTACTCCGGGCGCACCTTGTCCCAGTCGCACTCCAGCTCTTCGGCCACCAGCTGGGCCAGACCGGTGAAGCTGCCCTGGCCGAGCTCGGAGCGGGCGATGCGGATGGTCACCGAATCATCGGGACCGATCACGATCCAGTTCGCCAGCTCCGCGGTGCCACCGTCGGCCGCGGAGGTCGCGCCCGGCAGCGCCACGCCCACGCACAGGGCACCGCCTGCGGCGCTTACCCGGATGAGGAAGTCCCGTCGGGACACATGCAGACCGTCGTTCATCCCGTTCTCCTCAGACGCTGCCGGCGACCGCGTGGATCGCGGCGCGCACGCGGTGATAGGTGCCGCATCGGCAGATGTTGCTCATGGCGGCGTCGATGTCGGCATCGGTGGGCTTCGGCTTGTCGCGCAGCAGCGCCACCGCCGCCATGATCATCCCGCTCTGGCAGTAACCGCATTGCGGCACCTGCAGATCGACCCAGGCCTTCTGCACCGGATGCGCCCCGTCCTTCGACAGGCCCTCGATGGTGGTCACCGAGCGCCCTGCCACCGCCGACACCGGCATGACGCAGGAACGCAGCGGCTGCCCATCCAGATGCACGGTGCAGGCCCCACAGGCCGCCACCCCGCAACCGTACTTCGAGCCGGTCAGCCCCAGCTCATCGCGCAACACCCACAGCAGCGGCATCTCCGGCTCGACATCGACCCGGACCGCCTGCCCATTCACCGCGAATTCCTGCATTTCACCCTCCTCGGGGTCGGACCAAGGTAACCCCATGAAAAAAATGGCATCGCCCCCCGAAAAATACCCCTTTTCGAGCGTTAGAGGGTCATTTCGAGGGCCAAAACGTGAAGTCTATGCAATCTGCATGTGACTCCTATGACCGACTGCACCTGGTTCACCGCAAGCGCGGCAGCGTCAGACAGAGCGGTGCGCTTCCGTCAGATGGCCGCCTTGATTCGTGACCGGCCTGATCGCACGCGCAGTG
>JBILUV010000349.1:0-3439 GCA_044370825.1 Burkholderiales bacterium | reverse complement strand
GAAGCAGTCGAGATAGCGCGCCCACCAGTGCGGTCGCCAGAGGCACTTCAGCAGCAGGTGATTCAGGCAGAACGCAAGGTCGAAGGCGGGGTCGCCGTACCAGGCGCACTCGGCATCGAGAAACACTGGCCCGGCCGGACCGACAAGGATGTTCTTCGGGCTGACGTCGCCGTGCACGAGGGCGCGCCGTGCGGTCGCCGTCACTTCGGCCAGGTGCTCCAGCCGCGCAGCCACCTCGGGGTGGGCTCTGGCCGTGGCCAGCAGGTAGGGCTCGAGGCGGATGGGGTGGAAGATGTGGTCCGTGGCGAAGGCGGATGCCACAGCGGCGTCACCCGCCGTCGCGCCATGGATGGCGGCCAGGATCCGGCCCACGGCACGTGCCACGGCAGGATCCACGACGCCGTCGCGAAGCTGGTTCTTCCACACCGGGTGCTGATCCGGATCGAGCCAGGACATCGCGAACATGCCCGCATCCGCATCCTCGCCGAGGATGGCGGGCACGGCTCCCGGCACGATGGCGCCGGCAACACGCATCCATTGCACTTCCCAGCGGTTGCGCTCCACCGGAGCCAGCCACTCGGCCTGCACCTTGAGCCGAGGAAGGGCGCGCTTCACGCAGGCCGAGCCCCGCGGCCAGGTGGCGCGCAGGATGTCCGAGGAGACGCCGCCGGCCAGCGGCTCGAGGCTGAGCGGCTCCTGCGCATCCAGCAGGCCCATGCGCTCCATTGCCGATCGAAATGCCAGTTGCTGCTCGTCCACGGTGAGGCCTGACGTGTATGCTGAGACGCGGTGGTAATGGCCCGACGGCCCCTCCGACACCCGCTTCCGAATCTAGCACACCATGCCCGATCTGATCCTCGCCCTGGACCAGGGCACCACCAGTTCCCGAGCCCTCGTCATCGATCGCGAGGGTGCCATCCGCGGCTTGGGCCAGCGCGAGCTGCCGCAGGTCTATCCGCAGCCCGGCTGGGTCGAACAGGATCCCGAGGTGATCTGGGCCACGCAGCTGGCGACGGCACGCGAGGCGATGTCCCACGCTGGTTGCACGGCGGCCGATATCGTCGCGATCGGCATCACCAACCAGCGTGAAACCACGGTCGTGTGGGACCGCGTCAGCGGCTGGCCCGTTGCCAACGCCATCGTCTGGCAGGACCGCCGCACCGGTGAGGCCTGCGCGGCGTTGCGGGCCGCCGGCCTGGAGCCGCTGTTCCGCGAGCGTACCGGTCTGGTGCTGGACCCCTATTTCTCCGGCACCAAGCTGCGCTGGATCCTGGACACCGTCCCCGACGCGCGTGCCCGCGCCGAGGCGGGGGAGTTGCTGTTTGGCACCGTGGACTCGTGGCTCGCCTGGAAGCTCACCGGTGGCCGTGCCCACGTCACCGATGCCAGCAACGCCTCGCGTACCCTCATGTACGACATCGTCGATGGGGACTGGTCCGACGCCTTGCTGGCGGCCCTGGGCGTGCCGCGTGCGATGTTGCCGCGGGTCGTCCCGACCGGAGGCGTCTTCGGCGAGACGATGCCGGAGCTGCTCGGTGCGCCCGTTCCCATCGCCGCCATGGCAGGTGATCAGCAGGCGGCCCTGTTCGGTCAGCGTTGCGCCCGGCCTGGGCAGGTGAAGAACACCTACGGCACGGGGTGCTTCATGCTCATGCACACCGGTGCCCGGCTGCCGCGCTCCCGCCATGCGCTGCTCTCCACGGTCGCGTGGGACCGTGCCGGAAGCACCGAATACGCCCTGGAGGGCAGCGTGTTCGTCGCCGGGGCGGTGGTGCAATGGCTGCGCGATGGGCTGGGCATCATCGCCTCTGCGTCCGAGGTGGAGTCGCTGGCGCGCTCGGTCCCCGACAATGGGGGGGTGCATTTCGTGCCGGCCTTCACCGGTCTCGGGGCGCCGCACTGGCAGCCCGAGGCGCGCGGCACCCTCTCCGGCCTCTCCCGGGGCAGCACGCGCGGCCACATCGCCCGCGCCGCCCTGGAGGGCATCGCCTTCCAGACGGCCGACATCCTGGAGTGCATGCAGGCCGATGCCGGCGTCCCGCTGCGGGACCTGCGTGTCGACGGCGGCGCGACGCGCAATGACCTGCTGATGCAGTTCCAGGCGGACATCCTCGGGGTGCCGGTGGTGCGCTCGGCGAGCCCCGAGTCCACGGCCCTCGGCGCCGCATTCCTGGCCGGGCGCGCGGTGGGGCTGTGGGAGGACGACGACCGGCTGGACGCGCTGTGGCGCGCCGACCGTGTGTTCGAGCCGCTCATCGGAGCGGATCAGGCGGCCGCGCTCAGGATGGCGTGGCAACGGGCGGTGGAGCGGGCGCTGCTGGTGTGATTCGGGCGCGACGCGGGCCTGGTGCCGGGGGCGTCGTTCAGGGGCAATTGCCCTCGCAGCGCACCAGACGCTCGGCGCAGGTGGCCCGCTCGAACACGGCGGCAAGCTCCGGGTCGCCGTCCACGCCCCGGTGGAGCATGACGGCGTTGTTGCATTGCCTCTGGCTTGTGAGCCAGCGTGGCTCGCCCAGCCAGTTAACCCGGGTGCAGCCATGCTCGCCTTCGCCGAATCGCACGCCGATCTCGTAGGTCGCGCAGCGCAAGCCCGCATGCCGCACCCAGATCTCGATGCCGAACTTGCCGTTGCTGCCCAGCCAGGCGCTGCCCGCTTCACGCCCGAAGCTGAATTCCTTGCGTTCCGGTGGCGCGCCCGGCGTGAGCGAGATGCCGGTGGAGGCGGGCGCGTAGCGGGCGCCCGCGACACCCTGCTGCGCGGCGCAGTCCAGTGCCAGTGCGGTCATGGTGGCGACCAGGGGCAGCCAGGTGAAGCGCATGCGTGTCTCCCGGGGCGCGGATCGCCCTTCGCCCGGATGCTACTCCGATCTCGCGCCGACCGGACCCGGGCCCGTCTGCCGCTCGACTACACTGCGGCATTCACCGGAGCCGCCATGTCCAGCATCCTCGATCGAGACCCCATCGGAGCCTTCACCCGGCACACCCATGCCGAATGCCGGGGCGCGCCGGAGGGGCCGCTGTCCGGGCTTGCTTGCGGCATCAAGGACATCTACGACCTGTCGGGCCACTGCACCGGTTTCGGCAGCCCGGACTGGCTGGCGACGCATGGGCCCGCGACTGCGACCGCCACGGCGGTTCGGCGGCTGCTCGACGCCGGTGCGCGGGTGGTGGGCAAGACCCACACCGACGAGATGGCCTGGAGCTCGCTGGGTGAGAACGCCCACTACGGTACGCCGGTGAATGTGAATGCCCCCGGGCGCATTCCCGGCGGTTCCTCGAGCGGCTCGGCAGCGGCGGTCGCCGCCGGGCTGGTGGATTTCGCGCTCGGGTCCGACACCGGTGGCTCGGTGCGCTTTCCCGCCAGCCTGTGCGGCGTGTTCGGCATGCGTCCGACCCACGGCCGCATCCCGCTGGACGGTGTCTGTGCGCTGGCGCCGAG
>JBILUV010000393.1:0-2888 GCA_044370825.1 Burkholderiales bacterium | reverse complement strand
CAACCTGGGGGATCAAGGCACCTTGCCTGCTGCCCGTCACGGGCTGGCAGCAGGCAAGGTACCGAGGCAGTGGATTGCGCAACCGCAGCAGCCCTGCGTCCCCTCGAGGATTGCCCATCGTGTCAGACGGACCCTCGCAGCTACCTATTGCATCACGCCTGCAGGTAGGCTTCGATCCGTCCCCGCACCTGCTCGGGGATGGGGATCGATCGCATCCTCTCCAGGTCGACAAAGGCAATGGTCTGGACGATGTGCAGGTGCTCCTCGCCCTCGAAACTGCCACGGTAGTCGAGTTGCGCAGAGCTTCGCCCCATGCGGGTGACGCGTAGTTCGAACCGCAGCATGTCACCCATGCGCAGGGCCTTCGCAAAATCGCATTTGATCGTGACCGTTGGCGTGCCTATGCGCTGCCGCAGGATCATCTCCGGCATGGAATATCCGACGCCGTTGGAGAACCAGTCCTCCATGACGGTGTGGGCGAGATCGAAGAAACGCGGGAAGTAGACGATTCCAGCCGGGTCGCAGTGCGCGAAGCGGATGATCTGTTCGTGTATGAAGACCTGATTCATCGGGTGACCAGTGACTGTGGCCCAGCGGGGCCGAGGCGGGAATGGAAAAGGCGCGGGCCGGGTCGACCACCCCGCGCGCCCACGGTCATCAGCGGATCGCCACCGGCGCGACGGTGGAGCCGGTCCCGCCCTTGATCTTGAGCGGCTGCACGGCAAAGGCGAACTCGTGCACTCCGGCGGCCGCGAGCTGGTCGAGTTTCATGTTCTCGAGCAGGAAGATGCCGTGGACCACCAGCGCGATCTGGTGCACCGGCAGGCTCAGCGATTTGTCCGGGTTGGGCGCCACTTCCACCGGAAAGGTGTCGGAGCCCAGGAGCATCACGTCCCTGGCGGCGAGCCATTCGGCGGCCCCCACGCCCAGACCGGGAGCGCTGGCATTGTAGCGAGCATTGTCGACGCCCCACAGCTTGCCCCAACCGGTGTGGATCAGCACCGCGTCACCGGGACGGACGGTGATGCCCTGACGCTTCTGCGTCGCCTCGAGATCCGCCGGCGTGATCTCGTAGCCACCCTCGAGCATGTCGACACCCTTCGTGGCCGCGACGTCGAGCAGCACACCGCGGGTGAACAGCATGCCGACCTTCTCGACACCGAGCCTGGTGAAGCCGTTACGCGTACCGACCTCGTCGCTGTCGACGCAGTTGTAGAGGGAGTTGCCGATCGTCTGGTGGGAAAACATGTCGAACTGGGTTCCGACCTGGCCAAGCTCGGTGACCACCAGTTCCTCGTTGCTGCGGCGCGCGTTGGTCCCAAGAGACGGGCCGGTGCGCTTGGTGTGGATCTCGAAGCGACGGGTCCCGAAAAGCGGCATGTTCCCCTCAAGGGTGCGGCCGAGTTCGATGAGCTCGCCGCTGCGGATGAGCCTAGACGCCTCCAGCACCCGGGCGGGCGTCATGTGGTTGGCGGCTCCACGCTCGTCGCCTGCGCCCCAGCGCGACGGACACCTCTGCTCCGGGCCGGGCGGCGTCCAGCTCTGGGCAGCCGCCAACGGCGCGAAGGCCGAAGCGGCCAGGATGGCACAGGCGATCAGTGAGGTCTTCGTCATGGGGCTCCTCCGGCCGGAAATCATGTTGTTCGACGTCGCGTGGGCAGGATAACGCCCAACGTCCGGCGGTTCCAGGATGCCGTCAGCGCCGCCTGATCAGGTTGAGCACAAAGCCCAGAATCGACACGAGCAGCGCCGCCCCGACCGCCTGCCAGAACGAGCCCACGCCGAAACCCGGCACCAGCCAGGCGACGAGAAGCAACATCAGGCCGTTGAGCACCAGCAGAAACAGGCCCAGGGTGAGGACGGTGACGGGCAGCGTCAGGACCAGCAACACTGGTTTGACGAAGGTGTTGACCAGACCGAACACCAGTCCGGCGAGCAGCAGCGGCCCGGGTCCGGAGACCGACACGCCGGGCAGCAATTCGGCCGCCACCCACAGGACCAGGACATTCAGACCCCAGAAGCCCAGCAGGCGGACGAGGCCGGACGATGTGTCGGACGACGCAGACATGTCAGCATTATCGGCCGAATTCGCGGCTGGTGTGGGGCCCGGGCGCGTAAGATCCCGAAACGCAGATTCGTAATGCCCATGTCGCGCCCCACCACCACCCTGCCCCGCTCCACCTGGACGCTCCTGCTGATCCTGACTTTCGGCTGGGGCATGAACTGGCCGATGATCAAGCTGGCCGTGGCGGAGATCCCCGTGTGGACCTTCCGTGCTCTTTGCGTCGGAGCCGGCTCGATCGGCATGTTCGCCATCGCGCGCTTCACCGGTGTGCCGCTGCGGGTTCCACGCCGGGACTGGGGCGCGCTGGTCGCCATGGCCGCCTGCAATGTCACGCTGTGGAACATCCTGTCCACCTATGCCGTCAGCCTCCTGCCGGCCGGGCGCTCCGCGATACTCGCCTACACCATGCCGCTGTGGACGGTGTTGCTCTCGGCGATGTTCCTCGGTGAGCCCATGACCCTGAGACGCACCGCAGGCCTCGCCCTCGGCATGGCGGGCCTGGTGCTGCTGCTCGCCGACTCCCTGGCCTCGATCGGCGGGCGGCCTGCGGGGGCCCTGCTCATGCTGGCGGCAGCGATCGCCTGGTCTTCCGGCACGGTACTGATGAAGCGCAGGCCTCTGGGTCTGGCGGTGACCACATTCACCGGCTGGAATTTTCTGCTGGGTGGCATCCCGATCGTGATCGGGGCCCTTCTGTTCGACCCGCCGCACTGGCGCGCCGTCGGTCCCGCCGCCCTGGCCGGACTCGCCTACAACATGTCCATCGCCTTCGTGCTCTGTTTCTGGGCCTGGTTCAAGATCGTGAGTCTTGCACCCGCGGGGG
>JBILUV010000064.1:0-14990 GCA_044370825.1 Burkholderiales bacterium | reverse complement strand
CGGTCGTGGCGGTGTTCAGCGGCATGCTGCTACTCGGCGAACACCCTGCGACCACCGACTTCGCAGCCCTCGCCCTGATCCTCTGCGCCCTGGCCACGGTGGTGGTGCCGAGCCGGCGGTCGGTCGCGGAATCACCTCAAGGTCCCGGCGGACGTTCCGTTAACTGACGTGCTCCGCGGGTGCGCGTGGCACCCCGCCGTGGTTTCGCCCGCCGGGGCCCGCCGTGCCTTCGCGGCATGGTTTTCCACAGGACGATCCCGCGAGTTCTCCGATGCGCCTGCGCGCCCTCATCGCCACAGCCTGCCTTGCCGCTCTCGCCATGTCGGGTGGTGAGGCGGCGCATGCCCAGGAGTCGGTCTACCGCTGCCTGGACGAGGACGGCGTGCCGCTGTTCACCAACGTCCCCGGGAATCGCCGCTGCACGGTTTTCATGCAGGCACCGCGCCGCGAGGCGGCGGCGAGCCCGACGGGTGTGATGAAGGCGATATTCACCGATCGCAGGGCGAAGCGCGCGGCGCCGGACCGCCGCCAGGAGTTCGATGAACACGTCCTCGCCGCGGCGAAGCAGCACGACGTCGAACCGGCCCTCATCCACGCTGTCATTTCCGCCGAATCCGGCTACAACCCCAAGGCCAGATCGGGCAAGGGCGCCCGCGGGCTCATGCAGTTGATCCCCGAGACCGGGGCACGCTACGGCGCCAAGGACCTGCTGGATCCGAAACAGAACATCGATGCCGGGACACGCTACCTCAAGGACCTGATGGCGATGTTCGGCCAGGACCTGCGTCTGGCTGTTGCCGCTTACAACGCAGGGGAAGGCGCGGTGCTGCGCTACGGCACCATCCCGCCCTACGCCGAGACGCGTGCCTACGTCCCTCGGGTGCTCGCCTACTACCGCCGTTACCGCGACGCCTCCTCCGCCACCCAGAGCCGGGTTCAGCGCGCCACCCGGCCGAGCTAGTCTGGACATTTCATCGGGCCGCGGTCCATCGTGATCCCCGGATGACCAACGTCCGGGGCGGCCTGCCAGATCCGTTCCCTGCCCGGACGGTCGTCGCTGCGATCCACGCGCATTAGCCTCCCGTCCCGTTGGCAGATGCGTCGCGGCACCCGGACCGGGCATACTGAGGCTACAGCTACCGGCGATCGGCCTGCTGGCCCGCTCGGCGTGGCAGCGCTGCCGGGGGGCGGAACATCCACCCGCGCGCCGACATGACGGCCGGAGGAATCAGGATGGGCACCGGGACGACCGGGATATTGATGCTCTTGGGAGGCGCGGTTCTTGCCGGCGGCGCGATGGCGGCCACGCCCGAGGACATGCTCGCCGCGTACCGCGCGGCGGCCGCCACGGCGCCCGGGTTCAGGGGCTTCTCGGCGGAACGCGGACGACAGTTCTACCTCAGCCGGCACCAGGGGCCGAACGGCGAGCATGCCTGCGCCTCATGCCACGGTCCGGATCCTGCGCAGGCAATGTCCGGCCACAGCGGCAGCCTACGGGCTGAGTGTCCGGCCTGTCACATCACGCCTCCCGACCGCTCGGCGCCACGCCCTGGTGCGCGAGCCGAGATCCGGCCGCTGGCCCCCTCAGCCAACCCGGCACGATTCACAGACCCGGATCGAACCGAACTCTGGTTCGACCTGAATTGCTTCTATGTCCTGGGACGTACCTGCACCGCCGGCGAGAAAGGCGATCTGCTGCAGTATCTTCTGAGTCTCGGCGCCGGTTTACCCAGGCCCGCGCCCGCGACCACACCCTGACGACGAGGAGACGCCCCTGATGATCCGCCGACTGCTCACCACCTTCGCCCTGCTCACACCGCTCGTCTGCCACGGCATGACGCCGGAGGAAATCGTGGCTGTGCTCCGCGATCCGGTTCACAGCACCGGCAACGTCGCCGACGCCGTCGACGAGGCCACGGGCGCGCGGGGCTGGATGAATCCCGACATGAAGCCGATCCAGGAGGGCAAGGTGGTCGGCCGCGCCGCCACCGCCCTGATGCGGCCCGTGCTGCGTAACGACCCGCGCAAGTACACCAACCAGCTGCTCGAGATCCTCGATCAGGCAGAACCGGGCAACGTCCTCGTGTACGTGATGCAGGACGGCCTCGACATCGCTGCCATGGGCAACCTGATGGCGACCACGGCCAAGGTGCGCGGCCTGGAGGCGGCGGTGATCGACGGCGCGGTCCGGGACATCACCGAGATCCGGCAGATCGGTTTCCCGGTGTGGTCGCGACGCGTCAGTCCGGCGACATCGGTAGGCCGCATGATCAGCGTCGACAAGCAGATCCCGGTGCAGTGCGGCGGCATCCTCGTCTCGCCAGGGGACTACATCGTGGCCGATGCCGACGGTGTCGTGGTCGTGCCCCAGGCAGCCGCGGAGCGCGTCGTGGAACTGCTGCGCCAGTACGCCGACAAGGAGAACCGGATGATCCCCATCATCCAGGAGCAGAAATCGATGCTGAAGGCCCTGGAGATATACAATCGTTATTGATCTCCGTCCTGCGCCAGGCGTCTGTGCCATCACGATGCCGGATCACCTTCCATCCGATGTCCCGGCCAGGATGCTGCACCAGACCGGGTCGCGCGCGGCGGAGCGGCCCCGAAGGCGTCTTCTGGTCGGTGCGCTGGGTGCCCTGCTGGCGGGCACGCAGGAATTCGCCGCCGCCGCGCCCACGCCGCCGCAGATGCAGAGGCCGTTCTATCCGCTGACGCCGCAGCAGATGCAGGGGCCGTTCTATCCGCTGACGCTGCCGCTGGATCAGGATAACGATCTCGTCCAGCTGGCCGGACGCCCCGGGCTGGCGCATGGCATGATCATCGAGGTGTCCGGGCTGGTGCTCGATCCGGCCGGTCAGCCGATCCGCGGCGCACGGGTGGAGATCTGGCAGGTGAATGGCTTCGGACGCTACCACCACCCGGACGATGACTCTCCGGCGCCCGTTGACCCCTCCTTCCAGGGCTTCGGACGCACCCTGACCGACAAGAGCGGTGCCTACCACTTCCGGACGATTCGGCCCGTCGCATATCCTAGCCGAGCCCCGCACATTCACTTCGCAGTGACGCCTGCGGGTGGCCTTCCCTTCCACACACAGATGTATGTGGCGGGAGAACCGGCCAATGGACATGACTTCCTGCTCAATGCTGTGCGCGACCGCCGCCAGAGGGAGGCTCTGATCGTGCCTTTGCGCCCCTCACCGACGGGAAACAGCCGTCTGGCCGGTCGCTTCGACATCGTTCTCGGGCCTGTCAACATCCAGAGGGAAAGATGATGGAGGGCGATCCCGAGGCGTTCGAGGAAATCCTGCACAAGCTGGCAGCGCTGCGCATCGAGCACCGGGATCTCGACCAGGCGATCGCCAGGCTGTCGGAAACGCCGCTGCACGACGAACTGCAACTCAAGCGTCTGAAGCGGCGCAAGCTGCTGCTGAAGGACCAGTTGTCCTGGCTTGAACGGCAACTGGACCCGGACACACCAGCCTGAATGCGCCACCGTGCCGGGTCTGGAGAATCAACGCGGGACTTTGTAGTACTTTTCCGCGAGGTACTCGGTGACGCTGTCGATGTCGTAGCCGGTCCAGCGCAATCTGGCGTTGTTCTGCCAGCGTGTCACCTGTTGCAGCACCTCGGCATAGGTGTTGGCTATACGGTCGCTGCGTCCATAAAGGTCGGGAGAGTGACACATGATGCAGAAAGTGTCGTGCAGGGCCTGACCACGCTCGAGGTCACCGGCAAACCCGGCGGGCGCGGCGCTCCCGAGGACGGCTGCCAGGGCCGTTGCCAGGAAGGTGTTCTTGCGTGACATAGCGGATTTGGTCATGTTCATATCCTCTGGGACAGCGCAGGCGGGCCGGCGGCCCGCCCGCGCGGCATTACGGCTCCACACGGCACATGCGTCGCGGCGCAGGCCATTTGGGAAACCTCCGGCCAGTGGATCACTCCAAGCTCGGTGATGTCAACACGCAGCCCCTTTCCACGATTGCTTTTCGCCGCCGCGGTCGTCGGTACGGGCAGTCAGATCGCGGTCAACGCCCTGTCCTTCCTGCAGGGCACCTGGAACGGCCCCGAGGGTGCACGGGCATCCATCGCGAGCGCCGTATTCGCGCCCTTCGCCGTGGTGGCCTTTGTGTTGCCCCTCGCTGCGGCGCCATTGGCGACACGGCTTTTCCCGCAGCGGTCAGCCCGCCACCCGCCATCTTTGCCGGCTGCGCTCGCCGTCTGGCTCCTGGCGGAGACCGGTGTGGCTGTGGCGCGCGCCAGCGCCGATCTTCCGCCGCTCGGCTCCCCTTACATGCTGCACGCTCTGATGGCCTGCCACGCGCTAGTGACAGGCTTTCTCATGAACAGAGAGTGAACGCCACCATGCACCATCCCGGCCGTGGGTCACCCGTGCCGACAGCCGGCCGACCGCGGGACACCCACCTGCAGGAGCTCACCACGCGATGAACACCACCGATACTGGGCGACGTCGGCACACCCTCCGCGCCCTCGCGGTGCTGGCCTTGCTGGCGGTTCTGGCGGGATGCGCGAGCGTTCCACGCCGCCCGCCCCTCACCCTGGAGCAGGTCATCACAATGGCGAAGAACGACGTACCCTCGGCGCAGATCATCCGCGCGATGGATGAGTCTCGCACCGTGCTGGCGCTCAGCGGCTCGCAATACGCGGGGTTGCGCCAGCAAGGGGTGCCGGACGAGGTGCTGGACCATATACAGAAACGCCAGCTCGAGGCGGTCGAGATCGACGCCAGGTTCAGGCACCAGCAGTTGTACTGGGGCTGGGGTTGGGGTTGGCCCCCCCCACCTGCCTTCCCGGCACGGCCGTTCCCGGGTCGCTGGCCCTACTGGTACTGAGCGTTCCGTTCGGACAAGCGTGGTGGGGCCACGCAGGCCGGCAGTTCAGGTGCCGCACCCCGTCTCAGGGGTCCGGGACCGCCAAGCCTCCCGCATCGCACGCCCGTTGACGATCAGCAGGGACAACAGGACACCGGCCAGTCCGACCAGCAACCGCCAGGTGACGGGCTCGCCGAGCACAATGGCGCCCAGCAGCATCGCGGCGATGGGATTGAAGGTGACAGCCAGCGCGACGCGAGACGGCACCGTGTGTTCCAGGGCCCAGATCCACAGAAAGAAGGTGAAGGCACCGCCAAACGTCATCAGGTAGGCCATGGCGCCCCACCCCGCAGGACTGATCGTGGCGAAGGCCTGGAAATCGCCCGCCCACAGCATCGCCGCCGAGATGGCGACAGCACCGGCCGGAATCATGACCGACGCCGTTACCATCGCCTTGTATCGCCGCAGGGCATAACTGGCGGAAACATTGTAGAGCGAACCCGACACGCTGGCGCCAAACATGAATAGGTCACCCGTCCAGGCGGAGGCACCGCCGCCGCCCAGCTGATCCCCCAGCGCCACAGCAACAGCTCCCAGCGCCAGCAGCCCACCCAAGACCTTGACGGCGGTTAGGCGCTCACGGCCCACCATGGAGGACAGCAACAGGGTCAGCAAAGGCTGCGTCGAGAGCACGAGGGCCGCCCGACCTGCCGGGATGTGGGACAGGCTCATGGTGAACAGCCAGGGGAACAGAGCGAACTGCACCAGCCCCAGACCGACCACGACCGGCAGGTCCCGGACGGCTACCCGGATAGGCATGCGCCAAAGGGTCACCGCCAGCACGATGGCCGCGGCGCCGATGAAGCGCAGAAGGATGGTCGGCAGGACGCCGGCCTCCTGTACCACGAACCGTGTGGCGACGATGGCCGAGCCTCCCAGCGTACTCGAACCGATGGCGGCCAGCACCGCCAGCAGGGATACCGGAAGCGACTTCAATTCCTCGATCCGCAGGGGCAGCCGACCCGGCTGGCGCGCGTGGCGGCACGCGAGCATTCCGGACCAGCCGCCCCCCGGTATCAGAACTGGTCGGTGACGGCGCCGCGAGAGGCGGTCGACACCAGCTTGATGTATTTGCCCATCAGGCCGCGCTTGTAGCGCGGCTCGGGCGCCTGCCAGGCGGCCCGGCGACGTGCCAGTTCCTCATCCGAGACGTTGATCTGAATGAGCAGTTGGTGTGCATCGATGGTGATCGAGTCACCGTCCTGCACCAGGGCAATGGCCCCCCCCACGAAAGCCTCTGGAGCCACGTGACCGACGACCATGCCCCATGTGGCGCCGGAGAAACGCCCGTCGGTGATCAGGCCGACCGACTCGCCCAGGCCCTGGCCGATCAGGGCGGATGTCGGCGCCAGCATCTCCTGCATGCCCGGCCCACCCTTCGGGCCCTCGTAACGGATGACGACCACGTCGCCCGCCTTGACCTTGCCGGCGACGATCGCCTCCATGGTCTCATTCTCGGAATCGAAGACGCGTGCCGGACCGGTGATCTTCGGGTTCTTCAGGCCCGTTATCTTGGCCACGCAGCCCTCGGGAGCAAGGTTGCCCTTCAGGATTGCCAGGTGGCCCTGCGCATACATCGGGTCGTCCCACGGACGGATGACGTCCTGATCATCGCGACGCACCGGATTCGAGGCCTCGAGCTCCTCGCCGATGGTCCGGCCGGTGATGGTCATGCAGTCGCCGTGCAGCAAGCCGTGGTCGAGCAGCATCTTCAGCACCACCGGGACACCACCAGCCCGGTGGAAATCCACAGCGACGTATTTGCCGGACGGCTTGAGGTCGCACAACACCGGCGTGCGCAAGCGCACGCGCTCGAAATCGTCGATGGTCCAGTCGACCTCGGCGGCGGAGGCAATGGCCAGATAGTGAAGCACCGCATTGGTCGAACCACCGGTGGCCATGATCAGGCTGGCGGCGTTCTCGATCGACTTGCGGGTGATGATGTCGCGCGGCCGCAGTCCCTTGGCGATCGCCTGTACCAGCACCTTGGCGGACTCCGCCGCCGAGTCGGCCTTCTCCGGATCCGGAGAGGCGATCTGGGACGAACCCAGCAGGCTCATGCCCAGCGCCTCGAAGGACGAGGACATGGTGTTGGCGGTGTACATGCCACCGCAGGCGCCGACGGTCGGGCAGGCGTTGCGCTCGATGCCGTCATAGTCCTCCTTGGACATCTTGCCGGCGCTGTAGGCGCCGACCGCCTCGAAGGCGCTGGCGATGGTGAGGTCCTGCCCCTTCCAGCGGCCCGGCTTGATGGTGCCGCCGTAGACGTAGATCGCAGGAACGTTCATGCGCGCGATCGCCATCATGCCGCCGGGCATGTTCTTGTCGCAGGCGCCGATGACCAGCACGCCGTCCATCATCTGTCCGTTGGTGGAGGTCTCGATGGCGTCGGCGATGACCTCACGCGACACGAGCGAGTACTTCATGCCTTCGGTCCCCATGCCGATACCGTCGGTGACGGTGGGGACGCCAAAGGACTGCGGCATCGCACCCTCGGCGCGCAACACGGCCATGGCCCGATCCACCAGCGGCTGGATGCCAGCGTTGCAGGGGTTCATGTTGGAGTGGCCGTTGGCGACGCCGACGATGGGTTTTTGGAAGTCCTCGTCGCCGAATCCGACCGCACGCAGCATCGCGCGATTGGGCGCACGCGCGACGCCGTTGGTGATGAGTCTGGAACGCCAGTTGTCGGCCATGGGGATCCTCCTGGAAATCCGGGGTTGGGATGAAGTGTGGTGCCGAGAGGTCCGAACACCGTGGGCAAAGAGTCTGCAGCTCAGGCATTCGGGCGTCCAATATATTGTTTCTCGAATTCTGATATTTTTTGAGTATGAATCTCGAGCTACGCCATCTGCGCTATTTCCTCGCCGTCGCCGAGGAACTGCACTTCGGTCGGGCGGCACGGCGCCTCAACATGTCGCAGCCTCCGCTCTCGATCCAGATCCGGGCGCTGGAGGAGATCGTCGGCGCCACGCTGTTCCAGCGAACGCAACGGCGCGTTCTGCTGACGCCGGCTGGCGAGGTCCTCATGGCGGAGGCGCGAGAAATCCTGGCCCGCGCTCAGAAGGCGCTCGAAACGACGAGGAGCGCCGGCCGCGGTGAAATCGGGCAACTCACCATTGGCTTCGTCAGCGTCGCAGACTACAACGTCCTGCCTCCGATCCTGAGGGAACTGCGGGCGCGCGCGCCCGGGGTACGGCTGACCCTGAAGGAGGCCACCACCGACGTCCAGTTGCGGGCGTTGGCGGAAAGATCCATGGATGCGGGCTTCGTGCTGCCACCCGTGGACCACCCTGCCCTGGAGTACCACCGTATCCACCGTGAACCCTTCCTGGCGGCGTTGCCGCAGCATCACCCCCTGGCAGCGGAGGCCGGCCCCCTGGCGCTGTCGCGGCTGGCCGACAGCCCCTTCGTGCTGACGCCGCGCTCGCACGCCCCGCGGCTGCACGACGACATCGTTTCATTTTGCAAGCGGTGCGGCTTCAGTCCCCGGGTGGACCAGGAGGCGGTGCAGATGCAGACCGTGGTGTCCTTGGTCTCGGCGGGCATCGGCGTCGCGTTGATCCCGGCATCGTTGCGCCACCTCGGGCGTACCGGAGTGGTATATCGATCCCTGGCGGAGAACAGCCCGCTCACCGAGCTCGGCCTCGCATGGCGGCGCGGTGACACCCGGGCCTCGCTGAACTTGCTGTTGGAGGTCACCGGCGGTTTCTCCCTGGGCGACCTCGCGGAGGAAACGTGAACGCGACGCGCGAACGCATCCGCGACCTCGGCGACGACCGCGCCACCATGGCGCTTGGACGTGACCTTGCCCGTGGCATCGACCAGGGTATGCAACTGCACCTGCACGGCGATCTCGGCGCCGGCAAGACAACGCTGGTGCGTGGTCTTTTGCGTGCCCTCGGTTTCGAGGAACGCGTCAAGAGCCCCACTTTTACGTTGGTTGAACCTTACGAGCTTTCCAAGTTATCCTTATACCACTTTGATTTTTATAGATTCGAGGATCCGGAAGAACTTCGGTCCGCAGGATTCCTGGAGTTTTTCGGCACAACGGCCGTTTGTATTGTCGAGTGGCCGGAGAAAGCGCGGACGTTCCTGCCCGCCCCGGACCTCGAGATCTGGCTTCAGGCGACCGACCATGGCGGCCGGTCCGCCCGTCTGGTCGCCAATACCGAGAGAGGCGCACGTTGGCTCAATGCACTTCCCCACTGATCCGTCAACGCCCGGCCTCGCCGGCAGCGCGTTGGCTGCTGGCTGCAGCCCTGACGACTGCGACATGGACAAGCTGCGCCGCCCAGTTCAGCGCCGCCCATCTGAGCATGAACCAGGAGACGACGCGCATCACGATCGAGTCGCACCAGCCACTGACCTACAGGCTGTTCCGCATGGGTGAGCCCTCACGGCTGGTGCTGGACCTCGAGGAGGCCACGGACCTGCGGGCTCTCGAGACCCTGGCGACGCAGGTGGGCGGGGCCAACCCCTACATCCGCAGCGCGCGAATCGGGCGCTTCAAGCCCCGTGTGGCTCGTGTTGTCTTCGATCTGAGGACCGAGGTCGAATCCCAGGTCAGACAAACGCCGCTGGCTGCAGGCGGCCACCGCCTGATTGTCGACATCAGGGAACCCGCAGGCAGAGATCCGCTCATGGCGATGCTGGCGCGCGTCGACCTCGACGCACCTGCGGCGCTGCAGGCCCCGTCACCGGCCCAGACCGGCACTGCCGCGAAGCCTGCGCCAGCACAGGGTAACGCTGCGGGCTCCAGCAACCCGTCGACGCGTTCCACGCCCGCAACCGAGGTGACCGCGAGCGGCGTGCGCAAGCCGCCCGGCGAAGCTGCGCCATCCGTGGAACCGGGGCCGGCGGCAGACCATCCGGCCCCGTCCCGCGTGCCGGCCACTGCCCCAGCCTCACCGCAGGCACCGGTCGAACGACTGATCACCGTTGCCATCGATGCGGGCCACGGCGGCGCGGATCCGGGCGCGCGCGGTGCCAGCGGCAACCACGAAAAGGTCGTGACGCTCGCGATCGCGCGCAAGCTGAAGGACGTCATCGATCAGGTGCCGAGCATGCGCGCGGTGCTGATCCGTGACGGCGACTACTTCATCCCACTGCATCAGCGCGTCATCAAGGCTCGCAACGTACAGGCCGACCTGTTTGTATCCATTCACGCAGACGCCTTCATCAAGCCCCACGCAAAGGGCTCCTCGGTATTCGCTCTGTCGGAGCGGGGCGCCACCTCCGCAGCTGCCCGCTGGCTGGCCAGGAAGGAGAACGAGGCCGACCTGATCGGCGGCGTGAACATCGACGTCGCCGACCCCAACCTGAAACGTGTGCTGCTCGATCTATCCCAGACCGCGACCATCAACGACAGCCTCAAGCTCGGTCGGGCGGTGTTGGGGGAGATCGCCAATGTCAATTCCCTCCACAAGCCCCACGTCGAACAGGCGGGATTCGCCGTTCTAAAGGCTCCGGACATACCCTCGATATTGGTGGAGACCGCCTTCATCAGCAATCCCGAGGAGGAAGCGCGCCCATGGCATCCGCCGCTACTTCGCCCGGAATCCGCCGCTCGCTCGGGGACGCACCGCGCTGTCGGACTCGTCCGCATCGACACCTGCGCTACCGGCTCGGGAACCTGCCGGCATGGTGGTCGCTGACCTGACCAGGCTCAAGCCCGCGACCTCTCTGGACACAGCGGCGGGAAGCTTCCAGCGGGCTTCCTTTACCCGCTCGGTGCATGCGCCCGCCCCGTCGACGCGCGCGTCGGTCGGCATGACTCGAAAGATCGTTGCACCTACCCGCCAGGCCGCTGTCGGAAACAAGGTCCTGCCGGTGCGTGGAGTGCAGTCACGCGGCAGGCCGATCGAGCCAGTGAAGAGCCATGGGCGCGTGAGCATCTGCAAAGGCTCTCACAAGGGAGGCGGGTCTGGCTGCATGCCACATCCGACGGGCAGCCGCTCCATCGGCCTTGTGCGCTGACCGCGTGATTGCGGGCCTTCTCCTGGCCGCTGGCGCCGGCCGCCGGTTTGGCGGGCGCAAGCTTATTCACCCTTACGGGCCCGATGGGACGCCGCTGGCGCTCGTGTCCTATCGAAGATTGTGCGGTCTCATGCCCTGGGTGCATGTGGTTCTGCGCCCGGGCGAGCCTGAACTGGAGCAGATATTTACCACGGAGGGGGCGAGCTACTCCCTTTGCGAGCGCGCACTCGACGGCATGGGCTACAGCCTCGCCTGCGGCATTGCAGCCACCAGGGATGCTTCCGGATGGCTGGTGGCGCTGGGGGACATGCCAAAAGTGAAGTCAGCGACCGTCCAGGCTGTCCGGGATGCCCTCCGCGCCGGTGCCTCGATCGTCATTCCGTGCCATGAGGGGCGGCGTGGCCACCCGGTTGGCTTCTCCGGCGAACACCGCGCCGCGCTGCTCGAGCTCGCGGGAGATGAAGGCGCTCGACGCGTGGTTGGCTCTAATGCTGACCTTGTGCTCGAGCTCGCCGTTGACGATCCTGGCGTTCTCGCCGATGTCGACACGCCGGAGGACCTGCGACGCATGGAGCAGGACAGCAGCCCCACCGGCTGAGCACTTTCCGAGGGTCGCCTCAGGGCGTCAACGTGAGCTCGGACAGATTCCCGCCCACTGACAGGTCGGTGCGGAATGGGCGGGCCGCGTTGCGCAGTTCCACCACCGCGTGCCCCGTGACGCGACGAGCGTCCACGATCTCGACTGCACCGGTGACTGCCAAAGCTCCGGCCTGCAGTCGCAGGTCGCGATAGAGCAGGCGACCCGGGCTGAGGGAGAAGGAGCCACGGAACTGGTCGAATTTCGTCTGTCCGCCGCGCAGGACCGCCCCGGGCGCAGCCTGCAGGGCGCGAACCAGATCTACGCCGTGCAGCGCACCGCTGCGGACGGTGAACTCACCCCAGGCAGCCGGGCTGGAGAACAATGCAGCGAGAGTGTCGGCCTTCAACGAGAAACCGCCCCGGGCCTCCAGGACACCGCTGGCCGTGGCGACCGAGCCTGCCGGCGCCAGCATTCCCCGAGCATCGATCCGCTCGAGGGTGTAGTCGCCGGTGGCAGTCCAGCCGCGTCCCCACTCCACGTCACCCCAACCCTTGATTACGCCACCACTGAACACCCCGGTGAAGGAGCGTATCCTCAGCCGGCCACCCGCCAGCAGCGCCTCTCCCTGGAACTCGTCCAGTACCACCTTCGGTCCGAGCAGCGGAGTCCAGGAGTGAGCCAGGACCCCGATCTCCAGCCCTCCCTGACCGGGCTGGAACATGACCTTGAGGGCCCCATCCGCCGTCGCAAGCCGGCCGTTCACCAGGCCACCATCCGTGGTCAGCTGGAACTCCCCATCTAGCGGGGGTAACTCAATGCCCGGAACGTCGACGCGCCCGCCGCGCACCTCGATGACACCGAGTTCCGGATTCCGGCGTTCAGGCGAAACCGGGAACCAACGAAGCATGGCGCCAACTGCGCCGTCATCCGCGGACATCCCTTCGACCACAACGCGTCGGAGGCGGATGACATCCTCGAACAAGGTGCCGGGCTCGGGACGCAGACGCATCAGCTCTGCGCGCACCTCACGCCTCGCGCCGAATGTCACCTGATCCAGACGCAACTCAACGACCGGTACCAGCGCCAACCGCACGGCTCCGATCGACACCGAGTCTCCGATGCGTTGTGACAACGCCGCCTCCACCCTTGCGCCTGCAAACGGCAGTGGCAGGAACTGGAGCCCGCCCAGCAGGAAGACCAGCACGGCGAGCAACCCACTCGCACGCAACAGCCAGCCCTTCCACCACACCGGCTCTTCCCGTGCCTCGGCGCGCCGCTCGGCACTACGCTCTCTTTCTCTCTCGGCAATCTGGGCGCGCATCTGGGCGAGCGCCTGCTCGCGCTTGATGCGCTCGCCCTCCATGCGGTCATGTTCCGTGCGGCGTCTGGCAAGCGCCTCGCGCTGTGAGACCGCGGCCGCCTCGGTTTCGCGTTGCGTCCGCTCGGCCTCGCTCCGTGCCTTCTCCTGCTCCAATCGTCGAAGTTCAGCCTCGCGCGCCTGTCGCGCCGCATCCTCGGTGGCGCGCCGCGCGGCGGCCTCACGAGTCCTCGCCTCCGCCTGTGCCCTCGCGGCTGCCTCGGCCTCTGCCCGCGCAACCGCCTGCCGCGCCGCCTCCTCCATCCGGCTGCGCTGCTCGATTTCCGCGATCTCCCGGCGCAGCAGCTCCTCCTCCAGCGCCAGGGCACCACCGGACGGTGGAACGGATGCAGCCGGGAGCAGGGGCGCGGCCCGCGCTGCCACACGCTCTGCCTCGCCCCGAGGCTCTTCGGTGCGCACTGGCGCAAGGACCTCCTCGACGGAAGGATCATCCTCGGCGTCGAGCTCGGCCAGCACGAGACGCGACAGGGCATCGCGCTGTGCCTTCTCGGCGCGTGGCCCTGGCGATGAATCTGCCGGAGCCGGGGCGCTGACCGTCGCAGCAGGCGACGGCACGTCGGCCTGCGGGTCGGTCGACCCCATGCCCGCAAGCAGCGCCTCAAGTCTTGCCTCTACCTCGTTCAGAGCGCTGGTGGCGGGCGCTGCGACCTGCGGCGCGGGAGCCGATACCGCGACCGGCGGCTGCCGCTCGTCCGGCCGCCCGGCCGGAAGCAGTCCCTGCCTCGCCATCTCCCGCTGGATCAACTGCTCGATATCGCCCATGAACTCCGCCTCGACCGAACCCGGGAGCGGGCAGAACCCCGTTTCCCGCGACTTGTCCGGCATCGCCATAACGGCAGGCGGGGCGTGTTTCTGCAGGTCGATTGCGGTCGCGACGTGCGACAGAACTTCGGCGGCAGGGACTGCAGTCGGCAGAGCATCCGCCAGGCAGGAGCGAGGGCGGACCGGATCAGCCGGAACCGTTTCAGGAACCGCGCCGTTCTCAACGTTCCGGCCGCGAGCCAGGGCTTCCTGCGTAATGACGTCGGAGCACGGTCGATCCGCCTGGCCGTCCTCACCCGCTGCGGGTAACGACTCCACGAGAGACAGCCGGGCGGTACCTCCGCGCCCGGTCACCAAGGAAATCTCCTTGATGAGTCCCAGCTCGCTCAGCTCCCGCAACTGGTGCTCGAGCCTCTGGACCGATGAGAGCGGCAGTTGCTCCTCGAGATCGCCCAGGGTGGAGCGGCCATCGACGACGGCGAGCAGTCCATAGGCTTCCTGGGTGAGCGAGCGCGTGCGCTGGCGGACCTGCATCAGACCCTTGCCCGTCTTCGCGTACAGGATCGACTTGTTCACTCAGCCTCTCGCCCAAATGCGCGACGACCGCCGAGAGCTGCGGGTCGTCGCAGGGAACACCAGGCCGCCCCCAGGCCCCGACAATACCGCCCGGCAGTCGGCGAACACCCCGGGTTCATTCCGCAGCCGTCGTAAAGTCGAGGTCGCTTGTCACCGAGCCAGCCGATCCCGGTTCCGCGCTTCGGCCCTCAGGCAGCGCCACCGGTCTGATGAACCCCATGTCCGCCAGCCGGCGCAATCCGAGAATCGTGACACGCGGCGCCTCGGCGCCCCGTGTCTCCTTGGGTAGCCCCACGGACGGCGAGCCTTCCACCAGCAGAAGCAACTGCTGCAATTCATCCGGCAGGGCGCGCGAGCGCCCGCTTGCCTGAAGCATTCCCTTGGCAGTTATCTCGTAACGGATCTTGTTTTCCATGCCGATGCACTCATGACCACCTGTCTGTCATCGACGTCGCAAGCGAGTGTCATGCCCAGCAGCAGCCTGGCGAAACGCGGCAGGCCAGAACCGCGCGGCAGCTCGGGGGCGGGCAGCGAGCGGACCGTGGAAGATCCCGCTGCCGACGCGGGGAAAAGGGCCTGCTGAGAGGATCGCCGTGCTGGAGCACAGAGACTTCAGGGGGCTTGTCGCGGGCGTCAGCCCTGCAGAAAAATCAGCTCGACGCGACCGCCCCGGGAAGCACGGAAGCCAAAGGTTCCGGGGCGACCTCGGCCCTCCGTGACTTTGGCGCGCCGCATCCTGCAGAGCCACCAGAACACGGCTGGCATCACTCGATGCCCTTGACGATGTCCTCGATGACTTTCTTCGCGTCACCGAAAACCATCATGG
>JBILUV010000045.1:0-17927 GCA_044370825.1 Burkholderiales bacterium | reverse complement strand
CCAAACTTCGCCGACAGCACCGTCGTGATCGCCGCCGTCAACGTCGTCTTCCCATGGTCCACGTGACCGATCGTCCCAACGTTCACGTGCGGCTTGGTCCGCTCAAACTTGCCCTTAGCCATGATGATCGCCCTCCGTAACGCCTAACGTATTGCTGCCGGTTGAAAGAAGTTGGTGCCGATGACGCGGATTGAACGCGTGACCTCTCCCTTACCAAGGGAGTGCTCTACCACTGAGCTACATCGGCCTTTGAACGCCAGCCCAACACCGCCCGACGAGCCAACCTCGTCGACGGATCTGAATCAAATCAGGCACGCCTGCGGCGACAGGCCTTGGAGCGGGTGAAGGGAATCGAACCCTCGTCGTAAGCTTGGAAGGCTTCTGCTCTACCATTGAGCTACACCCGCCCGGATTCGCCCGCAGTCCGACCGCGCCCGGGACATACACCACACCCCGTCTTCGACCGCTCGTGCTGCCTTTTGGTGGAGGGGGAAGGATTCGAACCTTCGAAGGCAGAGCCGGCAGATTTACAGTCTGCTCCCTTTGACCGCTCGGGAACCCCTCCGACTAAACACGCGATTATCTGGATGCGGGCCCGGCCTGTCAAACGTTTCTGTGCAAGCCGCGGGCACTCATGGCTCAGACCACCGGATTGGGATTGCGCAGATGCACGTCTTCGATGGCGGCGACGAGGTCGTCGCTCAGGACCGGTCCGGCGGCGTCAAAGTTCTCCCGCAATTGCTCGAGGCTGGTCGCGCCGATGATGGTACTGCCCACAAACCACCGGCTTCGCACGAAAGCGAGCGCCAACACAGCGGGCGCAACTCCATATTCCCGGGCAAGCCTGACATAGTCCGAGACCGCGCTTTCGAGCATCGGCTTCTGGTATCGCTGCCCGAACGCGGGGAAGCGCGTCAGGCGCGCCCCGGGCGGCTGGGCGCCGCCAAGGTACTTCCCGCTCAGGTGCCCGAAGGCCAGAGGGCTGTAGGCCAGCAGCGATACACCCTCGTGCCGCGTGACCTCCGAGAGCCCTGCCTCGTAGGTGCGGTTCAGCAGGCTGTAGGCGTTCTGGATGGAAACCACCCGCGGCAGGCCGTGCCGCTGCGCCAGATTCAGGAATTGCATTACACCCCAGGGCGTCTCATTGCTGAGGCCGATGTGACGAACCTTGCCCGCCCGCACCACCCGATCCAGCGCCTGAAGTTGTTCGATGATGGCCACGGATTCGCGCTCGCCGGCCGGGTCGTAGTGGATTCTCCCGAACGAGGGCACGTACCTGTCCGGCCAATGGATCTGGTAGAGGTCGATGTAGTCGGTACCCAGCCGTTGCAGGCTCTCGTCCACAGCCGCGGACACAGCTGCCTGATCGACCGCCAGCTGTCCGCCCCGAATCCAGCCGAAGCCGCGCCCGGGGCCGGTGATCTTGGTGGCGATGACGACCCGGTCACGCGCTCCCCTGGCGAGCCAGGAGCCTACGAATCGCTCGCTCAGTCCCTGGGTCTCCGCGCGAGGGGGCACGGGGTACATCTCGGCCACGTCGATGAAGTTCACTCCCCGACCGACCGCAAGATCGAGTTGGGCGTGGGCTTCCGCCTCCGTGTTCTGCTCACCGAAGGTCATCGTGCCAAGGCAGATCTCGGACACCGTCAGGTCGCTGTCACCCAGTTTGTTATATCGCATGTTTCATCCTCCATTCGGGGGGGGGGCAGCTCAACGGGATGCCCGCCGATCGGCCACGAAGTCAGACATCACGGACCGCCACCACCATCTCGAGCTCGACACTGGCGTCCCGCGGCAGAACGGCAACCCCGATGGCGCTGCGGGCGTGCCACCCCACGTCTCCAAACACATCCACCATCAGCCGCGAGGCTGCGTCGATGACGCGGGGCTGCTCGTGGAACCGCGGATCGGAGGCCACGAAACCGGTGAGCTTGACCACCCGGGAAACCCGGTCGAGCGACCCGAGGGCATCCCTGAGCACGGCGAGCGCCTGGAGGGCGCAACAGCGTGCCGCCTCCTCAGCCTCGGCAACGCCCACTTCCGCCCCGACTTTGCCGACCGCCGCAAGGCCTTCTCCCCTCCAGGGCAGTTGGCCACTTACATGGGCAAACCCGCCTTCCACGACCACCGGCACATAGGCGAATCGCGGGACTGGCGGGACGGGAAGGACAAGCCCGAGTCGGGCAAGACGGGCATCTGTCATCGTGAGCACCTTCAAAGCACTGGAGGGTCGGTCGTTAACCACGCCAGCAGCCGCGATCCGTCACCGCTGGCAGTTGAAAAACAGGCGGCCCGCTGCCATCTGGGAAATGTATGGGGAACGTGCGCCACCGCGCCCATTCACCACACCGTCCTCGAGGCTCATCTGTGTTGTGCCACGAAACCGAACTCAACGGAGGTCGTCGCCATGGATGTGATCTACAACAGCCCCAATTATCACGTAGTCGAGTTCCCGGGCTACGGATTCGAGGTGATCGCGAAGCATACCGCGCGCGGAACCTACCTCACCGGAGCCGTGGCGGTCCGCTTCAAGGCCTACCTCACCCAGGCTGCCGCCGAGGAAGCTTCAGTCGAGACCGTAGACGAATACCTCGGCGAATACGATGAGCTGATGACCCAGAGGGCCATCTACCACTGACCCTGGCGTCAGGAAGTTGGCGGAGCGCTCAGTCACCATCGCGCCCCGCCACCACCACCATGCCCCTTCCGCCCCGCGGAACCGCGGGGCGGAAGGGGCAGCCCCGCTTCGTCAGTGAGGCTGAGTCACCCCGATGCCAGGTTCGATCACCATCTCGGTGAACGGCCAGACGTAGGCCTGCAACATGACGAACACGCCGATGAGGCAGGCAAGCGCGATCGAGTGCCAGAACACATAGCGCAGGATGACTCCCTCCTTGCCGCTGTAGCCCGTGGCGACGGAAGCCACCACGATGGACTGGGCATCGATCATCTTTCCCATCACTCCGCCCGAACTGTTGGCTGCCGCCATGAGAGTGGGCGACAACCCCAGCTTGTTTGCGGTGATCTGCTGCTGGCTTCCGAACAAGGCATTGGAGCCCGCATCCGTCCCCGTGAGTGCAACACCTATCCAGCCGATGAGCGTTCCAAAGAAGGGATACAGCCAGCCAGTGTTGGCGAAGGCCAGTCCGAGAATGGCGTCCATGCCGGAGTAGCGCGTGGTGTAGCTGAGGGCGATCATGGCGACGATCGTGACGATCGAGTAGCGCATGATCCAGACGGTCTCGAGCCAGTTCGATACCAGTTCCTTGACCTTGAAACCCATCATGAATCCGCTGATGATCGCAGCCAGCAGGATGCCGGTGCCAGTGGCGGACAGCAGCCCGAACTTGAGCACGGCTCCCTCGGGATGGGGGGCGGCGACGGCTGGTGCCACACGCTGCACCATCTTGTGCAGACCGGTCATCTCGAACTCGAAATAGGTAATGCCCTTGGTGTTGAGCCATGCCTTGACCATCGGCAGCCCCCAGGCAAACAGGATGACCGTCAGGATGATCCACGGCATCCAGGCCTTGCGCACCAGATCGGACGAGTGTCCGTGCACCGCCTTCGCTGCGTCCGCGTAGGGAACAATGCCGGCGGCCGAGCCGTCTGCTGCCACCATCACCTCGCGGGGCTTCCACACTTTGAGGAACACCGCCACCGCCACCATGGAGATCATGGCCGACACCATGTCCACCAGCCATGGTCCGTGATAGTTGGAGATCAGGAACTGCGGGATTGCAAAGCTGAGCCCGGCGACCAGGATCGCAGGCCAGATGTCCATCGCGCGCTTGAATCCGCAGAACGTGATCACCAGCCAGAAGGGCACGATCACCGAGAAAAACGGCAGCTGACGGCCCACCATGGCTGACAGGTGCAGCAGGTACTCGTCGGTGTTCTGGGTGACGCTGTTGAGCACGATGATCGGGGTGCCCAAACCACCATAGGCGACCGGCGCGGTATTGGCAATCAGCGACAGGCCCGAGGCGGCGAGCGGCGAGAAGCCCAGCCCGATGAGGATGGCCCCGGTCACCGCCACCGGTGTTCCGCCACCGGCGGCGCCCTCGAAGAAGGCACCGAAGCAGAAGGCGATGAGCACCAGCTGCAGGCGCCGGTCCCCGGTGATCGCGCCGATGGAATCCTGCAACACCTGGAACAGCCCGGTCTTCTGGGTGAGGCGATAGAGGAAGATGAGGTTGACGATGATCCAGCAGATGCCGACCACCGAGAACGCTCCACCGAAGAAGGCGGCCATACCTGCCATCTTGAGAGGCATCCCTACGACGAACACCGCGATGGCAAACGCAGAGATCAGCCCGAGCACGGCCGCGACGTGCGCCTTGATGTGAAAGAAGCCCAAGCCGCCGAGCAGAACCAGCACCGGCACGGCGGCGACCAGCGTGGACAAGAAGGCATTGCCCAGCGGGTCGTACACCTGCGACCAGAGTTCCATACTTCCTCCCTCGTTGTATTTTTTTGGATTGGCTGCCGGGCACGGACGGACGAGGTGTCATTGTCCCGGAACGGGCGAGAGTATAGACCGCGAGCAGAGCGGACGGCCATGACGCCATGACGAGTTTTCCCGGCCCATGGTGGTACGATCCGCGCCTGGGAAACGTGCCGCGGCAGGCCCGACGGACGGTGGCGTCCGAAGCCGAGATGAGGAGAAAGGAGGATTTCCATGCGCACCTGGATCGGCCCCGCACTTCTGGCGGCCAGCTTGTGGAGTGGCGGCAGCTGCGCCGCGGACACCATCCGAATCGCCTTCATAGACCCCCTGTCAGGACCCTTTGCCAACGTCGGCGAGTCCGAGGTGCGTCACTTCCAGATGACCATCGAAGCCATCAATGCCCGCGGCGGGGTGCTCGGCGGCCGGAAGCTGGAGCTGGTCACCTTCGACAACAAGGCCAGCCCCCAGGAGTCCGTGTTGGCACTCAAGCAGGTGATCGACCAGGGGATTCGCTACATCGCACAGGGGAACGGCTCGAGCGTCGCCGGCGCCCTCGTGGATACCCTAGATAAGCACAACCGGCGCAATCCGGACCAGGCGGTGCTGTTCCTCAACTACGCCGCGGTGGACCCCATCCTCACCAACGAGAAGTGCACCTTCTTCCACTTCCGGTTCGACGCGGACTCCGACATGAAGATGGCGGCCATCACGGACGCCATCGCAGCCGACCGCAAGATCTCCAAGGTCTACCTGCTGAACCAGGACTACGCCTTCGGCCACGCCGTATCCCGCAGCGCCAAGGCCATGCTGGCGGTGAAGCGGCCCGACATCCAGATCGTCGGGGATGACCTGCACCCCCTGGGCAAGGTCAAGGACTTCGCGCCCTACGTCGCAAAGATCAAGGCAGCAGGCGCAGACTCGGTGATCACCGGCAACTGGGGCAACGACCTGTCGCTGCTCATCAAGGCAGGCAAGGACGCTGGCCTCAAGGTGGAGTACTTCACCTACTACGGCGGTATTTCGGGCACCCCACCCGCCATCGGGGAGTCAGGTGCGGGTCATCTCAAGATCGTCGCGACCTGGCACGCCAACGTCGGCACTCCTGGGGCGGACAAGCTGGTCCCTGGCTATCGGGACCGGTTCAAGGGTGTGAAGGACGACTACTTCTACTCCACGCCGCTGACTGCGGTGGAGATGCTGGTCAAGGCGATGGAACAGGCGCGCTCGGCCGAACCCCTGCCCGTCGCGCGGGCCCTGGAAGGCATGCGCTGGCAGAGCGACACCGGCGAGGTCGTGATGCGCGCGGACAACCACCAGCTGCTGCAACCGCTATTCGTCGCCACCTTCGCCAAGGCCGACGGCAAGAACCCGCGTTACGACATCGAGCGTACCGGCTTCGGCTTCCGCACGGACCGGCGCATCGAGGCCAGGGACACGTCTCTGCCCACCACCTGCAAGATGGAGCGGCCGAACTGACCCGGATGTTTAATCAGATCGGCCCCGAAACCGGCAAGTGCAGCAATGCGCATGCGGTTGCGGTCAGTCGCCTGTCGACGCGAGGCCTCCACTCCACGGTTTTTGGCGGACGCGAGCGGGGTCTTGCGGCCTGAGTAACATCCTGTCTGACGGGCAGACAGGGGCGCGCAAAATCGGTCAGCGGGTGGTCCCACCAGCATCCGGTGGACCGCCTGGATCGGTAACGAATCCAAGTCGCGTGAGGCCGGCGGATCGCGCCATCGACATGAGTTCGGCCAGCCTCTGATAGCGCGTTTCGCGATCGGCGCGCAGCTGCAGTTCCGGTTGGGGCACCCGGGCTGCTGCGTCACGCATGGCGGTCTGGAGTTCCGTCTCGGACAGAGCCGTGTCGTTCCAGAACAGTTGGCCGTCGCGGTCGACGGCGAGAGTCACGGTGTCGGGCTGTTCCGCGTGCACGCTGCTGGCTGCCTTCGGCAGCTCGATGCGTATGCCGTGGGTCAGCAAGGGCGCGGTGATGATGAAGATGATGAGCAGGACAAGCATCACGTCGACCAGCGGCGTGGTGTTGATCTCGGCCATCGGCTGGTGCCCGCCTCCCCGCCCCTCCTGAAAACTGCCGAAACTCATGTCCGCCCCCTGGTGGCTGCGGTCGGCGCGGCAGCGGACTCCAGCCTGACGCCCGAGGCCAGATAGACATGCAGGTCATGCGCGAAGGCATCGAGGTCGGCATGGATTAGGCGGTGGGCACGCACCAGGGCGTTGTATCCGAGCACGGCGGGGATCGCGACCGCGAGGCCCAGAGCTGTCATGATCAATGCTTCGCCGACCGGGCCGGCAACCTTGTCGATGGTGGCCTGACCGGAGGTGCTGATGCCGATCAGCGCGTGGTAGATGCCCCAGACCGTACCGAACAGTCCGACGAAAGGCGCCGTGCTGCCGACCGACGCAAGCAGCGACAGGCCCGCCTCGAGTCGCGCGTTGGCGCTGTTGATGCCTTGGCGCAGGGCGTGTCCGACGAACTCAGCCAAAGGCACGTTCTCGCCGAGCCGTCCCGCCTGGTGACGCTGGTGGTGGACGCTCGCTCCCACCGCCGCGCGCGCCAACATGATGAAGGGATTGCCATCCCGTCCGCGCAATTGGCCAATGGCTGCCTCTAGACTGTGCGCCTCCCAGAAACCGTCGATGACGCGGCGCGCGCTGCTGCGAATGGCCATGGCACGCGTCAGCTTGGCCAGCATCACCGCCCAGCTGGCAACCGACATGCCAAGCAACAGAACTGCCACGGAAAATCCCACGGCGTCCGTCTGCCTGAGGAAATCGAGAATTCCGTGGGAGGAACCACCCATCGGCTCAGTCGCCGTACATGCGCTGCAGCCGTTCGCGGCGTTCCTGCGCTTCGATGCTCAGAGTGGCGGTGGGGCGGGCCAGCAGGCGACGCACGCCGATCGGCTCTCCGGTCTCGGCGCAGAACCCGTAGCTGCCGTCATCGATCCGCGCCAGAGCCTCTCCGATCTTCTTGAGAAGCTTGCGCTCACGGTCACGCGTGCGCAGTTCCAGGGCCTGCTCTTCTTCCTGAGTGGCGCGATCGGAGACGTCGCTGGTGGCCTCGGTCTCGCGCAGATGCTCGCTCGTGTCGCGCACGTTCTCGAGCAGCTCGGCCTTGAGCGCATTCAGACGCTCGCGAAAGAAGGCGAGTTGATCCTCGTTCATGTAATCCTTGGCCGGGGCTGCCACCAGCTGCGCCTCGGTCAGCGACTTCCTGTTCGTTTTCCGTTCCATGATGTCACAGGGTGGGCGTCGAAAAATGCGGCGGGAAAGAGTGCCCCTTCTGGCTACGGAGCGCAAGAGCGCGCAGCAAAAATGCTGCTGCCATCGGTTCAGCGCCGTCGCTGGGGTAGACTGGTGTCCGATCATTCTGTAGGTGGAGGTCGCCATGAGACCAACCAGTTTTGCATGGGCTCACCCCGCTGGGGGTCCGTTCTCCAGAAGCCCAAGGGTCGCAATGGCGGCTGCCCTCCTCGCATTGGGCGTGATGTTCCCGGCCAGAGCGGAGTTCGTGAGCAATGCACGGCTCGAGGACTGGCTGGCCGAAGCCGCGAAACGCGGCGGGTCTTTCAGGGACGTGACGCTCGCCCTGGGGTTCGTCAGCGGCATCCACGACCTTTACGCAGGCAACGAGATCTGCACGCCGGACGGCGTGCAGGTACGCCAACTGCTGCCCGCCATCCGCGAGTGGATGAAGACGAATCAGGCGCTCTGGGGGCAATCGGGCGCCAGGACCATCAGGCGGGCGCTGGTCGACCTCTACCCCTGCACGGTCAATGGCGATGGCGTTTCCGGCCGCTGAGTCCGATCCGATGTCGACCTTGCCTCCCCCGGGCAACCCCTCTATCCCGGACGGTGCAGCAGCACCATGCTCCGTGCTTTGCCTCGGGCGGCGCGCGCTTCTGGGCGTGCTCGTCTCGCTGGGTGCCTGCACGTTTGCACCACAACACTATAGTCAGCCCGAGATCCGCGCCGACTCCCTCGTGAAGGGTGATCTCGCCCTTGGCGGCCTGGCCATTCTCACGCCCTCGGCCGCCACCGGGCAGGAGGAGGACCGGCAAACTCTGGCCCTCCTGTTCACCGAGGCCCTGTCGCGCGCGCGTCCGGACATTGCGATCGTGCCTCTGCCGGACGTGCTCTCTGCGGTGAACCGCCACGACCTCGTGGCCCGCTACCAGCAACTCTATTTCGATTACCGACTCACCGGCGTGTTCCAGCAGGATGTCCTCGAGCGCCTCGGAGAGGCCACCGGGGCACGGTATCTGGGCCAGATCAAGCTCGCCCGCTTCGAACAGGGTGCCAAGGGGCGGTTCGGCGTGTTCGGCTTGTCACTCCTTCAGACTCAGTTCGCGCACATGCGCATGTTCTTCCAGGTCTGGGACGCACGCACCGGCGCCGTCGTCTGGGAGGGTATCGACGAATTGACGGTCTCGGTGGAGACCAGCCGCGAGCGCCCGGTGACGCTCCGCGCGCTCGCCCAGGAAGCAGCGCGCGATTTCGCGATCAGACTGCCCTGAATCGGTCGAGGTAGGAGCACATCCACAGCGACTACAGGACCCTCGGCGCCGCTCACACCGCTTCCGCGGTCTCCGGCGTGCTCGAGGTCAGGGCATCGATGGCTCTCGCCAGCCTTGAAGGCGAGAATGGCTTCGACAGACAGGCGTCCATGCCGGCGAGCTTCCAGGTACCGCCGTCCTCCAGGAAGGCGTTGGCGGTCACGGCGAGCACGGGCATCCGCGGAGTGCCTTCGGCGGATTCGCGTTGCCGGATGCGTTTCGTGAGTTCCAGGCCATCCATCCCGGGCATCTGGATGTCGAACAACCCGAGGTCGAAGCGCTCCGGCAGGTGCGCCTCAAGTGCCTCGCCTCCGTCGGGCAGGGCCGTCACCTCATGCCCCATGCGCTCCAGCATCACGCAAAGCAGGCGTCGGTTGACTGGGTTGTCCTCCGCCACCAGCACCCGCAACCGACGCGGCTGACCCGCGGATTGAGCGGGAGGCAGGTGGTCGGCTGCGTGCAAGCCACCCCGGGGCGTTGCAGGCTCGCGCGCCTCGGGGATCGCCCGCGCGAGATCGAGAGTGAAACTGAAGGTGCTGCCCTGCCCTTCGCGCGACTGCACCTCGATGCGCCCGCCCATCAGCCGAACCAGCCTGTCGGCGATGGTGAGGCCCAGTCCGAGCCCCCCGAAGCGACGCGCCACCGAGCCATCCGCCTGGGCGAAGGCCTCGAAGATCACGCCGAGCTTGTCGGGCGGAATTCCAGGACCGGTATCGCGCACGGCGAAGGCCAGACGCGCCCACCCGGCGTCGCCCGGCAGCCCATGCACGTCCAGCACCACGCTCCCGCGCATGGTGAACTTCAGCGCGTTGTCCACCAGGCTCATCAGCACCTGACGCAGGCGGAACTCGTCGCCCATGACCCGCACCAGAACATCGTCCGAGATCCGGATGGCGAACTGCAGGCCCCGATCCTCAGCCGGAGCACGGTACAACTGCCCGAGTTCCTCCAGGCACTGGCGCAGGTTGAACGACGCGGGCTCCAGCGTCTTGCTGCCCGCCTCAAGCGCCGTGAACTCAAGGATGCTGTTGATCACGTGCACCAACTCGGCGCCCGATCTCCTCAGCGTCTCCAGGTATTCCCGCTGCGCCTCGTCCAGCGAGGTACCGGCGATCTCCCCGGCCATCCCAAGGATGGCACTGAGCGGGGTGCGGATCTCGTGGCTGACGTTGGACAGGAACTCCCGCTTCGCCCGGTTCGCCTCGTCGAGCTTGTCCACGGTCTCGCCCATGGCACGCGCCATTCGCGCCACCACTCGGCCCGACTCATCCAGTTCTGCGATCTCGTAGCTGCGCTCCGGGTGGTGGTACTGGCCCTGACCGATCCGGCTGATGGTGTCGTTGAGGTCGAGCAAGGGCGCGGTGAGCTTCCGGCTCTCGCTGCGTGCCCGCTGGTAGAGCCAGCCGAAGAACACCAGATAGAACACCACCAGCCCTGCCACCATCGCCATTGCGATGCCGTCGGCGCGTTGCCGCAGGTGGTCCACGACGCCGAACACGTTCTCCCGGGGCACCACCACCAGCAGCTTCCAGCCCGGGCCCGCGACCGTCCCCCAGGCCGCCAGCTTTGGTCCCCCGAAGTCGAGTTCGGAGGCCCCGGCGGCGGATTCCGCGACGAGATCTGCCACGGGCTCGAGCCTCGGGCGCTTGAACAGATTGAAGTCGTCCGGCTTGAGCGTGTCCCGGGTGACGGCGGTCTGGTAGTCGTGTGTCGTGAGCTCGGCCAGTCCCCAGTCAGCCTCCCCGGCCTTCGGTAACGCGATCACGGTGCCGGAGTCCGACACGAGGACGCCATACCCCCCCCAGGGAATGGACAGGTCCAGCACCTGACGGATGATGGTCTCGATGGTCACGTCGACCCCCACCACCGCTTCCAGGACGTCGCCGCGGTAGACCGGGGCGATGGCCGAGACGATCCACCCGGCACCCGCCGGATCGAGATAGGCGTCGGTCCAGGTCACGCCGCGCGCGGGGTTGTGCCGGGCGTCGGCCCTGTAATAGAAGTTGTACGTGGTGATGTCGAGCTTCGCCGGAAACATCCCCAGCGCGTTCACGTAGGGGTAGATCCGGTTGAGCGAGTCGCGCGTGTTCACATAGGCCTGCACCACCGCCGGGTTGGCCTCCTTGACGGCGCGCAGCACCCGGTCCACCTGTCCGAGACGGTGTGCCTTGTCGCGCTCCGGCGCGCCGATCGGCACGATGCCGCTGTAGAACATGGCGGCATTCCCCGTGTCACGCCGCGTGTAATAGATCCCGTCCCTGGACATCGCGTAGGACGCCAGGACCTCGGCTGACGGCGTATGCGGCGTGTCCAGGGCCCTGGCGGTCTCCGTCTGCAGGACACGCACGAGACCGGCAACCGCTGCCAGCTTTTCATTGATGTTCTGCGCCTCGCGGCTGGCGATGCCTCGCGCCTCGGCCTTGGACATCATGCGCAGATAGGCGACGTTCTCCCGATGCGACAGCGCCGAGGTGGCGATGTACACGGCGATGATCACCAGTTCCACCAGCAACAGCGGAACGAGCGTCGTCTTGAGGTAAGAGCGCCAGATCCAGGTCTGCGCGGGAACCCGGCCGGCTTCGCTCGGGGCCGGAAGGCCCGCCGATCGGTCGTCGGAGATGCTCATCCGCACCCCGGTCCGAGGCCATGGGGACGACCCCAGCCCAGTCCCTCGAGGGTGCCGGCGCGAGGCCGGTACTCACATCCGATCCAGCCGGGATAGCCGAGCTCGTCCAGAAGGGCAAACAGATACGGGTAGTGAATCTCCCCCTGATCGGGCTCGTGGCGCCCGGGAACACCGGCGATCTGCAGATGGCGCAGCCGCGGCAGATGCCGGCGCAAGGTCTCGGCGAGATTGCCCTCCAGGATCTGCATGTGGTAGCAGTCCAGGTGCAGCCAGGCATTCGGATGATCCACCTGCGCCAGCAGGGCGGCCGCCTGGGTCGAAGTGTTCAGGAAATAGCCGCGCATCCCCTGCGTGGTGTAGGCCGCGCCACCCTCGACGAGACCGAAACGGGGGTTGATGGGCTCGATCACCACCGCGACGCCATGAGGGGCGAAGAACTCGGCGGCATGCCGGATGTTCCGGACGTAGAGATCCTCGCACCGAGCAGTGTCCGCACCGGGCGGGACGACACCCGCCATGACGTGCACCGTCGGGCAGGACAGCACCATGGCCACCTCCAGCGCGCGATGCAGGCTCTCCCGGAATTCATGCTCACGACCGGGAACGCAGGCCAGGCCACGATCGCCCCGGCCCCAGTCACCCATGGGGGCGTCGAACAGCACCATTTCCAGTCCGTGCGCGATCAGGGCATCGCGAAGCACGGGGCCCGGGTGGTCGTAGGGAACCTGGAACTCCACGCCCTTGAAGCCCGCGCGCGCAGCCTCGACGAAGCGCTCCAGGAACGGCACTTCGGTGAACAGGTAATGGAGATTGGCTGCAAATCTGGGCATGCTTTCGTAACGACCAGCCAACGCCCCGTTTTATGGTCGAGTGGCGGCAGAAACGCCTAGGATTGCCGGGAATCTAGCACGGAAGAGCCGCGTGCCGGCCTGGGGGACGGAATCACGTGGGCGCCCTGCCCGCCCGGCTCAGAACGTGATCTGCCCCGTCAGGGAGACGTTTATGGCCGAGAAATCGTTGAACGGCCCGAAACCGTTCGCGGCCCAGGCATCGTTGGCCGACCGGGTGTCGCGCGATACCGCCCCCACCACCTGCGACAGGCGGGTCGGCCGCCAGGTCAGCGACAGGGACAGCGAATTGAACGAGTCCTCCCGCGTGGGCGTCGCGGTCAGGACGAAATTGGGCTCCCCCAGAAAGGCTCTGGTGCGATAGGAGTAGCCGAACCGACCCGCCAGCTTGTCGCTGATGGCCTGGGTGGCCGTCAGGCTGACGCCCTGGGTCAGCACGAAGTTGGCCGTGATGTCCTCCCAGGCGCCGATTTCACGGAACACCGCTGCGTTCAGGGAGGTCTTGCTCGAAAAGGCGTGCACCGCGCTGAGCCGCCCGGTGAAGCCGTCGAAGTTGCGTTGCGACAACTGCTGGTACTCGCGGCTGGTGTACCCGAGATTGCCGGACAGCCGGGTGAGGCCGCTCAGCTGATAGTCGACCACGCCCTCCAGGGTGTACTGGCGGTAGGCGTTGTCGATGGTAGAGCCGGCCGCAACGGTGCGGTTCGGCAGGCGCCCGTCAGCGACGCGCAGGTTGATCCCGACGAAATCGTCCGTGCCCTTGCTGTAGAAGCGGGATCCGGCCTCGTAGGTCCATTCCTGGAGGTTGAGGGTGCTGAAGCGCTGCAGGCTGTTGCCCACGTCGCTGTAGCGCACCGCCCCCCGGAGCTTCCAGTCCGGCGACATGCGCAGCATGGCACTTGCGAACCAGAGCTGCTGGTCGCGGAGGTTGCGTTCGCTCCGGTCGACGTTGGCGAAATCGTAAAGGTTGGACGCCACCTGATTGAGCTCGAGCCCCGCATCGCCATCCCAGCGCTCGCCCGCCACCCAGTTCCAGGTGGCCCGTGCGTTGTAGGCGAGGTAGTCCAGGTTGTCGTAGGTCGCGTGCCGCGTCTGGGTGGCCTGGGACCGCAGCGTGAAGCTCTGCCGGCTCACGTAATGGTCGACATCCAGACCGGCCTGCATGCCCAGGGTGCGGTCGCCGCGCTGCCCGTTGCGCAGCAGCGTCCCGCCGGTGGAGCGATCGTCCAGATAATAGATGTTGCTGTTGTAGGCGTAGGACAGCCCGACCGAAGGACGGATGCGGTCCCCCTCCAGGCTCCACGCCGGCGCGCTGGCGAGCGTTGCCAGGAGCAGGGAATACGCGGCACAGACAGAACGCCGGAAGGAAGAAGTCATGTACCGGACTCGGTGATCACCAGAAATGCCACGCCCCGGCATACAGAACCCACAGACCGAGGAGGGCGTTGGTCACGCCATGCGAAACCACAGGCGCCCAGAGGCAGCCCGTGAAGCGGTAAAGCCAACCGTATGCCAGCCCGGCGATCACCCCCGCGAACCACTCGTGATGCTCGAAGCCGAACACCACCGAAGACACCAGCAGCGCCTTGAGGCTGATGGCGGCGGGCAGGACCTCGCGGAACCGCGGATTGTCGATCCATCGCATGACGAAGGAGCGCCAGAACAGCTCTTCCATGACCGGTACCACCAGCGCTGCCCCTGCCACGCGCGAAACTGCCAGCACGGGATTGATGACGCCGCCGTCGCGTGGATCGAAACCCTTGCCGGCTTCCCCGAGCACCATCCACGAGGCCCCGAGGTTCACCCAGAGCACGAACACCACCATGCCGACGATCAGCGACACCGCCCAGAAACCACCGGGCATGCCGGCTCGCCCGCGCAGCTCGTCGTACTGGCGCCAGAACACGGCCAGGGCGAGCGCCACAACGCCGACGCGCAACGGATAGAGCCAGCGGGTATCCATGGCGCCTTCGGGAATCACGCTGTTCAGGGCCAGGAAGGCGATGTAAAGGGCGAAGGGCAGGACCCGGGGGAGGGCCGGGGAGGAAAACACTGTACTCATGGGGGACACCGCCTGCCTGATCGAAACGTCGCATTATCCCAGAGCCGGCACACGAAACGCAGCGGCCGCCAGGGGTGAGTCGCAGGCTCAGCGCACCCGCTCGATGCGGGCCCCCTCCATCCGGCTGGCATACTCCTCCAGCAGGTTCTCGACCTGAACGCGTCTCACCCCCGTGAAGGGCTCGCGCCGCTTCAGCACGTCGAACACGCCGACATCCCGGTACTTGTCCAGGACCTCGCGCGTGATGGTGGCAAGCTCACGGTTCTTCCCCTGGCAGACCAGATTTGCCTCCGTGCCTTCCGCCACGGACTGCTTCAGCCCGAGCACCTCGCGATCGCGCGTTTCGATCGCAGTCTGACGCCGATCGAGTTCCGCGATCGACTTGGCCAGTTCGGCCTGGGTCGACTCCAGCCGCGTCGAGAGGGCGTCACGCTCCTGGCGCAGCACGACGGCATCACGCTCGAGCGTATCCAACCGCTGCTGCAGTTCGCCGGCACGTCGGCGCTCCCGTGCAACACCCGACTCCACCGCCTTGGCGCGGGTCCGCGCCTCCTCCAGCAAACCCTCGACGCGCGCCTTTTCCTGCTCCGCTGCAGCACGCGCCTCCTCGGCCTGTCGCTGGGCGGCCTGCACCCGGCGCAGCATTTCGCGATCCCGATTCGCCTGTTTTGCCGCCGCCCCGTCCTGGGCGAGGGCGGCCGTGGTTGCAACAGCCAGGATCGCGGCCGTCAATATCGCGTGGCGCATGTCAGAACCTCAGCATCAGGTCGCCCTGCAGCACATCGATGGCCAGGGGTGGCCCCTGGATGGCATTGGCGGACAGCCAGCGCCAGCGCAGCCAGACGTCCGTATCGAGACCGTAGTTGATGCCGAGCATGTAGCCCTTGGCGTTGGTACCCCCGAGCAGCACGTTGGCCTGGGTGAAGGCATCGACAACGGCATCGGGCTCGACGTAGCGATACCCGAGGAACACGGACGTGTTGCCGCGGCCCCAGACGTCAGGATTCCCGACGGTGAACATGGTCTGATAGGCGCTGGTCTTCGGCGTGATGTTGAGGCCGGTGCGCTCGCGGATCTCGCCCTGATCGAAGCCGATGTTCTTCGCGTAATCCGCAGCGATCCGCAGATGCAGCGGATCGAAATGACCGAGGTCGAGTTGCATCGAGGCGTTGACGATGTGGAAACGCGATGCCAGCGCGAGCACGGGCGCCTGTCCAGTGCCGGTATTGATGTCGAACACCGTGTTGCCCTTCTGCCGGAAAGGCGGGGCGGTCCAGTTGTTCCCCGTGGGATCGGCCAGGGTGTTGCGCCTTCCCTCCATGTTCGAATAGTGGAAGTAGCCCAAGCCCACCTTCAGACCGAAATTGCGATCAGGTGTCCATTCTGCACCCGCCTGCGTCCCCAGCATGTACTTGTCCTTGGGCGCCGGAACGATGGTCGTGGGGTCGATGAGCTGCATCTGGAAGGCCCCCACGGTGAAGAAGCCGGCCGCACGGGGGCTGATGGCGGGCCGCACGGTCAGCGACCCGCCATCGAAGTTGAGATCCTCGTACCAAAGCAGGTCAGTGGGCCAGAACCACGGGTTGCCGATACGTCCGCCCTGGACGGTGACGGCCTTGCTGGGCTGCCAGACGATGGCCGCCCGGTCCACCACAAGACGGAATCCATCCGGGTCGCCATACTGCCCCAGGCGGGGGTTGGCCGACACCGGCGTGCGCCCGGTGGCCAGCCGCGCCGCGATGCTGAAGCGTTCACTGACCTGTGCCGTGAAACCGTAGCGGAAGCGAAACCGGAAGCCGTCGACGTTCGTCTGGGTGTTTGCGATGGGTTGGCCATCACGCAAGGCGCCCGTCACCGCATAGTAGGTCGCCGCATCGGTGTTGTCCGCCCCGTAGTACTCGCCCTGGTAGCGCAGGCGGAGATCACCGGAGAAGCTCAGGCGCGACAGCCAGGCGGGCAGTGTTCCGGGATCGCCCCAGCGTTCCGTCTTCGCCTGCGCGAGCACGTCCTGGCGGATGCGCTCCTCCATCTGCAAGCGGACCGTCTCCGGGATATAGGGCACACGAACCACACCCGGCGCGGGTGCGGGTGCGGGCGGCGGCTCTGGCGCCACAGCCGGCGTCGGAGTGGCGGCCGCGGCTACCGGCGGAGCAGAGGACGGACGCACCTCGACGTCGGCCAGCGTTCCGCGCTGCCTCTCGGGCAGCAACTGCTCTGCGCGATCCCGCGTGATGACACCCTCTTCCACCATGAGACGAATCAGCCGCGTCGTGGTGGCCTGCGCAGCCTCGAGCTCGGCACGCTCGCGCCGGATCTGCTCCAGCAGGGCAGCAGCCTCGATGGCCGGGTCGGCGGCGGCGGGGGCCTGGGTCGCCCCCCGGGCGGCCGGGGTGGTGGGCTTGCGCTTCTTCGGGCCCTGGGCGGTGGCTTTAGGGGCACCCTCCGGCGCCACGTCCTGGGCCCGCGACGCCTGGGCAGCCAGGATCAAGGCAAGGGCACCAACGAAGGCGGCAGGAACGATGCGGCGCCTCGGGGTCACGCGAATGGGAGTCGTCATGTGTCGCAGGTGGTCAGCCCGCGCCGCGTGACATCAGCCGCAACCGGATGGGTTGCGGCATGTCGGCGGGGGGCGGTTGTTTGAGGGGACGTATATCCAGCAAGGCCGCGCGCAGGATCTGGTCGGTGTCGGGGTTGCCGGTGCCGTCCACCAGTTCGACGCGCTCCACGGAACCACGGGCGCTCAGCCAGATCCTGACCACGGCGCGGTAGTCGGACTGACGCAGCCGATCCTGCTTCAGCAACTCCTCCTGCAGGTGGTTCTGCACCTGGGTGGCGAAGAACGCGAAGCGGGAGCCGCCGCCACCGCCTGCCTGCTCGGGAATGGTGGTGATGTCCCTGCCCCCTGGCTTGCCCACCAGACCGAATCCATCCGTTCCGGCACCGCCCTGGGCATCCACACCCAGATCCTGGGACGGCGGTGGCTGGTCATTCGGCTGCTCGGGGGTAGGCTCCGGGTCGGGGAGCTTGACCTCCTCTTTCTTCATCTCCGGCTCGGGAGGTTTTTCCTCAGGCTTCGGAGGTGGCGGAGGCGGGGGGGGACGCAGCACCGCGATGGTCTGAATGCCGGGCTTGGGCGGCTTGCCCCCATCACCGAGCAGGCTCTTGATCCCGTAGCCGAGCCCGGCGAGCACTCCCCCACCGAGGGCGACAGCGAGTACCACCCTCAACCGGGCTCGGGTCCGCTCGGAGGTCATGCGGGCTTTACTTCACCAGCCGCTGGGTCACGAGGCCCAGCTGCGTGATGTCGAGACGGCCGCACAGATCGAGCACCTCGATCACCTTTTCGTACTGCACCCGTGCGTCT
>JBILUV010000247.1:0-5304 GCA_044370825.1 Burkholderiales bacterium | reverse complement strand
GGGTGAGGGCGGGCAGCACGAGATGCCTGAAGGTGCCGTAGCCCCCGATCGGAAACCAGTCGAACTGCACCGCAAACACATAGAGCATGAGCATGGCCGCGACGAACTGCGGCGTCGACACGGCGACGAACGACGCCACCATGGCCGTGGCATCGAGCTTCGAGTCGCGGCGCACGGCAGCCAGCACCCCGATGCTCAGTCCGATCGCCAGTTCGCAGGCTATGGCTGAAACCATCAGCAGCAGCGTGGCCGGCAGCCGCGAGGCCACGATCTCGGTCACCTCGGTCTTCTGGGCATAACTGCGACCGAGGTCGCCCTGCGCCAGCGCAGCCAGATAGCGCCCGTACTGCACGTGCAGCGGCTGATCCAGACCGAGCTGTCGGCGGATTGTCTCGACTGTCTCGACGGTGGCGCTTCGTCCCGCGATCTGGCGGGCAGGATCGGCCGGCATCACGTAGAGCAGCAGGAAAGTGATCAGGCTCACCCCGATCAGCAGCAGCACCGACTGAAATGCGCGACCCGCAAGATAGCGCAGCATTGCTCAGGCCCGCCTGGAGCGCAGCGTCGGATCCAGCGCCTCGCGCAGCGCGTCCCCGAGCACGTTGAAGGCCACGGCCATCACCAGGATCGCAGCACCGGGAACGAACACCAGCCAGGGCGCAGTGGAGAAGTAGCTCTGGTTCTCGAAGATTATGTTGCCCCAGGAGGGCGTGGGCGGCTGTACGCCGATGCCCAGGTAGGACAGCGTCGCCTCGAGCAGTACAGTGGTGGCGATGCCGAGCGTCCCCCAAACCACGATGGTCGGCACCAGGTGCGGCAGCACGTGGCGCACCAGGATGCGGGTGCGCGAGGCGCCGAGGCTGCGCGTTGCCTCGATGAATTCGCGCTCCGACAGCGATACCGTCTGGGAATACACCACGCGCGCGATCTGCACCCAGTTCACCATGGCGATCACCATCGCCACGATCCACAGGCTGGGCGTGAATACGGCTGCCAGGACGATGGCAAGCAGCAACGCTGGGAAACACATCATGAGGTCCGTGAAGCGCATCAGCACGCTCCCCGTCCAGCCGCGCATATAACCGGCGGTCACCCCGACCACCGTGCCGATCGCCAGGGCGACACCGTTGGCGACCAAGCCGATGATCAGCGAGGTCTGCGCGCCGTGGATCACGCGCGACAGGAGATCACGGCCCAGCAGGTCGGTGCCGAACCAGAAGCGCGCGTTCGGCGGCAGCGGAGCCCCTTCGAGGGTGAGCCCATCGAAGAACGCTTCCTCGGGCGCGAACGGAGCGAGCCACGGGGCTCCGATGGCGAGCACGGCGCCGAGGAGAGCGATGGCCCCCGCCACCCGGACGCGCAGACGAAGCTTGCCGTGGCTCATGCGGGCACCCGACGCGATCCGGGGATTCGGACAGTGTCGTGACTCGCGGTGCGCCCGGGCGAATGGCGACCCGCAAGCCCGACCAATGAGTGAGGCTCGTACAACCTGTTTCTCCGGTTTTGTTCAGACGCCGCGCCCAGGCCTGAACTGGACAGCCGGCACCCACATCACTGCGCACCTGCGCGGGGCGCTCCAACCAGGGCCGCACCGTGGCGATGCACAACCGTCACCAACGACCCGGGGCCCTGACCGGTCGTTCCCACTCTGACGCCTGATGACATCGGTGCCGGCTGACGGTGTCCTCTTTTGAGCGAGGCTTTCCGCCAAGTTGAACAGCAATGTTTGCTCCAGATCCCGAGTTTAGCGTGGAACCGCCGCCGCGCGATGTCCTGGACACCCGTCCGACTGGAAAATCAGCCGCCGCCCTCGGCGCCCGTGCCGCGCGCCTCTCCCGGACGGCCCAGGGGGTGCTCGATACCGCCATCGCCGTAGCAGGCCACCACCTGCGCGATCACCACCTGATAGCCGGCGAGCCAGCGCGCCTGCGCGCGCTTCGCCGCGAGGTGGGACGGGTGCCGCATCAGGGCCTCCAGTGCCTCCATGGAATCCCAGTAGTAGACATTCGAGATCAGCCCGCTGGCGGGATTCCCCCAGGACTCCTCGCCCCGGTACCCGGGCAGGCTCCGGGCGATCCGCGCGATCTCCTGGTCGAGCGCATGAAACGCGTCATCGAACTCGCGCGCCGCGAAAGTGAATGTGGAGGTGTATGTCATGTCCTGTCCCCGAGCGACCGGCATGCCGTCCCGCTGGACCGCGATGGCCAGGACATCTGACTCGGCCCAAGGCACGACGTACCGCAGAGGCGGTCCGGTACCAATCCTGGCGGCGCGGGCCAGGGCATGCACCACGAAAACAAAAAGGACCTGGAGAATGCCTCTCCAAGTCCTTTTCCAAACCTCTGGCGCGCCCGGCAGGATTCGAACCCACGACCCCCTGGTTCGTAGCCAGGTACTCTATCCAACTGAGCTACGGGCGCGTCGTACTTCGCTGTGACCGACTGATGGTGCCGCCTGGCGGAGACGGTGGGATTCGAACCCACGATGCAGGTTTTGCCCGCATACTCCCTTAGCAGGGGAGCACCTTCGGCCTCTCGGTCACGTCTCCGAAGAACCGGGAGAATACCCTCGCCCCCCCGCTCCGGTCAAACAAAACGTCGAGCCCTGCGTCGCACTCAGGCGCCCGCCTGATCCAGGTCGAAGGCCTTGTGCAGCACCCGCACGGCGAGTTCCATGTACTTCTCGTCGACAACGACGGAGATCTTGATCTCCGAGGTCGAGATCATCTGGATGTTGATGCCCTCCTCGGCGAGCGTGCGGAACATCCGACTGGCGATTCCCGCGTGGGAGCGCATGCCGACACCGACCATCGAGACCTTGCATATGTGATTGTCACCCACCACCGCGCGCGCGCCGATGTGGCCCTTGATGCCGTTGAGGATGTCCATGGCGCGGGCGTAGTCGCTCCGTGGCACGGTGAAGGAGAAGTCCGTGTTGCCGTCCGTGCTGGCGTTCTGGATGATCATGTCGACGTCAATGTTGGCATCGCCGACCGGACCGAGGATCGCGTAGGCAATCCCGGGCCTGTCAGGTACGCCCATGACCGTGAGCTTCGCCTCGTCGCGGGCAAACGCGATGCCTGAGATGACCGCCTGTTCCATCTTTTCGTCTTCCTCGAAGGTGATGAGCGTACCCGACTGCGCCTCCTCCCCGACCGGCATATCCGGGTCGGTGAGGCTGGAGAGCACGCGCAGCCTGACCCTGTACTTGCCGGCGAATTCCACCGAGCGGATCTGCAGCACCTTCGACCCCAGGCTCGCCATCTCGAGCATCTCCTCGAAGGTGACGGTTCGCAGGCGCCGCGCCGAAGGCTCGATGCGGGGGTCCGTGGTATAGACGCCGTCGACGTCGGTGTAGATCTGGCACTCGTCGGCCCGCAGGGCCGCCGCGAGTGCCACGCCCGTCGTGTCAGAGCCGCCCCGACCGAGCGTGGTGATGTTGCCGTGCTCGTCCACCCCCTGGAAGCCGGCCACCACCGGCACAATGCCTGCGGCGAGGTCCGCCCGCAGCCGCTGCTCGTCGATGGACAGGATGCGCGCCTTGGTGAAGGCGCTGTCCGTCAGCACGCGCACCTGGGCGCCGGTGTAGGACTTCGCGGCGATGCCCTGCTCCATCAGCGCCATCGCCGCCAGACCGATGGTCACCTGCTCGCCGGTGGCCGCCACCACGTCGAGTTCTCGCGGGTCCGGGTCTGCCTGGATGCTCTTCGCGAGCCCGATCAGCCGGTTGGTCTCGCCACTCATGGCCGAGACCACCACGACCACGTCGTGCCCGTGTCGCCGCCATTTGGCGACGCGTCGCGCCACCGCCTGGATGCGCTCGGCCGAGCCGACAGATGTGCCGCCGTATTTTTGAACGATCAACGCCATGACTGCGCCGGAGTCCTTTCGGAAAAACCCGAGATTCTACCCAAGCCGGCGGGGAGGAAGGAACTGCCGCGCCTGCAAGGTCGCCCCCTCGGGGGACGTCCCTCCAACGGCGCGCCTGGCCCGGATATTTCGTCAGGTAGGCCGGGTGCAGGAGCGCCGCGCCCAGCCGAATGGGATTTGCAGGAAAGGGCCATCGTAGCCAATCGGCCAGCCCGCCTCCGCGGGTCCTGGCGGGCGCCTTGCGGTCATCCCTCGGCCTGATGAAACATCCGGAACAGTGCACGCTGCCAACGCCTTCCCGGACATGGCCGCTTGTCCAACCTCCCGGGACCCGCCGGTTTGCGCGACCATGAGCCATTGCTCGCCGGAGCCTTACATGCGCCCTCTCCTTGCCCGCCTGCTTGTCGTCGGCCTCGTTTTCACCACCTCAATCGCGGCCGCTCAGAATCTGGCGCCCCAGGTGCAGGCCGCCGTGGATCGCGCCAACGAGGCGGCTGCGCGCGCAGCCGCCGCGGCGCGGGCGGCGCGCGAACTCGAGCCCCTGGTCATGGAGGCCTCGCGCCGGGCCAAGGCTGCGGCGCTCAAGGCACGCCGCCTGCCATCCTCTGCCCGACAGAGCCTGAAGACCGCCGACGGCGTGCGCTACGAAGGCGAAGTGCGCAATGGCCTTCGCGACGGGCACGGCATGGCCGACTTCCCCGACGGCAGTCGGTACGAGGGCGAATGGCGCGACGACCGTTCCACCGGGACCGGGGTCTACACCCTCAAGGATGGGCGTCAGTACCAGGGCGAGTTCGTCGATAACGAGGCGCATGGCGTGGGGCTGTTCTTCCTCGCCGGACGGCACCGTTACCAGGGGGAGTTCGCCCACGACCTGTCTCACGGGCACGGCACCTACGCCCTGCCTGACGGCCAGAACTATGCCGGAGATTTTTCCAGGGACAGCGCCTCAGGGGTCGGGGTCTACGCCTACGCGAACGGCGACCGCTACGAGGGCGACGTGTGGAACAACGAACCCGAGGGGCATGGCCTGCTACATCGCCGCGACGGCTCCCGTCACGCTGGCGCCTTCAAGGACGGCAGGCCGGACGGCCCTGGCGCCCTGTTCGGCCCTGGAGGGCGCACGGATCAAGGGCTCTGGCGGGATGGCGTGCTGGCAACGCCGCTGCAACCAGACGTCTGAGGCAGCTCGGATCGGCCGTCAGTTTGCGGCCGGCGACCTGCCCGTCAGCATGCCGGCTGTGCTGGTGTGGCCAGCCTTGCCGGCGATCTCCCCCGCGGTCAGCCCACGGTCGTCCCGAAGGCTGGCATCCGCCCCTCGCTCCAGCAGTGCCTGCACCGTACTTTCGCTGCCCGCACCCGCCGCCCACATCAGGGCGGTCAGGTCGTGTTCGTAGCGCGCGTCGACCGGGACGCCGTGGTCGAGCAGCACTCC
>JBILUV010000246.1:0-5327 GCA_044370825.1 Burkholderiales bacterium | reverse complement strand
CCCGTGCCGCGGTAGCCGCGCTGCACGGTCTCGACCGGCGGCCGTTCGCAGCCCGACAGGAGAGCGGCCGCCAGAAGGATGAACGTACCCAACAACGCCCTGGACTGGCTCATCACTGCATCCCTCCTGTGGCGGCCGGGTCGACCACCCCGGGGAAGACCTGCGGATACGGCGGCGCCACGCCGTGCTTGACCGACCACAGGTACCAGTTGTCCACCGCGGTGCCGGTCAGCAGGATGCCGATGCCACCCGTCAATGGGGACAGGACGGCGAACCACCAGGCCCAGCGGTGGATCGACTCCATGGTCGCGTTGAAACCCATGGTCCAGCGCCAGAACAGCGCTGCACGCTCCGAGGCCGTGCCGCGGTCTGTGATCTGCTCGATCTCCCTCTCGCCGCCCAGACGGGTGACTGCCAGGATGGTGGCGCCGTGCATCGCGAACAGCAGAGTCGCGCCGTAGAGGAAGGCGATCGACAGCATGTGAAAGGGGTTGTAGAACAGATTGCCGTAGCGCAGCGAGAAGGCTGCCGTCCAGTCCAGGTGCGGGAAGATCCCGAACGGCACCGCCTCGCCCCAGCTGCCCATCATCACCGGACGGAACAGGCCGAGGACGAGGTACAGCCAGATGGCGGCTGCGAATGCCCACGCCACGTGCGTACCCATTCCCAGCGCCCGCGCCCGGCGGTACATGCGCAGCCACCACAGCAGTATCGATGCGGTGAGGAAGAAACCCGCCATCAGCCACCAGCCGCCTTCGTTCAGCGGCGGCAGCGACAGACCGTAGCTCGGTGACGGCGGCTCGAGCGCAAGCCAGGGAAGCTGGCGAATGAACTCCTTGAGATCCCAGTTGACTGACGCCCACATGTTGAGGCCGATGATCTCGATAGCGATGAAGCCGCAGATGATCGAGGCCAGACCCAGCCAGCCCAGGTAGATCGGCCCGATCTGCGCGTTGCCGAACCAGCCCAGCCAGTAGACGAAGAACGGCTTTCCCTCCCGGGTCCAGACGCCCTTCTCGAGCGGCACGCCCATGTGCGGATGATCCGGTCGGACCTGCACGCGGGTGAAGATGTTCTGATACTCCGCCATGACCTCGTTCTCCCCCGCTCAGTGCCAGATCGGCAGGTTGAGCCACCAGCCCCACCACTCGGGCCAGCCCCTGGTCCAGAAAGGACCGCTGATGACGATGCACACCGCACTCCAGAACCCCGCCGAGAGGGCGAGGAACAGCCCCAGCCGGTGTACCCCCAGCGTCCCGATCGAGTAGCCGATGGTGTCGCGGAAGAAGGTGTCCTCGTGCTCCGGCGTCTTGACCACCTCACCCTTGGCAGGGTTGGTAGCCGACAGCACCAGTGCGCCGTGCAGCGCGAGGGCCAGTGTCGTCGTGAAGAAGAACGTCACCCCGAGCATGTGCGCGGGGTTGTAGTGGAAGTGGAGGTACTGGTAGCCGACGTTCGACACCCAGTCGAGATGACTCAGGATGCCGTAGGGGAAGCCGTGCCCCCAGGCGCCGAGCAGCACCGGCCGGATCACCACCAGCGTGACGTACGCGAAGATGGCCACCGAGAAGGCGAAGGGCACGTGGTAGCCCATGCCCAGCTTGCGACAGATCTCGACCTCCCGCAGCGCCCACGACACGAAGGCGCCGATCGCGCAGATGGTGATGATCTGCCAGAGGCCTCCCTCCTGGAGGGGCGCCAGCGCCAGACCGTAGCTCAGGTCGGGGGGCGCGATGCTGATCTGCCAGACGTTCCAGGTCGGCCCGATCGCAGCACCGTAGAAGATCAACGCCGTCCCGAGGAACGAAAAGAAAATGGTGGTGACGCCGAAGAAGCCGACATAGAACGGCCCAACCCAGAAATCGAACAGGTCTCCCCCCAGCAGGGTGCCGCCGCGCACGCGGTACTTCTTCTCGAAACTCAGCATCGACATTGCCGCATCCTCCCGTGGCCCGACCCGTGGCCCACGACTCACATCAGGGCCTTGCGACCCCTCGACTATCCTGTTGCGGACGGGCCCGGCAGCAAGCCGGACGCCGTCCGCGTCCCGGTACCGATCCGGCTACCTCGCCGACGGCGCAGACAGCGTCGTCGCCTCGGCCACTGCCGGTGGGAGGGGCACAAGCTGAGCCGCCTTCACACCGCCCCGCGCAGCCCGCGGACCTTCGATCCAGTTGAACCGGTCCGTGCTGAGCAGGATGAAGTGAATGAGCAGCGCCAGTGCGAACAGGAATGTTCCCAACGCGATGAGGACCCTCCGCGGGTCGAACAGCAACCACATCCGCCACATGCTTCTGTCCTCCTATGCCATGTAGGCGTATGGAAGCACGGTGCTCACCGCCGCCTTCACGCCGTCGATCATCGACACGTAGCCACTCGCCCCGGGGAACCAGGGACGCCACTGCCACGCAAGAATGTGAGCGACGATGGCGATCACGAGGAAGACGATGAAGCTCGTCATGAAGATCCCGTGGAATTCCCTCGCCTCGTTCTCCGTCAGTCCCGAAAGGGACCCCTTCCTTTCTTCAGCCATAAGTGGACCTCCTGATTGGCCGTCTACCACTGCCGTGCAACTCCCGCACGACCGGGATCGCCGCAGCCCAAGGGGCCCCGACGCACCTGCCCCCCGGCGCGGACCGGAGAGTTCCTGTCCCCCGACGCACAGCATTCATCGCTGTACCGACGCCGCCGCGCGGGGGGGTAAGAGCTGTCACGCCGGCTGCCCCCGGCGCAACGAATCACGGGCACGTGCGACCCGCTGGGCCGACACGCTGGGCTCGCCGGCCACGCGGGCATCGCGCTCCGCGCGATCACGCAACTGCTTGGCGGCGGAGATGCGAACCAGGAAGGGCTCGGCAGACACCAATTCCTCCAGCAGGCGGTGCGCGTCCTCATCCCAGGGAATGGACGCATCACGCGGCGCAGCTCGCACTGGCGTGGCATCGACGCGGTCGAGATCCGCGCCCATGGGCAGGATGTGGAACAGCGCGTCGAACAGGGCGTTGCACACCTCCTGGACCAGGTAGGTGGCGCCGGAATACCCCATGAAAGGCGTCCCGAGGTGGCGCCGGATCACGGCCCCCGGAAAGGAGGCTGGCAGGTACTGCGCGCGGCCACCGCATTCGGCGAGATACATGCGCTCGTTGTAGCTGCCGAATAGCACCAGCGGCGTCTTGTCGCGTATCGCTGCTCGCACAGCCTCGTTGTCGGGCTTGGCGCCCGCGCTGCGCGCGAAGGAGAAGGTGCAGGGCAGCCCGAGTTCGCCCTCGAGGAAGTGCCTGACGCCGCGGGCGTAGGTCTCGCCCGCCACGATGCCGAAGCTCGCCGTACCGAAGAAGTCCTGGGTGACGGAGCGCCACAGATCCCACACCGGCTTGAGCGTGGTGTGCTTCTCGCGCTCGATGAAGGGCTCGGGGTCGAGTCCGAGCAACTCCCCCAGGGTCTGGAGGAAGCGTGTCGTGCTCTGCACGCCGATCGGTGCCTGCAGGTAGGGCCGCTCCAGCGTCTCGCACAGCAGCCGCCCGAACTCGCGATACATGCAGACGTTGACTTCCGCGTCCGCCAGTCTGGCCACGTCGGCCAGGTGGGTGCCAAGCGGGAACACCAGGTTGACCTCAGCCCCGATGCCCTCGACCAGACGGCGTATCTCCGCCAGATCGGAAGGCATGTTGAACGTGCCGTAGCAGGGCCCGATGATGTTGACCCGCGGCTTCGCACCCTCGGCACGCTTCGGTTTCGCCGGCACCCGCTTCGGGCCGTATTCGGTCCAGAGCCAGGCCATGGCCCGGTTGGCACTCTGCCACTGGTCCTCATCGATGGTCCGGGGCAGGAAGCGCTGGATGTTGGAGCCTTCCGGCGTGACACCGCCACCGATCATCTCGGCGATCGATCCGGTGACCACCACCGCCGGCAATGCCGGATCCAGCACCTGCCGCGCACGCTTCATCGCCTGCTCGGTGCCGGTCTGCCCGAGTTCCTCCTCGCCCAGGCCGGTCACCACGATGGGCAGCTCGTGCGGCGGCAGCGCGTCCGTGTAGTGCAGGACGGAGGTGACCGGCAGGTTCTCGCAGCCCACCGGGCCGTCGATGATGACCTGCAGACCCTTGACCGCCGTGAAGACGTACACGGCCCCCCAGTACCCGCCGGCGCGGTCGTGATCGGAAATCAGCATCAGGGCATCTCCTCGGCCTTGCGGGCATTGGCCTGTCGCTCGAGCTGGCGCTGGTACTTGGCGCGGAACTCGGGGCGATCGACTGGCATGCCGGACCAGATGCCTGCGGTGTGACCCTCGCCCACCCCCGCGAAAAAGGCCTTCATGCCCTCGAAACGCTGCTTCGATGCGGCGGCGGCGTTGATCACCTGGGCCAGCGCCCCTGCGCCGGCCGGACCCATCAGAGGCCGTGCCGAGATGAGGTTGGTGAAATACAGCGCCGGGATGGCCCGCGTCTTCGCGTGCTGAACCACCGGCGTGGTGCCGATGGCGACATCAGGCCGGTATTCGTCGACGGCGGCGATGTCCTGTTCCAGGGAGGCCCGGTAGCGGACCTGCACCCCCCTGGAATCGAGCCACTCGCGGTCGGCATCGGACCACGGGGTGCGCGGACACGCCGTGCCCACGTAACGCAGATCCGCGCCAGCCTCCACGAGCAGTCGCGCCACCAGCAGTTCCGAGCCCTCGTAGCCTGACAGGGTCACCCGCGCCCGGATCGGCGAGGACGTCAGCGCAGCGCGGATGGCCGGCAGGAAGGTCGCCTTGGCCGCATCGATGCGGGCCATCGGGACGCCGGCGGCCCGGCCGACGGCTTCGAGCCACGCGGCGGTGCCATCCAGACCCACGGGAGCCGACCCCACCACCGTGCGTCCGGCCGCTTCGAACTCGCGCACGCTGGCGGTGTAGAAAGGATGCACCGCGGCGACCACGGCACCATCCAGGGCGGCGTAGAGTTCGCGCCACTCACGGGTGGGTACGACCGGACCGGCCGCCAGGCCCAGGGGTTCCAGCATCCGGCCGATGCCGACGGGATCCGCAGGGAACATCTCGCCCAGGAGCGTGACGGTTGGCATTGCGCTGCGGCCACCCCGGGGCGCCTGGACCGGACCGTCCATGACCTCGCCGCGCGCGTAGCGCAGCATCGCGCCGGCCAGGATGTCCTTGGCCTCCGCGTGCGTCGGCACACCGAAGCCCGGCACATCGATGCCGATGATGCGCACGCCGTCGATCTGTTTGGGCAGCAGTTGCAGCGGGACGCCCGATGCCGTGGGAACGCACAGGTTGGTCACCACGATCGCGTCGTACTTTTGCGGATCCGCGAGTTTGTGAACCGCCT
>JBILUV010000245.1:0-5333 GCA_044370825.1 Burkholderiales bacterium | reverse complement strand
GCGGCGTCACCAGTTCGTCGGCAAGCGCGATGAAGCCGCCGTCGAGCGGGTTGCGCGGGTCGGAGATGCCGTGGCTCGCGATGTACACGACATTGGCGTCGAGGTGCTGGAGCATCGCCGCGCGCGTCGCGTTCTCGCCGTAGTACGCCCAGCCGGGAATGCGGCTGGCGACGTGGCGCGCCTCCTTCTCGGCACCGGGCAGCGCGGGGAAGCGCCATTCGGCGTGGCGCGACAGGTCGGGGTTGCCGAGCACCAGCGCGCGGTCGCCGCCGAGCCCGCTCCAGGCCATCTCCGCTTTGGGGCGATGAAAGAGGTTCGGCAGCACCACGTGGGCGAGGCGCTCGACCAGCGTCGCGTTCCAGCCCTCGGGCTGCAGCGCTGCGTAGGGCAGGGTGCCGAGGTTCATGGTCGGCACCAGTAGCAGGCGCTGCTTGCCCTCGAGCCGCGACGCGACCGGCGCGGGGAACATGGCGCGACCGAGGTTCGCGCCCGCCTCTGCGGGCGAACGCGCAGCCACGCTCGCCGCGGCTGACACGACCCTCAGGCCGCGGGCCGGCGCCGGCGCGCGCGCCGCCTGCAGCGTGTCGATCTTCAGCGCGGCGCGGAACTCGGCCTCGAGCCGATCGAGCGCGGCCACAGTGCCGGCCTCGTAGCGCAGCACTGCCTGGCCGGCCTCGACGACGTGTCCGCATATACGCTTGCCCTCGGCATCGAAGAGCAGGAGCACGGTGCCCGCGTCCTTCGGCAGGGCCGCAAGGCTCGCGCGGCCTTCGCGCGCGTAGTCGGGCAGCCCGCGCGTGGCGGCGAGGCGGCCCACCGACTTGCCGTGGTTGGATAGCGCCTCGTCGAGGCTGCGCCGGCAGCCATCGGCGTCGGCGGCCTGCGCGAGCGTCGCGACGGCGACGAACAGCACGGCGCCGGCGATGCGTACGAGGCTAGCCACGTACAGGCAGCTCGATCATGAAGCTGGTTCCCTTGCCCAGGGCGCTCTCGACCGTGGCGCGCTCGCACAACTGCACGAGCCGGGTCGCCGCGGGGCGGAACTCCAGCCGCTGCGACTCGGCCTTGCCGATGAAGAGGATGTCTTCCAGCATCGAGGTCATGCGCCATAGCATAGGAAATTCAAACGCCCTCCGCAATCCCGACAGGCTCTGGGCAAAACCGACACCACCGCTTCATCCGGGTCTCGCCCTCCCTCCACGGCCAGACAAGGCGCCTCGAGGCTCGGCCCGACGCGTCGCGAGCAGCTTTGCACAGTCGCGCGCCCGGGTTCACTCGGGGCCTGCAGCCGCTTGCCGGCCCCGCGGCGGGGGGACGCTCTCTGCCCACCACCGCCGCCAGAACGAGGGAGTGAGCAGCACCAGCACCGACAACGGTTCCAGCCGGCCCAGGAGCATGGCCAGCGTGAAGACCTGTCCGCGGTGAACGTGCCCGCCATCTCGCACATCAAGCAGAGCCTTGGCTGGTTGGTCACGGACGCATCGCTGTTCATCACGCTGATGACGGCCGCGCAGGTGTGCGGCCTGCTGCTCGGCGCCACCATGGGCGACCGCTGGGAGAATCGCTAGGTGCCCGGCCACTGCATGATCGGCCACTGCATGGGCCTGCTGCTGCTCTCCTACGTCGTGCATCCGGTGATGATCATCGGCCTATCCTTGCTGCACGGCCTCTCGTGGGGCCTGCGCGGCCCCTTCATGCAGGCCATCCGCACCGACTACTTCGGCATCCAGGCCATCGGCATGATCATGGGCGTTTCGGCCTTCATCATCGCGCTCGGGCAGGTCGCGGGGCCGGTGGTGGCGGGCGCGTTTGCGGACGCCACGGGCAGCTATCGCGTGGGCTTCACGATGCTGGCGCTTGCGGCGGGCACGGGGTTCTTCTTCGTCATGGCGAGAAAGCCGGCATGAAGCGCCGCGCTATGCTTCGCGGGACGCACCGAGCCCAAGCAGTACCCGCGTGACCCATTTCCGCTTCTTCCGCTTCCTCGTCTCTCTCATCATTCTTTTCACGGCCGTCGCGCCCCGTGCGCAGGACGTGCCCGTGGTCAGCCTGCAGTCCGGCCACGTGCATTCCACGGGCGACCTCGCTTTCACGGCCGACGGCAAGGTGATGTTCTCGGTGGACTCCAACGCGATCATCGCTTGGGATGTGGCCAGCCGCCGCATGCTGCGGCGCCTCGACATGCCCGCGGGTTTCCTGCCGGCGAAGGTCGCGGTCACGCCCGACGGCAAATGGCTTGCCGCCTCCGACCACGGCAGCGACCTCTACCTCATCTCCGCACGCGACGGCGCGGCGCGCAAGCTCGAAACGGCGGTGACAGCGAAACACTCGCAGGGCGAGGTCGCGTTCTCGCCGGACGGCCGCATCCTCGCCACGGCCGGCACGTCGACTCACGTGGTGTTCTGGGACGTCGCGACGGCCACGATGCTGCGCTCGCACCGCGCGTCGGCGCTGCCGCTCACGGCGCTCTCGTGGTCGCCCGATGGCAAGCAGGTGGCGGTGGGCACCGACCTGAGCGTGGTGCTCGTGAGTGTGGCGGATGCTGAACGTCGCGGCAACCGGCGCGAGGAGAAGGTGACGGCGCTCGCGTGGGGGCCCGACGGCAGCATCGCCATCGGCACGTGGGACGGACACGTGCGGTTCTGGAAACCTGGCGATGCGGAAACGACGACACCTTGGCGCGCCACCACCAACGAGCACGGCGTGGTCAAGATCGCCTACCTTCCTGGTGGCCGACTCCTTACCACCGCGTTCGACCGCGCGATCACCTGGTCCCTGCCGCAAGTGCGTGAACTTAAGCGCTTCGAGGGCCGCGCCACGCATGCGGCGGAAGTGTCTCCTGACGGCGCCGAGATCTTCATCTCGTCGGCCCCCGACATCCACGCGTGGGCCGTCGACACGGGGGCGGAACGCCCGGGCTTCGTCTCGCGCGGCGCGTTTCAGTTTGGCGTGCGCTTCACGCCCGACGCGAGCCGGATCCTCACGCTCGGCGAAGACCACCGTGCGACGGTGTGGGACATCGCGAATGCGCGCGCGCTGGTGACGGATACGTCCGAAGGCATCCTCGAGTGGGGCAGCTTCGTCGCGGACGTGCCGCGTCTGCTGCGGTCGCGCCGCAACGAGAAGGACGAGACGGCCACCTACGACGAGTGGGACGCAGAGGAGAAGCGCAAGCTCGGCGCCTTCACCGTGCCCGAGCCGCACGAGGCTGCGATCACACCCGACTTTGCCACGCTCGTGTTCTTCCCTGTCCGCGTGCTCGGCCGCGTGAACGGGGACGTCCTCCACGCCTACGACGTCGCGCAGCGCAAGCCGCTGGGCAAGCTCGCGCTCGACGTGTTCACCGGCTGCATGGCCGTAGCGTCTTCGGGCCGCCAGGTAGCTGCGTGCGTGGACAAGAAGGTGGTGCTGTGGAACCCCACGACGAGCGCTGTTTCGCGCACGTTCGAGGGCCACGAGGCCAACACATCTGCGGCTGCGTTCACCGAAGACGGGCGCCTGCTCGTTACCGCCGACGAAGACGGCGGGGTGCGCGTGTGGGACGTGGCTTCGGGCGCTCAGCGCGCAACGTTCAAGGCGCCGCGCCGCGTGTACAACGTACGGCCCAGCCGCGACGGGCGCTGGCTCGCCATCTCGGGCGATTTCAACGGCGCGCTCGTTTGGTCGCTCGACAGCGGCAGCGCCGCGCCTCGCACCTTCGGCGGCACGAACGTGCAGGACGCCGGCTTCTCGCCCGACGGCCGCCTTTTCTACACCGCCGGCGGCGACAAGAGCCTGCGCCTATGGCGTTTCGCGGACGGCTTCGAGCTCGGCCGCTTCATCCCCGTGGGCAAGGAAGACTGGCTCGTGATCACGCCCGAGGGTTACTTCAACGCGTCGTCCTACGCGGCCGCCGAGGCGGTGAACGTGAACTACCAGGGCGCTGTGTACGGCGCGTCGGACTTCTGGGACGTGTTCTATCGCCCCGACATCGTGCGAGAGCGCCTCGCGGGCAAGGAACTGCGTGCGGGCACGGGGGGTGTCACGTTCGCCACCGCGCTCGCGGCACCCCCGCCTCGCGACGTGAAGGTAGCGCTGCAGGATGCCGCGCGCGCCGCGCAGGCGACGACCGCGCGCGCGCGGTTCACGGTGCCCGACGCGGGCGGCGGCATCGGCGAAGTGCGCGTGTTCCACAACGGCAAGCTCGTGGTGTCCGGCCGCGCGGGCGAGGGCGGCGCGAAAGCAGTGTGCGCGCGCCGCGGTGCGGCATGCGAGGGCGAAGTGGAGATCGAGATCATCCCCGGCGCCGAGAACGAAGTGTCGGTGATGGCTTTCAACGGCAACAACACGATGCAGGGCCGCACCTCGGCGGCGCGCTTCATCAGCACGTTGCCCAAGCGCGAGCCGCGGCTGTGGGTGGTGGCGGTGGGCATTAACCGCTTTGCCGCGCAGCAGCAGGCATTCGGCACGCTCACGAATGCGGCAAAGGACGCGCAGGACTTCCTGCGCGAATACGAGGCTCGCGCACGCGGCCTCTTCAAGGCGGAGAACATCCACGTCGTGGGCGGGCCGGGCGGCGGCGCACTGCTCGACGAACAGGCGACGCGAACGGCCATCCTTGCGGCGCTCGACGACGTGGCGTTGCAGGCGCGCCCGGAAGACTCGTTCGTGTGGTTCGTGGCGAGCCATGGCACGACGACGAAATCAGGCGTGTTCGGCGTGGTGCCTCATGACATCCGGTGCGCCGACGCCGCGTGCGCCGAACCGGCCAACCTCGTCGAAGCGGTCGACATCCTCGATCGCACCAAGTCCATTCGCGCGGGGTCGCAGCTGCTCGTGCTCGACACGTGCCAGTCGGGCGCGCTCGACCGCAACATAGCCGGCTTCTACGACGCGCGCATGGCCGCGCTCGCGAAGCAGGTGGGGCTGCACCTGTATGCGTCCGCGCAGGCCACCGAGTACGCGGCCGACAGCGATGGCGTGGGCAACGGGCTCTTCACGGGGCAGCTGCTGCGCGGCCTGCAGTCGCGCGAGGTGGATCGCGATGCGGATGGACTCGTGAGCATCGTGGAGCTCGGCGCGTTCGCGCAGAAGCGCACGGTCGCGGCGACCGGCGGTGTTGGATCGCGCGGTGCGACAGTCGTAGGCGCGCCGCCGGCGCGGACCACGCGCAAGGCGGCGCAGACGCCTCTGATGATGCATTTCGGGCGCGACCGGGAGTTGGCGCGCGTGGCCGGGAATTAGGCAAGGTCAGCAGAACAAACTCCGCAGCGAGCATGGAGTGAAACTGACGGCGTCGAACGATCAACGTGCCCGCTGAGGTCTGCTTCGACCACCGCGCGGGGCTCTCGCGG